>JBQCIS010000320.1:0-46451 GCA_051953515.1 Mucilaginibacter sp.
GGTCGGCATCTTCGCGCTCAAGCAGGTAAATATCAAAAGCGGCAAGCGCCACCATGTCCAACCGCAATGCCGTAGCGCCGTTAGGTAGTGCGAACTGCAGATCGGTTCGCGTCCAGTCGAGCACAGGCATGAAATTGTAGCATACTGCTTTTATACCGGCGTTGCCGAGGTTTTTCAGCGTTTCAATATAGTTTTGGATGTACCGGTCACGGTTCGGGCCGCCGAGCTTAATCTCTTCGTGGATATTAACGCTTTCTACAACCGACCATTTCAATCCGGCTTCTTCAATAATATTTTTCCTGTTGTTTATCTCATCATTGCTCCATACGTCGCCGCAGGGTATATGGTGTAGTGCGGTTACAATGCCGGTTGCGCCTGTTTGCATAATGGCACGTAATGTTACAGGGTCTGACGGACCGAACCATCTGAAAGTTTGTTCCAGGTTGGGGATCATAATGGAATTATAATTGGTATTTATTGTCGGGTTAACAAAAATATGAATATTTCAATCGATTGCAATTTATATTGATGTATAATCATGTCCTTGGTTTATTTTATTAACTTTAATAATGACTTATCATCTATTTTTAAATAGATCATTTTAAACAATCGATTGTAACAAAACTTATTTATTTTAAACTTTGCACAAGCTTAACAGCTTGTTTAGCTAATTATAGACCGATAATCTTTAACATTGCTTAGTTAATACGCGGCGGTTTTAAAACTCATATTTTAGTATATCACTCGCCATATTATACATTTAATCATATTATATCTAATGAAACAAGGCTTGCTTATCGATATGGACGGCGTAATATACAGTGGTGAACAACTGATCCACGGCGCCGATAATTTTATAAATGCACTGGTAAAGAACGATGTCCCTTTTACTTTCATGACCAACAACAGCCAACGCACGCCGCTTGAGGTGGTCAGGAAATTGAAACGCCTGGGCATAAACGTGGAGACGAAACATGTTTATACCAGCGCAATGGCAACCGGGCAATTTCTGGCAGCCCAAAACCCCAACGGTACGGCCTATGTGCTTGGCGAAGGTGGTTTGCTAAGCAGCTTGCATGATAACGGCATCACGCTGGTGGATTCAGACCCCGAGTTTGTGGTGTTGGGCGAAGGCCGCAACTTTACGCTCGAAATGGTACAGCGCGCTGTAGACATGATATTAGCCGGCTCTAAATTTATCGCTACCAACCGCGATCCATCACCCCGAAAACCGGGATGGAATAACCTGGGTATTGCGGCTACTACCGCCATGATAGAAGAAGCCACAGGCCGCAAAGCTTTTGTTACCGGTAAGCCAAGCCCGGTTATGATGCGTTCCGCCCGTAAATTTTTAGGGCTGGAAACTGCTGAAACAACCGTTATCGGCGACACTATGGAAACCGACATACAAGGCGGTACACAAATGGGATATAAAACCATATTGGTATTATCCGGCATCTCTACAAAAGAACAACTTTCGCAATATGCCTTTAAGCCCGATATGGTGGTTAGCTCTATAGACCAGGTTGAGCTGCCATTAAAATGGTGGCACAAATAATTGCCTGAATAATTTCTTGCCATCATGCTAATATGCTTAACCGGTTAATGAAGGCAATAATATTTACAATACAGCGAACGGAATTAAATGAATGTTGAAATTGATTGAACAAATGTTTTATCTGTAAAAACAAGGCAGATAAATACCGTTTTTGTTATTTCTGTGTTCTATATTTCCGCCGGTTAAAGTCTTATTTATAAAAATGAATCAATCAAAAAAACTGGCTATTGTTACCGGGGGCGGCTCGGGCATTGGTTTTGCAACAACTGAAACTTTTGTAGAAAACGGCATCCAAACGGTTATTATTGGTCGTGATGAAAATAAGCTGAAGGAAGCCAGTGCAAAACTGGGCAACCTGTGCGCTTACCGGGTATATGACCTTTCGGATACAACAGGGTTGCCCGAACTGATCGGAGAAATTGTTTCGACATTCGGGGTGCCGGATATTTTGGTGAACAATGCCGGTATTAATATGAAAAAGCCGTTTATTGAGGTTACGGATGATGATTTTAAGTCGGTCATTCAAACCAACCTCAACGCGGTATTTTCCATTACCCGCGAAGTGGTAAAAGTAATGCTGCCAAAGGGAAAAGGAAGCATTATTAATATCAGCTCCATGAGTTCTCAATATGGCATTCCTTATGTAATTGCATATACGGCAACCAAATCGGCCATTGAAGGGATGACACGCGCCATGGCTACCGAGCTATCACCTGCGGGCATCAGGGTGAATTGCGTGGCGCCGGGTTTTATCGCTACAGCAATGTCTGCAAAGGCATTGAACAGCGATCCTCAGCGCATGAACAAGGTAATGTCTCGCACGCCGATGGGTAAATTGGGCGAACCGAAGGACGTTGCCGAGTCTATATTATACCTGGCATCTGACGCGGCCAAGTATGTTACCGGCGTAGTGTTACCTGTTGACGGCGGAAATTCCATTGGATTCTGATGCTCGTTTTAGCATATTATTTTGATATATTATCAACCTGAATTACAATATGATACTTTTGGGGATTTATTCCCTAATTTCGCCTACTTCTTACAATTGATATGAATCCGAAAAAAAGGACAACCATTTATGATATCGCGGAAAAGCTTGGTATAACCCCTTCATCTGTTTCGCGTGCGCTGAATGACAAGGCGGTAAACGAAAAAACCAAGAAACGCATTCTGCAGGCGGCGAAGGAGCTGAACTACAAGAAGAACTCGCTGGCATCAAACCTGCGGAAGGGCGAAAGCACCACGATAGGCGTAGTGGTGCCGCGTATCAACCAGAACTTTTTTTCGAATGTGATAGCAGGCATTGAGAATGTGAGCTACAAAAAAGGTCACAACTTAATTATTTGTCAATCGGACGAGTCGTATGAGAAGGAAAAGAAATGCATTAACATGCTCATTAACCAGCATGTTAACTGCATTATCATGTCATTATCAGTGGATACTACTGACTTCAAGCATTTGCAATCGATTATGGATCAGAATATCACATTGATCCAGTTTGACCGTGTTGCCGAAGAGGTGGAAAGCCTGAAAGTGATCAATGACAATGAACAGGCCTCGTTTGACGCGGTGAGCCACATGCTCAAACAAGGGTATAAAAGAATAGCCCTGCTGGAAGGGCCACAGAACCTTGAAATATTCAGGCAGCGTAAGGCGGGTTACCTGCGCGCACTGGAAAAACATAATGTACCGATTCTGGATGAGTTGATAAAACCCAATGCATGGACGCAGGAACTGGGTGCTAAAGCTACCCGCCAGCTATTGGGCATGGCAACGCCGCCAGACGCTATTTTTGCATCAACGTCCGATTTCTCGGCATTAGGTGTACATGAAGTTGCTATTGAAATGGGTTTTAAGGTGCCATCGCAACTGGGTATCTGCGGTTACTCAAACGAACCGTTCACCGAAATTACCAGTCCGTCTATCACAACCATAGATCAGTTCAGCTTTCAGATGGGGACAACCATTGCCGAACTGTATTTTCAGGAAATTACCAAATCAGATTCTGTTAAGATACCTAAAGTCATCAGCATAAAACCAAAGCTGATTGTGCGTTCATCTACTCTGAAGGCGTAAAAAAGTACTTTATAATAAATCTATCAAAAGTTATTCAAATTGCGATCGATGCTAATTCGTGATTTGCTGTTTTGCACGGATTTTTGTAAATGTGGGTGTTTTTGAACATTTATTGGTGGTTTTAATCAAAAAGTATCTTAAACTGTTTTGCAATCGATTGTAGAAGATAAATACATTTGTAAACAACCATTTTATAACCAACTGCCATTACATCGGGCAAAAAAATACATTTGTGTATGAACAGGCACCTTTTTATCTGCAGCGCTGTTTTATTAATGATACTTGGGCTTTGCCCTAAAATTAAGGCGCAGCAATCCGATAACGGTGATGGTACTTTTACAAACCCCGTTATCTGGTCAGACTTTCCGGATAATGATGTGATACGCGTAGGTGATACCTATTATATGGTTTGCACAACGATGTATTTCTTCCCAGGTGTTCCGGTATTAAAATCAAAAGACCTGGTAAATTGGGAGTATGCAGCAAATGCTGTTACTCGTTTTAAGCAAAACCCTGCTTATGATATGAATGGCGGTACCCGTTACGGCCACGGACAATGGGCCAGCAGTATCCGGTATCATAATGGTAAGTTTTATATCCTTTTTCTCACGCTGGATGAAGGCGGATTCCTCTGCACTGCTGATAAGGCAGAGGGCCCATGGAAACTTCATAAATTACCAAAAGCGTTTTACGATGCAGGCCTTTTCTTTGACGATGATGGCCGCACGTATGTGGTGAGCGGCTATTCAAAGTTATCTTTAACCGAGGTAAATGCCAATTTGGCCCCCGTTGGTAAAGATAGTGTGATATTTGATAAAGTGCAGCGGAAAGGGCTCGAAGGCAGCCACATGTACAAAATAAACGGTTATTATTACATCTACGCAACTTATGGTGGGCCCGATGGCTACCAGGTATCGCTGCGTTCTAAAAATATCTATGGTCCGTATGAGGAGAAGGTCGTACTGAGGGATGATATGAACCAGGCCGGTCGTGGCGTACATCAGGGAGCGCTCATACAAACCCAAACAGGTGAATGGTGGAGTATTATATTCCAGGACCGAGGCGGTGTTGGCCGGGTTCCAACACTGCAGCCGGTAACCTGGGTTGATGGCTGGCCTATTTTAGGCAGGAATGGCAGGGCAGTGGTAACCTGTAGTAAGCCAAACGTAGGCAAGAACTGGCCTGTAAAATTATTACCCACCAGTGATGAATTCAATAGCAATATGCTTGGCATGCAATGGGCATGGAATCATAACCCGGATGATAGCTGCTGGTCGCTCAGCACGCGAAAAGGTTTTTTAAGGCTGACAACTGCAAAGGTCGTCCCTGATCTTACACTTGCCCGCAACACACTAACACAGCGCATGTTCGGTCCGTATTCCATAGTTACCACGTCCATCTATATTCGTCACATGAAGGATGGTGACATTGCCGGACTGGGTGTATTGCAGTTGCCTTATGCTTTTGTCGGTATCAGATCTGATGAGCATTCAAAACATATCATAATGGTGAATAATGGTAAGATTATTGATAGCGTTGAAATAGGTAATAGCGATCATTTATACCTCAAGGCATCTGCCAATACAATGAGCGACAGAGTGACATTTTCTTATAGCTTCAACAATGTTGACTTCAGGCAGTTAGGTGATACGCTGTATATGAAGTTTAACCTGAAAATGTTTACCGGCAATCGTTTTTCGCTGTTTAATTATGCAACGAAGCAAACCGGTGGTTATGTTGATTTTGATTGGTTCAGGATGAAGACAAGACAAGGGCCGCCAAATTTATTTGCCGCGAACAGTAGGATAGAGGCCGAACTATACGATGATATAAACATTGCCCGGGTAGTAAATACCACCGATCCTGCGGATAAGCCCGGCCTGGATGTAGCATTTACTGTGGCTAATTCATCGGTCACATTTAACAGGATAGATATTAAAAAGACGTTTAAGCAGCTCAAACTGCAGGTAGCTGCGCCGGCTGGTGGCAGGATTGAAGTTTATGCGGATGATGATTATCAGCGACCATTCGCTTCTATAGAACTGCAACCGACTGGTGACAAGAGCTATCATACAATCAGTTCGCCAATAAGGCCGCTTACTGGCATTCATAAATTGAGGATTGTTTACTCGGGAAAGCAGGATGCAAAACTCTATCTTAACTGGTTTACCTTTTCAGACAGATAAGTTATCTTTCACTTTATACTTAGAAGGCGCAATATTATCTGCTCAAATAATTAAATGGAAAAATTAAGGTAGTGCAATCGATTGATTTCTATTCCAATCATATATATTTAAGAACCTTTAAGGCTTTCTAAGCCTTTATAGCACAGTTTTTATCTTTTAAGCCTGGTATTTCCCCTGCTCATTCAAGTCTTCACTTTTTTTAGGAATATTTTTTAATGATAATTTGTCTCCATACCTGGATTTTTCATCTTTTCTTATAATTGATTTATAGCGCTAAAGCTGATTTTTAAGTTCATATATCTTATAAAACAGGCTAAACATAACCCGTTAGCGATTAGAACCATATTGCGCCGCTTTTAAACATTTGAAGCATACTTTTACCAATATCTGCTATACTATTCAACCCGAACTTTTGAAATTGGTCTTCTGAAAACCATCACTTTCTTGTTACAGTAAGTGATTTTTTATAAACCAATTTTTTCCTGCTGTTTATTATCCTATAAAACGTCTTTCGGCAATAAATATGAAATCGATTGCAATTGGATTCGGAATGACAGCAGGTAAGATAAAATGTGGCTCAAAAACTAACCATTAACACCATATTAAAAGCAATGAGAAGGGCACCTATCTAAAATTCAGGAAGAATTCAGCCTCCTGTCAAGGACAGGAGAGAGACATTAATCAATTTAAACTCAAATTATAAAACCTATATGTATGAAAAGACTTCAACTCTTAAATTTAAGATGGCGGAAATTGCTGCTGCTTATAGCAGTTCTTAATCTGTCAATCATTTCGGCATTCGCGCAATCCAGAACCATAACAGGCAGGATCGTCGACGAGAAATCCGAACCGCTGGTAGGCGCTACTGTACACGTTACCGGAACGGGCATTGCTACGTCGGCTAATATAAATGGCGATTTTAGCATAAAAGTCCCTGCAAATGCGCAAAGCCTTACTATATCTTTTTTAGGTTATGTGGATGTAGTTAAAAGCATTACGTCCGAAACCAAAAATATGGGTAACATCCCTATGGCAAAAAACACTAAGGACCTCAATGAGGTGGTTGTGGTAGGTTATGGTACCCTGAAAAGACAAGACGTTACCGGAACTGTGGTGAGTGTTAATGCGAAAGCGTTGCAAGAAGTTCCGGCATCAAACGTATTTACCCAGATTCAGGGCAGGGTTGCCGGTCTTGACGTTGTTAACAGCAGCAATGGTCCTGTTATTAATATCAGAGGTAATCGCACCATAGGTGCAGTACCGGGAACGGATGGGCCACTGATCGTGTTGGATGGGCAGCCTTTTTACAATTCCATAGAGAATATTGATCCAAATGATATTAAAAGCGTGGAAGTACTTAAAGGCGCTTCTGCAACTGCGATTTATGGTTCACGTGCATCAGGTGGCGTATTGTTAATTACTACTAATCGCGGCAGAGTTGGCCAAACCGTTACCTCTTATGACTCCTATGTTGGCCAAAGCAGACCTGATGGCGGTATTAAGTTATTAAACGGACAACAGTTTGCACAATTGCAGGCCGATGCTCTTCAGGGTGCGGTGTTACAAGGGAGTGGTTCAACCAATCCTTATGCATTGTCGGCCACGGAACAGAAAGCCTTAGCCGCCGGAGTAAGTACAAACTGGCCCGACCTGCTGCAAAAAAACGCGATAATCTGGGATCAGAGCTTAAGGGTTGCAAGCGGAACCGAAAAAACACAGTTTACAGTAGGGGTAGGTTCGCGCTACAGCACCGCGCTTCAGCCTAATAATTCTACAACTCGCTATTCGCTTAATGCAACGCTGGATCATAAGATCAACAAGTACGTTAAATTTGGCTTTAGTACACTTACAACCCTGCGTACCATTAATGCAGGCGGCGGCGATCAATTACAGAATGCACGCTACATGAGCCCTCTAACTTATCCTTATAATCCTGATGGCTCGCTGGATATCCTGCCAGAAGCAGACCAGATAGATGCAACTACCCTCAATCCATTGGTTCCCGGCCGCAATCCGGATCAATTTTACAACTATACCCGCGGTTTCGTAAACAACGATATCGTTTATGCTGAGGTTACCCCTATAAATCACCTTTCTTATCGTTATACTGCTAATTACAACTACTCGCAGTCGTTACAAGGTACGTATAATGGTATAAACGGTGGGGGTATTCTTACTATTGCGCAAACCAATGCAAGCACCACCAATAACTACCAGTACAGGCTTGCTCAGGAACATTTGTTGACCTATGACAATACCTTTTTTGGTAAACATCACATCAATTTTGTAGCGGTATTCAGAACAGAAAAGCAACATACGGAAAATTCCAGTGTTAGCGCTACCGGTATCCCGTCTGACGAAGTACGGAACGAAAATCTTGGTTTAGCCAGCACTATCAGTTCGGTAAGCGGAAGCTATGCCGAGCAGGGTTTAATAAGCTACATAGGCCGTTTAAACTATGCTTTTAATTCAAAGTATGATTTAACCGCTTCTGTAACTACCGACGGTAACTCGGCACTGGCTACAGGTCATAAATATACCACCTATCCGTCTATCGGCTTAGGCTGGGTAATCAGCAATGAGAACTTCATGAAGCAGTTTACCTTTATAGATAACCTGAAATTGCGCGGCGGCTACGGCATAACCTCTACCACCAGTACTATCTTTCCTTACGAAACACTAGGACAGTTAAGCTCGTCAAAATATCAGTACGGCAGCACATCTGCCGGTGATGCACAGGGTGTGCGTGTAACAACACTGGTAAACACCAATTTAACCTGGCAACGCACAAGCGAATACAATCTCGCGTTGGATTTTGCTGTACTTAAAGGCCGCATTAATGGTTCAATCGAAGTATATCAGCAAAAAACCACAGGTATAATTTTGCCTAATCAGCTACCGGTAACAAACGGCGCAAGTTCACAAGTATCAAACTTGGGCGCTTCAGCTGACAAAGGTCTGGAGATCACCTTAAGCAGTATAAATCTACAAAACGCAGGTGGGTTTACCTGGACAACAGATTATACCATGGCTTTCAACCGGGAACGCATTGTTTCGTTGCCTAATGGGGCACAGCAAAATATTGGAGCGGGCGAATTTGTGGGCCAGCCTCTAAGTGTTATTTATGATGTGAGAAAACTGGGTATCTGGCAAACCAGCGAAGCTGCACAGGCTGCTGTTTATGGTCAAAAACCCGGGCAGATCAAAATTCAGGATGTAAACGGCGATGGAAAGATTACATCGGCAGATGATCAGATCATCGGTAATTTCCAACCCCAGTATACTTTCGGTATGACAAACAGGTTTGCATACAAGAATTTCGATCTGAGCATTGTGATAGATGGACGAATGAAATTTACAACCATTGTTCCGTATGTATCTTCATCCAATTCATCGCTTAACGGCTGGCAATTTTTAAATCTCGGCCGTCATAATCAGCCCGTATTGGATTATTGGACGCCTAACAATCCAACTAACGCATTCCCTGAACCCAATGCCCAGTTCCAGGCCCCTTATTACTCAACCTTGCAGTATTATGATGGTTCTTTCATCAGAGCTAAAAGTATAAACCTTGGGTACAACTTTCCCGCATCAATATCAAGGCATGTTGGGATGAGCTCGTTGCGTTTATATGTGAACGTTACCAATCCGTTTATCATTTATGCGCCGATCATGCACCACGGCTTCTCGGTTCCTGATCCGGAATCCACTTATAATGTGGTAGGTTCCAACCTTATAGCCCCGGCTTCAGTATCGGCTGCGGGTAACATTGCGGGTTTTGATCCTAATAATGCTTACGGATCGCCTTTCCGTGGCGTAGGTCTTAACCAGAACGGAGAGACACGCGACTTTATAATTGGTATTAATGCAAGATTCTAATAAAAGCAGATATGAAAATATTTAATAAAACCAGCTTTATTGTTGCAGGTGCAGCAATATTAATAGCAACAACAGGCTGTAAAAAGTTGTTGGTTGAACAGCCAAGGGCAGCGCTTTATCCCAATTATTTCAGCACAGCTGGCGGCGTTCAGGCTGCTGTAACCGGTGTGTATGCTGATCTGAGGGGGGCATTTGGAGGCGAAGGTATAGTATACTTTTACGATGGCACGGATGAAAATATTGCCGGCGGCAGTTCAAGCACAAACGGTAATATTTACAACAGCTATAATGGCCTTAACTCAGCAAATACCCCTGATATTACGGGCTTTTATGTAGATATAAATACGCTTAACGGCGTTTTACAGTATGCCTCGTCCATTACTGATGCTACCGCCAGAACGCAATATGTGGCGCAGGCCAAATTTTTACGCGGTTGGCTGTATTTTCTTTTGGTGCAAACCTACGGAGGGATTACTGCAACGCAAAAAAGTGGTATCCCGCTGCATACAACCTTTATTACCAAGGCTACTACGGCAGATGCGCCTGCCAAGCTTACAGATATTTATAACCAGATCATCCAGGATTTTACAGATGCCGCGGCCGGATTGCCAAACACTATTACCTCCTCAAACCCATTCTCGGCCGGTGGGGTAGGTAAAACAGCTACGGCTGCTGTAGCCAATGCTTATCTGGCTAAGGCTTATCTCACCCGCGCGTATACTGAAGCTGCGCAAAGCGGCGATTTTCAGAAAGCCGCAGACCTTACAGCTGCTTTGATAGCAAATAAGGGTACTTATGGTTTAGACCTTTGGCAGGATTACAGGGATGTGAATAATCCTGCAAATGACTATGGCAAGGAGAATATGTTTGCCATTGATTATGGTATCACGGATCCTCAATACTCCGGCTACACCCAGCAGGGGTCGGGCGGGTATGGTATTAATCAGCTTTATGTACTGGCGCGTTTCAATTATGTTTCTACAGGGATTGATGACATTCCGGGTATTGATGCCGTTCCTCAAAAAATGAGTGCCAAATCGGGAATGCTGCGCGATGTATACAACGGCCGCCCGTATGTTCGTCTCGCACCTAATACGCCTTATACCATGCAGCAGGCATTTGCCGACCAGGTACATGATTCGCGATATGATGCTACTTTTCAAACCTTCTGGATTTGCAATAAAAGTGTTGCTGCCGGAACCAAGAGCGATGGTACACCTAAAGGCCAGCTTGTACCATGCTCAAACGTATCCCTGACATCATCTCAGGTGCCAACGGATGGCGATACCGCTATCCTGATGCCAAGTGAAGATGTGACCATGGCACGGCGTGACGCTTTTAAAGGTTTAATTGTTACGCCAAAACAGTTTAACAATACTATTTTCCCAACGGTTAAAAAATTTGACGACCCGAAACGTGCAGGCATACTTGATTTTTCGAGCCGTCCAATTACTTTAATGCGCTTTTCAGAAGTATACTTGATGAATGCAGAAGCGAATTATATGCTGGGAAATATTAATGCGGCTGCCACTTCATTAAATGTTATCCGCCAACGTGCCGCTTACCGTACCGTTGCCGATGCGCAATTAACGCCTAAAAACCAGTTTAGCGTAAATGCTACTAACATGGCTGCCGCAAATGCGGCGAATGCAGCGGCTATGGCATTAACGCCGGCGCAGTTAGCACAGTTGGCTATTCCTAATAATACTACAGCTGGCTCTGGCCCATGTGGTATGGATTTGATTCTGGATGAGTATACCCGTGAATTTTATGGAGACCCTCGTCGCTGGTATGACCTGGTAAGAACAGGGCAACTGGTTAGACGTGTAAAAATGTATAATGCAATAGCTGCGCCTAATATCCAGGCTTTTGATACACGCCGGCCAATTCCGCAGGGCTTGATCAATAACGTGCTGACTGGTCCTGCATATCCGCAGAACAACGGCTACTAAGCATAGCTTTCACATAAGAGCAATTTTAATGGAAAGGCGCCACCGGTATTCAGGTGGCGCCTTTTTTTATGCTTGCCTCAACTTATGATCATCTTTATCGGCTAAAATGAGATTGCAGGGAAATAGCCGTCGCATTGAATGTTGCAATATTGGATATCGCTTTTAAGTGCATTTAACTCTGGACGCACATTGAATAGAGTGGGTTTTATAATTAGTAAATAAAAAATTACAATAAATTTAATTGATATTTAACTATATTTACCGATAAGAAATCATATCTATGCAAATCACTGACGAGGGCGGGGTAAATCCTGTTATACTTCACGCACCGGTGGGCATTTGTATACTGCATGCAGAAAGCCTGACAATTGAAACCGCAAATCTTCATTTACTTAAATTGATCAACAGGCCTAATGATAACCTGGCGGGTAAATCTTACCAGGAGATATTTACTATTGCAAAGCCAGGCGACGAGGCGGCTATAAAAATAGCACTGGAAGGTAGGTCATACCAGGATCATAAGGCAACGATTATCAGGATAGATAATGACAAGGAAGAAACCATTCCGGCTACTTTTGTTTATAAACCGTTAAAGAACGGCCACAACAAGGTTGCTCATATCGCTGTATGGATATTAGAAAATACTGAACAGGCTTTGTACGAGGAGTTGACAGCCATAAACGAAGAATTGGGTGCTTTAAATGAGGAATATGTGGCTTCTAATGAGGAATTGGCCGCTGCCAACGAAGAGCTCGCTTCTACCAACGAGGAATTGCTGAGCGTGCAGGAAAGTTTGCGAAGAAGTGAAAAGCTATTCCGTTCAATTTCTTTAAACATTCCGGGTTCGTTAATTATTGTAATTGACCGTGAGCACCGGTATGTGACTATTGAAGGCGACATTATGGAGAAGATGGGTTATGACCGGCGTAATTACGAAGGCAAACATCCGTCAGAAATTTCACCTGCGCGTTACGAAGCTTCCAGACATTTATTTGAAAGGGTTATGTCTGGTGAAAAATTTTCTGTCGAACAAAAAACAGAAACTGGTGAATGCTATCTTATTCATTTTGTGCCGCTTAAAGATGATGATGGCAGGGTAGAGTCGGGCCTTGTTATTGCTTTAGATATTACAGAGATTAAACAGGCTGAAGAAAAAAGCGTAAAACTTGCATCCATTGTTGAGACTTCGGATGATGCGATCATCAGCAAAACATTGGAAGGGATGATTACCAGCTGGAATGCTGCTGCCGAACGGATGTTTGGATATACAGAAGAGGAAATGATCGGAAAGAGTATTTATACGATCATTCCGGAAGACAGGCAGGATGAGGAACCTCGTATTCTTGCGCGCTTAGGTGCCGGCGAACGGGTTGATCATTATGAAACTATAAGGCAAACTAAAGATGGCAGGCTGCTGGATGTTTCTCTGACCATTTCTCCCCTTAAGGACAAGCAGGGCCAGATCATCGGTTTATCGAAAATTGCACGGGATATTACCGCGAAAAAGCAGGAGGAGCAACGTAAGAATGATTTCATTGGCATGGTGAGCCATGAACTCAGGACACCGCTTACCTCGTTGGCTGCAATTATACAGGTAACGCAAAAAAAAATTGGTCAAGATGGCGAGCAGTTCCTTATCAATGCACTGGCAAAGGCTAATCAGCAAGCAAGACGAATGGCGGCCATGATTAACGGCTTCCTTAATGTTTCGCGTCTCGAAGCGGGTAAGTTGCTGTTAGAAAAAGAGCCCTTTGATCTTGGGCAATTATTAAGAGAATTATTAGATGAGGCCCGGCTAATAGTAACCAGCCACACGTTTAGCATGGAAGAATGCGATAATGTTATTGTCAACGCAGATCGTGACAAGATCAGTTCTGTTATTTCTAATCTTATCAGCAATGCGGTAAAATATTCGCCTAAAGGGCGGTTGATCGATATACGCTGTAAGATTAAGGACAATATGATAGTGGTAAGTGTAAAGGATGAAGGCATGGGAATTAAGTCGGAGGACCTGGCGCATATCTTCGACCGGTACTACCGTGTGGAAACCAATAATACACGCCACATTTCCGGTTTTGGGATAGGCCTCTACCTATGTGCGGAAATCATTAAACGGCATGGCGGCGACATCTGGGCAGAAAGCGAGCCAGACAAGGGAACCACCTTTTATTTTTCGCTGCCTGTAGAAGAATCATAAAATTTATTAACTAAACACTAACCGTAGATTGGGAGTATTTGGGCAAAGAATATTATATTTACTACGCCTAATTTAAACTAAGCCCAATAATTGAAATTCTATTACTCGCTTTTTCTAATCTTTCTATTAGTCGATTTAAAAGCAAAGTCGCAAGCGCCGTCCATAAGTTATATTACGCCTCAGATATACCGGATAAATTCAACTATAACTCCATTGTCTCCTCAAAATACTGGGGGGCCTGTTCCGCCTGGTGTCTTCGATTATGTTTCAACAGTTGCGGGGACGCATCACCCCGGCTTTGCAAACGGCACATTAACAACAGCAAGCTTTTATCAGCCGCGGGATGCAACTGCAGATCTATCCGGAAATATTTATGTGGTTGATGATAATAATGTTGTAAGAAAAATTACTCCGGCAGGCGTTGTGACAACTTTTGCCGGAAGTGGTGCACTTGGTTCGGCTGACGGAACAGGTACAGCGGCAACATTCAGGTATTTGTTAGGAATAATAACCGATGCCGCCGGGAATGTATATGTAACCGACTCAAATAACAACATGATCAGAAAAATAACGCCGTCGGGCGTGGTAACTACTCTTGCTGGTAATGGTTTGCAGGGGGCTGCTAATGGCCAGGGTGCGGCTGCAAGTTTCCAGACCCCTTGTGGAATTGGGATAGATGCTTCTGGAAACTTGTATGTAGCTGATGAGTTTAATAATATGATCCGTAAAATAACACCCACAGGCATGGTAAGTACTGTAGCCGGTAACGGTAATTATGGCTCAGCAGATGGAACCGGCTCTATGGCAACTTTTAGCCAGCCCAACGATGTAACTGTAGATGCGAATGGTAATTTATATGTAGCCGATGGTGGAAATAATAAAATAAGAAAAATTACTCCGGCAGGCGTAGTAACCACTCTTGCCGGAAGTGGTGCACAAGGCAAAGCAGATGGTACTGGTACAACTGCAAGTTTTTCTTTCCCTTCTGCTATAACCATGAGCGGCGGTAACTTATATGTAGGCGATCCATTTAATCAGGTAATACGTAAAATTACCCTGGCGGGTGTTGTTACAACCATAGCAGGTTCGCCCAATGGTAGTTACACTAACTACGGAGATGTAGATGGTGTTGGGAGGGCCGCCCAATTCTCCTTCCCTTATGGCATCGGAACTGATGGCAGTAATTTACTAATTGCTGATAATCAAAATAGCGATATTCGGAAAATATCATTAAGCGGATATACAATCAGCCCTGGTTTGCCGGCCGGAATGATATTTGATGAAACAAATGGAACAATAAGTGGTACCCCAACAGTTATTTCGCCGGCAACTAACTATACAGTCACCGCTTACAATGGTTATGGTAGCAGTACAACCACAATTAACATAGCTGTTGTTGATGCAGTTGTACAAAGCATAACCTTCCTGCCTTTACCGGTTAAAACCTATGGCGATGCAGATTTTAACATAACTGCAAGCAGTACAAACAGTAGTTTGCCTTTTTCCTATACAAGCAGCAATAATAACATCGCATCGGTTTCGCAAAACGGCAAAATACATATTACCGGAAGTGGCAGTTGTACAATTACGGTCTCTCAGCCCGGGAATTCGCAATACCTGGATGCAAATCCGGTTACGCAAACACTTATTGTTAACCCCGCACCTTTAACTATAATTGCCGACAACCAGGAAAGGGTATACGGGCAGCCTAATCCCACCTTTACAGTTTCCGCTCAAGGCTTTGTGTATGGCGAAATACTGGCAAATCTAACTACTCAGCCTTTCGCTTCTACAACAGCCAATACACAATCTGCGCCAGGCCCATATTTAATCTCGGTAAGTATGGCGCAATCTCCAAATTACACAATCAGTTACGTTGCAGGTACATTAACCATTAGCAAAGCGGCGCAAACGGTAACCTTTGCCTCCTTGCCATCAAAAAAAGTAGGCGATCCGGATTTTTTATTGGCAGCTACATCCACATCGGGCTTGCCAATCACATTTAGCAGCAGCGATCCAACTATCGCCAATATTATCAACAACAATGAAGTGCAGATTCTGAAACCCGGTAATGTAATTATAATTGCCAGCCAGGAGGGTGATGCTGATTATGAGCCTGCAAGCGTGCAACAATCATTGATTGTATATCCAACTGATATTATAGTACCCAATGCTTTTACGCCGAATAACGATGGCATAAATGATAAGTGGAATATTGCCGGTGCTGAAACAGATGCATCAATGCTAATGAAAGTATTTAACCGTTACGGAACATTGGTATATCAAAGCAAAGGGTATTATATGCCGTGGGACGGAAGCGTGAATGGCAAACCGTTACCATCAGCAACCTATTACTATATCATTTCGCTAAAAAACAATACGCAAAAGCTGAGCGGGTTTGTTACAATTATCCGTTAAGTATAGCGGATGTTAAGATAAAGAGCAACATACGGTAAATTTCTGCCTTTGATGCGCTTTATTAATTTAATTAGGTGCTATGGTTATTATACCAATTCCGTATCAATAACGATAGTATGCGATAATATTTTATGAATAGGGCAGGCATTGGCAACGGTTAATAGCCTGGTGCGCTGTTCCTCAGTAAGATCGCCGGTAAGTTGTATCTTCCGGATAAACCTGGTTTGGCCCGCTTCTTCAATAAGCTCAACCTCCGCGTCTACCTTTTCCAGGCTCCAGGCTTTGCGGTCGGCATACATGCGTACGGTGGCACAGGTACACGCGCCGAGCGATGATGCCAATAACTCTTTGGGAGAAAAGCCCTTATCCTGTCCGCCTTTTTCCAGCGGCTCATCGGCAAAAACAACGTTGCCCGTTGGCGATTTGATCTCTATCTTGTAAAGTTCTGTTTCAATACTTGCCTTAATTGTTGCCATGGTTTTATTTTTTGTTGAATGGTGTTCTGATACGTTAACAAGTATAGTTAGATTTTCAGCATGCCGAAGTCGCCGGGAGATGAAATTACAATAATCGGACGGAAGTAGTATTAGTGCAGAGTGGGTTATTGGCAGGAAGGTATTAATGTAGTATTTTTAAAGATATAAATGCTGGATCAACTCATGGAATTCAAATCATTTGCAATCGTTATTTTTCTTTTTATATTTTTAATTACATTATTTGCTTGTAACAATACACTTTTTGATAAAATAAAATTCAATAAGCCTCAATGGGATTCGGTAGGTGATTTAGAATCGTATCCTTATCGAGAAGCCATGTTGCCAGATTTAATTCAACATCATAAAATCAAGGGACTCACTTATCGTCAGCTAATTGATTCGTTGGGTGAGCCGGAAAATTACGGAGATGTAAAAGATAGTCTAAGATATGATATCATTGTAAATTTTGGATATCTCGATCCTAAATCTGGTAAATACCTATCCATAGGTTTTGATGAAGATTCAATTGTAACCGGATTCAAGGTTGTGGAGTGGAAGAACCGGCACGCAAATGAATAGCTATTGAAGCAAAAAGCCCTCAGAAATTAACCTGAAGGCTTTTAAATTTAAATTGACCACGTGGTCTTTTTTGTGGTATCAGCTGGAATCGAACCAGCGACACAAGGATTTTCAGTCCTTTGCTCTACCAACTGAGCTATGATACCATCCCGTTGGGGTTGCAAATGTAAGGTGTTTTTTTGTTTATTGAAACTTTTTTGTAAAAAAGCTTTTAATAGATTGATTTACAGTGGAAGATATTTATTTGGACTGTATTTGTTTGCCAAATCCGCCAATTATCTATATTTGAAAAATACTATGCATGCATAATGATTGGACAAGTCGTTTTTATCATCATCCTTATTGCGGCCATTTACCTGTTTAGTAAGAACGCGGGAAAAATACGGCGAAACATATTATTGGGCAGGGACGCTGATCGCTCCGATAATCCCGGCGAACGTTGGAAAACGATGCTGAAGGTTGCTTTCGGCCAAAGTAAAATGGTTAAACGCCCGGTAGCGGCAATAATGCACTTTTTTATCTATGTAGGCTTTGTGATCATCAATCTTGAGGTGATGGAGATTATGATAGACGGCGTATTTGGTTCGCACCGCGTTTTTTCCAAAGTGCTGGGCGGATTATATGACCTGCTGATCGGCGGTTTTGAGATACTGGCCATATTGGTGCTGATTGCCTGCGTGGTTTTCCTCATCCGCAGAAATATTATTCATTTAAAGCGCTTTACCGGGGTTGAAATGACTGCATGGCCGCGTTCTGATGCGAATTATATACTCACCATAGAAATACTGCTAATGACGGCATTCCTCACCATGAATGCCGCCGATCAGAAATTACAACTGCTCAATTTTGGCGAATATATAAAAGCCGGTAATTTTCCGGTAAGTAGTTTGTTGTCGCCGCTCTTGCCGGATAATGCGCGGGCATTGGTAATGATAGAACGTGGTTGCTGGTGGTTCCACATTATCGGGATATTGGCTTTCCTTAATTATCTGCCTTATTCCAAGCATTTTCATATCCTGCTGGCTTTCCCGAATACGTATTATTCCAATCTCAACCCAAAAGGGAAGTTCACCAATATGGCGTCGGTTACCAATGAGGTAAAGGCTATGCTCGACCCAACATTCACGCCACCTGCAACCGAGATAAGTCGTTTTGGCGCGAAGGATGTAACCGACCTCACCTGGAAAAATATGATGGAGGCGTATACCTGCACCGAATGCGGCAGATGTACATCAGTGTGCCCCGCGAACATCACCGGCAAGTTGTTTTCGCCACTAAATATTATGATGGACACGCGCGACAGGATAACCGTGGTTGGCAATAATATCGATAAATTCGGCAAAGACCATAACGACGGCAAAACATTACTCGACACCTACATCACCCGCGAAGAATTATGGGCCTGCACCAGTTGCAATGCCTGTACTGAAGCATGTCCGGTAAACATTAATCCGTTAGAGATTATTACCGAAATGCGCCGTTACCTGGTAATGGAAGAGTCGCAGGCGCCTGCAAGCTTAAACAACATGTTCGGCAATGTAGAGAATAATGGTGCCCCATGGAAATACGCGCAAGCCGATAGGGCGAACTGGATAAATAGTGGTAATAGATAGTAGCAGTTTTAAAACCAATCCGAAATGGAAAATCCGAAATCCGAATTAACTGTTCCCACCATGGCCGAGATGATGGCCGCGGGTAAAGAGCCTGAAATATTGTTTTGGGTTGGTTGCGCCGGAAGCTTTGACGAACGTGCGCAGCGTATTACGCGCGATATTTGCAAGATACTGCAATATGTGGGCATAAGCTTTGCAGTACTGGGTACGGAAGAGAGCTGCACCGGCGACCCTGCCAAGCGTGCAGGGAATGAGTTCCTGTTTCAGATGCAGGCTATGGTGAATATTGAGCTGCTTAATGCTTATAATATAAAAAAGATTGTTACAGGCTGCCCGCATTGTTTTAATACCATTAAGAACGAATATCCGGGTTTAGGCGGTAATTACGAGGTGATTCATCACTCGCAGCTTATACAGCAATTGATTGATGAAGGCAAACTAAAGGCCGAAGGCGGTGAAAGTTTCAAAGGCAAGCGCATTACCTATCATGATCCCTGCTATCTCGGTCGCGGCAATGACGTTTACGAGGCCCCGCGCAAAGCTTTAGAGGTTTTGGATGCCGACCTGGTGGAGATGAAACGCTGCCGCTCTAATGGCCTCTGCTGCGGCGCGGGCGGTGCGCAAATGTTCAAAGAACCGGAGAAAGGTAACAAAGACATCAATATGGAACGTATGGTGGATGTACTGGAAAGCAAAGCACAAGTGGTAGCAGCGGCCTGCCCTTTCTGTATGACCATGTTAAGCGACGGCGTAAAACACTCCAACAAAGAGCAGGAGATAAAGGTGCTGGACATTGCCGAGATAACGGCCCGGGCAAACGGACTATAGTAAAACAGCGATCACAAATAAAACTTTTGTGATCGCTGTGTATAATTCTCAGTGTCCGCTGCGCTTAAAATCAATCACACAGCGGGTTTAAGACTCCAGTCCCTGTAATTTTAATTTTTTGTGCCAGTAGATATAGGAGAGGACGATAAATGCAATCCATATCAACATTGGCGCCCATGCCATAACCGAAGAGCCGGTGATAATAAATGAAATGGTGGCTCCCAATAGGTCAAAAGTAAAGCCTGCATAAGCCCACTCTTTTATTTTGGGGAAACCCGGAACCAATAGTGCGATAATTCCTAAAATTTTGGCAACAGCCAGCATTTTTACCACATAAGCCGGATAGCCCAGCTGTGCCATCATAGCAGCAGCCTCACGGCTTGGTGGTAAAAAACTTCCAATAGCTGAAAATGCCATCAGCAATATTAATAAGCCGGTGAAGATCCAGTAGATAATGTTTACTTTTTTCATGATATGTAGATTTGGTTTTATGGGAATAGCAGATTTGTCGCCACGGCGGCGCATACCCGAAAGTAGTAAAATTATCGCCCAATACAAGGCTTTTTTTGAATAAATCTTGGCTATAATTCTTTGCTTTTGAAGTAATTAATTACCATTTTCAGGCTGTCGAGGCGTTCGGGCTGCATGTTTTTTACCGGGATATCAAGTTGCGTAGCCATGCTGTCAATGTCCCCGTTGCGGTCGTTATAGGTTTGTACAATAATGTCGTCGGCCACTGTTTTAAATTGCAGCGTGCCCTCGTCGGCAGTACCGGTATAGTTCATATTGTCCAGCCGGTGCAATTGAAAAGAGAAATATTCCTGTTTGCCGTTCTGGTAGGTTTTACGCAGGCGGATGAAAGCATCGTTGGTAAGCACCAAATCCCATTTTTTAAGTTTGGCATCGCCGGAGGGGTCGTACGATTCAAAAAAACATTTATTGCTCCAGTCGAGCAATTGCTGTTCATCAGTGTTGACGGTGAAGCTTAAATGCAGCAGGGCGAGCAGGATCAGCCCCGTAAGGAACCAGTATTTTTTAGGTTTTTGCAGAACTGATCTGATCATGACAACACAAGCGCTTTTCAAAGTTAATAAATTGCTAAATTTGCGTATGCAATTTTCACAAAATTCGAGGGTGTGGATTTATCAATCCAATCGTAAGTTAAACGATGCTGAAGCAAACAAGTTGCAACAGCAGTTAAATAATTTTACTGCCGGTTGGACTGCGCACAATCATCAGTTAAAGGCTGGGGCCGAAATTCGTTACAATCGTTTTATTGTACTGATAGTAGACGAAAGCCAGGCCGGCGCCAGCGGTTGTTCTATTGATAAATCTGTGAACTTTCTGCACCAGGCGGAGGAGGAGTATGGCATTAACCTGTTCGATAGGTTTAACCTTGCTTACCGCAGCGGTGATGAAGTGCTTGCTGTTGATCGCTCTGAATTTGAAGAGCTTTTGAAGCAAGGCACCATCAATAGCAATACCATTGTATTTAATAACCTGGTACAAAACCTTGCCGAACTGGAAACCAAATGGGAAGTGCCATTTAAAGAGAGCTGGCACCCAAGATTATTCCAGGCGCTTGTTGTTCAATAAAATTTATGGCGATGGATTACGCCGAAACACTGCAATATCTTTATAACCAGTTGCCCATGTTTACACGCGTGGGCCCGGCGGCTATTAAAGCCGGACTGGATAATACCATAGCCTTGTGCAAGTTGCTTGGTGACCCGCAAGATAAGTTCAAGAGCGTACACATTGGCGGTACAAACGGCAAGGGATCCACCTCGCACATGCTGGCTGCTATATTACAAACCGCAGGCTATAAAACCGGCTTATATACTTCTCCGCACCTTCGCGATTTCCGCGAGCGTATCCGCATTAATGGCGAAATGATCACCGAACAAACGGTGGTTGAGTTTGTAGCCAGGCATCAGCAGGACTTTGAAGAGATACAGCCTTCATTTTTCGAAATGACCGTTGGGCTGGCATTTGATGTTTTTGCAAAAGAGCACGTCGATATTGCTATTATTGAGGTTGGCTTGGGCGGAAGGCTCGATTCTACCAATGTGATCACGCCATTGCTGTCGGTTATCACCAATATCGGGTGGGATCACATGAACATCCTGGGCAGTACCCTGCAACTGATAGCGGGCGAAAAAGCGGGCATTATTAAACCGGAAGTTCCGGTTGTTATAAGTGAATTTCAGGTAGAGGTTGCCGCTGTTTTTATGCAGAAAGCAGCAAAGGAAGAAGCCGATATCACTTTTGCTTGCGATGAATGGGAGTTGGAGGTAAATGGTGAAAGATTAAAGGCAAAAGGTGATGATTTGTTAGCGTTGAAAGCTCAGAAGCAGGACGGTACCCATAAAGAATTAAACCTGGAATTAGACCTTACCGGTTCCTATCAGCTTAAAAATGTAAAGGCAGTACTGTCGGCTATTGAAGAATTGCGCAGGCAGGGCTTTAATATTACAGATGAACATATTAAAACTGCACTTAAACAGGTGAAAGCCTTAACCGGCTTACATGGCCGCTGGGAAATACTGAACCATAACCCACTCACCATTTGCGATACCGGCCATAACCCTGATGGCATACAAGAGGTGCTCAAAAGCATATCATCAATACCGTATAAACAACTCCATTTTGTGATTGGTATGGTAAATGATAAGGATAGCAACAAGGTATTGGATATATTGCCAAAGGATGCTGTGTATTATTTCTGTAAGCCGGATATTCCACGCGGGTTAGAAGCCGAAAGCTTAAAGGAAAAGGCAGAAAGCTTTTGTCTGAACGGAAAGGTTTACAATTCCGTAACCGAGGCACTATCAGCTGCAAAAAAGAGCGCAAATCAGGATGATCTTGTTTTTGTAGGCGGCAGTACATTTGTTGTGGCTGAAGTGGTTAGTTAAGCTTGTCTTATGCCTCACTGATTAATCGGCATAGTATGTCATCCTAAAATAGCTGGCTTAATGCATACTGACCAGTAAACAATGTCTTCTTAAAACATGTTAATACCTGATAAAATGATACATTTGGCTGCGTTTTACAATTTACAGGCAATCTTTAAAACCTTTACATCTGCAAAAAATATACAATGAGATCTTTTTTACTAACCACAGTATTATGCTCAATATTAATTAGTGCCGGCATTCAACCTTTGTATGCCCAGAATTATAAAGACCAGATAACAGTGACGGATGACAATGACCAATATATTAATCCAAATCACGACAGGTATTATACTTCAGGCGATATGGCAACATATACCCACTCCATAAGCCGCGATAAGATAAAAGATAGCAGTATAGTAAAAAAGACATTCGAAATAGAAGGCGGCCAGCGTATCTATAACTCTTATACGGCCGACACGTTTGATGGCCCGCAAAAAAATCCTTTTGTTTACCAGGAGTGGCACGAGGACAGGCCATTTACCGCCTATTTGTTTGGCGGTATTTCATATAACTGGTTTTATAAAAATGAAAATACCCTAAAATTTAATGCCGAAATCGGTACTATAGGCCCGATGGCGTTGGGCGAGCAGATACAGCATGGCTTTCACAAACTTTTGGGGCTTTATCCCACACGCGGGTGGAAATGGCAGCTGAATAACGCGCCTGGTATAAATTTGCGCCTTGACTATAAAATGTTTTTGTGCCGTACCAGTGGTAACTGGTTTGATATGGCTTTTAACCCTGATGCTTGGCTGGGCAATACCTTTACCGGGGCAAGTGCCGCTATGCAGTTCAGGATTGGCAAGCTGAACAAGTTCTTTCAGTCGGCAATGACCAATAGCCGAGTTACTGCTGATAAGAATGAGAATATTGGTCGCGAATTTTATTTTTTTACTGTGCCCCAGTTAAATTATGTGGGTTATGATGCCACTATTGAAGGCGGTTTAGGCCTTAAGGATAAAGGCCCGGTAACTTTTGGTATTTACCATTTGGTATACCAACAGCAGTTTGGCGTGCAATATGCTACACGCAGATGGTCTGTAAACTATATTGCTTTTATACGTACAAGGGAAGTTAAGAGTACTGCCCTGGGCGATCAATGGGCATCCATAAATATTGCTTATCGTTTCGGAAAGATTTAATCGTACCCTCTATTTAATGAACAAGAAACTCTTATTTCTCTTCATATTATCAGGTTTTGCACTCACTGCAAAGGCAAATTATACCTTTGATAGCCGTTGCCTGGATGCTTATAACGCCATTTTTGATTTCAGGCTGGATGATGCACGCGCCATAATTCAACAGGAAAAAAAGCTGAACCCGCAAAATGGTATTACTATCCTGCTGGATAACTATGTGGATTATATCAGCTTGCTAACTTCTGACAATAAGCATGATTATGACCGGTTGAAATCCAGAAAATCTGATCGTGTGGATCAGCTGGATAATATGCCGGATAGCTCCCCCTATTATTTATTCTCGCAGGCCGAAATCTACCTGCAATGGGGGCTGATAAAAGGCAAATTTGGCGATTATACATCTTCAGCATACGACATGAAGAAGGCGAGAGGATTATTAAGGGACAATGCCGAAAAATACCCTGATTTTTTGCCCAACCAGAAAAGCCTGGCGCTTATTAATGTTATTTTTGGCGCTTTGCCATCAAACCTGAAAACGCTCGCACGGTTTCTCGGAATGGACGGCAATATCGCATCCGGTGTTTCAACGCTCGAAAGGCTGCGTACGCAAATAGCTAACAGCAAATACAGCTATTACAACGATGAGGTAATTTTTTATCTCTGCTACACGGATATTGATGTACTGCATAACCGGAATAATTATGATAAACTGGTGGGTTATCTGGGCGGTTTAAATAATAAAGGCTTACTGAAAGCCTATCTGAAAGGCTATGTAGCTTCCAAAACCGGTCATAACGATGAAGCCATAGCCAGTTTGCTTTCCATTCCACGGGCAAATCAGTATACCAGCCTGCCATTGGTAGATTACCTTATCGGTTGTGCGAAACTATGCAGGATGGATAGCGATGCTTACCGGTATCTGCTAAAATATATCGACGAGTATAAAGGCGTCAATTTTATAAAAGACTCCTACCTCAAAGTAGCCTATTTTTACCTGTTGCGTAACGACGAAGCCAGGTATGATTATTATTTGAAGCAGGCGCGCACCAAGGGCTATGATATTGACGAAAAAGATAAGCAGGCGCTAAAAGAAGCCAATGACGCCCGCCCGGATATTGACCTGCTGCGGGCAAGGCTGTATTTTGATGGCGGCTATTATGAGAAGACATTGGCGGAGTTGAAGGACAAAAAGGAAGGCGATTTTTCGTTGCTGCGCGATAAATTACTACTCAGTTATTATCGCGGCCGCGCTTATGAAAAGCTGAATAAGTTTAATCCTGCAATTGAAAACTACCAGCGTGTAATTGATCTGGGTAAAAACAGCACTTATTACTATGCGGCCAACGCGGCGTTAAGTGTTGGTGGTATTTATGAATATATAAAGGATTACAACATGGCGGCGAATTACTATCACCAGGCCATAAACATGAAAAACCACGAATACCAAACCAGTATAGAAACACAGGCTAAAGAGAGCCTGGAGCGTATCCACCGTTAAAGGCTCATACCTTCTTTTGGTTCGTTGGTATAGCGTACCAGTTTCTTAATACTTTCGAGATGGAAGGTGTTTACTTTTTGCTTTAAGGCGTCGAAATCAAAATCGTGATTGGTGCCGCAATCCAGCATCTGCGAATAAATGGATGGCTTAAAACTTTCATAAAATTCCACCAGGTTGCTGCTCCATACTAACTGGCAATTACCGGTAATGCGCGTTACGATCTCGTATAGCCCCTCATCAAACTTAATGTGCCGGATAAATGCACTCTCCAGGTTCCCCTGCGGATAAAATAGTAGCAGGTTGCCCGGTTGGCTGAGTACTTCGGAGATATAATCAAATGATTCGGTAATGGAGCGTTTGCCCGGTTCAACGGAGAAGCTACCCATATACCGCAATATTTTATTTTTCTCCATCTGCTTCTTTACCGACATGATATAGAGCCGCTGCATCCCGCCTTTTTTAAAGAAGATCTTACGGCATAAGCACGCTGCCCAAAATCCGTCCCAAAAGCTGAAATGGTTGCACATCAGTATATAAGAATGGTCGGGTTTGATCTCGAATGGTTCAATAACCAGCTTATTACATTTACGTTTAAATACCAGGCCGATAATTGCGGTGCCCAGTTTAAATATAAAGGGTGATACCGGTTTTGATTTAATGATCATAACAATAGCCCTGATAATGTATTAACAAAATTCTGGTTGATCATTTCATGATCGGCCTCTAAAATAACAATTTCGGCTTGTTTAAACTTAGCGAAGAACGCTTTGCCAATGGATGGCGGGTACATTACATCTTTCCGCCCAAAAATAAAAATACTGCGGATGTTGTTTCCGGTGAGCATTTTCATCAACTGCGGTTCGTCTGTTTCAAGCAAACGCAGATAGGTAAAGCAGGCATAGAAATTAAAGCGAAGTTCGGCGGTGTCTATCTCTTTATACAGGATGTTGCGCCCTGTTTCGTCAATTAATCTGAGCCATTTAACAAAATTGAGCATCCTGATGAGCGCCTTTTCACTTAATGTAAGCTTTTCAAGCAGCTTATTGCCCAGTTTGTTTTTACTGAAGAAGGTGATCAGCGGTCCCGGATTGAGGGAAGACGGTGCGGCTACAATGTATTCATCAATGCGGTTGCCCAATTCTTCTGCTACCACCGTTGCATAATGCGAACCCATGGAATAACCGATAACTGAGAAGCGATCGATACCTTCATACAGGCAAAACTCCTCAATTAATGCTGCCAGTTGCTTTTTAGTAATGCGATTATGCTTGATAGTATGGAGGCTCTGGTCTGTCAGTTTGGTTTGCTTATGAAAGAGGAGGTCGAAACCGTAAAAAGTGTACTTCTCTCCTAAAGCAGGTTCGAGCGAGATAAATTGCTTGCCGTGCATACCATAACCGTGAAAGCACAACATACGTTGCGGGCCATTACCAAACTTGTAGTAATGCAGGGTGACGAAGCTGTTTTCAAAGTAATGTGATGTCAACACGCGGCTTTAGTAATCGGCCTCAATAAAGGCAACCGCCCAAATATAGTCGCCATCGTGCGATATTGATAAACTTATTTTAAAAGGCCGCTCATGCTGATGGAGCCTTACACTGGGCCTTCCGGCGGTTTTCTCGCGCGTAATCTCTATCTTTTTCCATGATAAAGGCTTTTTATCCAGCTGCTTTACAGCTTTATAAACGGCCTCTTTTGCAGCCCAGGTAGACGCATAACGAAGCGCCGCATCGCTGAACTGCTCACAATAGGCGACCTCGGCAGGGGAATAGACCTTTTTCTTGAAAGCGTCGGTAAGCGATAGCAGGAAATTGGGCATGTACACAAGATCGTTACCTACAGCAAAACGGTTATTGCTGTTTATCTCATCAACCGTGCTTTGCAGATCATGCTTCATCTACGCCAATACCCATAATATTAAAGCCCCCATCAACAAAATGGATATTTCCGGTAACTTTTTTCGACAGGTCGGAGAAGTAATAAAGGGCGGTATCGCCAACGTCATTAGCGTCGATATTACCCAATGGCGCCGTGAACTTACCCATTTTGCGCAGTTTACGCACGCCATAGATAACCCCGGCAGAGGTGGTCATTACCAAGCCTGCAGATATGGCGTTTACCCTGATCTTTTGCTCGCGGAAATGGTTGGCAAGGTAGATAACAATGTTCTCCAAAGCGGCTTTATTGATAGCCATGCCCGCGTATGAAGGGAATACCCTGTTTGAAGCGTTGTAAGTGAGTGTGAGCACTGATGCGTTTGGCGCCATCAGTTTTTCGGCCACGCGGCATATACGCAGCAGGGAGTATGCGCTGATATCAAATGAATCGACAATATCTTCAAATGGTATATCAAGGTATGATGGTGTGTTCTCGGCGCTGGTAGCGGCCAGACTATAATACATTACCTTGGGCGAACCGTATGCCACGCCATGCAGTATGTAATTGATCGGTCCCCAGCCGTTGTACACTTTTTGCAAAAAGGTAGTGATCTGCTCTTCACTGCGCACATCAACTTCCATAACATATTCCGGGTCGAGGCCAAGTTTCTCAACGAGGTGCAATACGTCGCCTTTGGTGTCGGCAACATAGCTTAATGCCACCTTACAACCCGATTTATGCAGTTTCATCGCGATGTTATAAGCGATGGAGTTTTCGTTTCTTACGCCAAATACTACGGCAACTTTGTCTTTATTGTCGATCATCTATAAAACTATCAATATACATTATGTCATTGTGAGGTATGAAACAATATCCAAGTAGTGGGCACTATGAATGGTTTATCACCTATTGCTTCAATCGCTCAATTGCCGCTTAGGCTGTTACTTTTGGCTTGATCCAAAAGTAACCAAAAGATCAAGCCGGAAAAAACCTTCCGCCCGCAGGCAAAACACCCGGCCCGGTTTTCCGGCAGCCCTTTGCCCACTTTTAATATGCTATTTTAAACCTCTTGTATTCAAATACCAATAACAATATTTTAATTATCCATTATCCCTTGAAATAGCCATGGCGCTGTTGGTACCGCCAAAGCCGTAATTTAAACATACTACCTGGTTTATCTCTTTAGCCAGCGTTTCCTGTGGTATCAGGTGCCTGTATGCGGCGGCGGGTTTCATCGATCCCTGCCAGCCTTCTTTTTTCTGAAAGTTTTCCAGTTCTGTATTCAGGTTATCCGAATTGATGCTTGGGGTTACTTTCTGGTTTTGCAGCATTAATACAGCGGTAATCAGCTCGACAGAACCTGCACCGCCCAGTAAATGACCGAACATTGATTTTGGTGCGGTTACGTGATAACCTTCTTCGCCAAGCGTATCAACCACGCTCATCAGTTCAATAATATCACCCACAGGGGTAGCTGTGCCATGTACCTTTACTACATCCGGCTTAATGTTTCCGCCAGCCATCAGGCCTTTCCATAAACGGTGCTGGCCTTCATACGACGGGTAGAACATATTGCCATCGCCGTCGCAGTTATTAAAATAGCTGTCAATAACCGCCAGTATTTTCGCGCCGCGCGCTTTTGCCATTTCGTACTCTTCCAGCGCTACAATACCGGCACCGAACGAACAAACAAAGCCATTACGGTTTACATCAAACGGCCGTGAGCTTTGCGCAGGGGCGAATCCCTTGCTTAATACCTGCATGCCATCAAAACCAATAAAGGTTTCCAGCGAGGTGCCTTCAACACCGCCTGCCAACGCGCGGTCTTGTAAGCCAAAGCTGATGAGGCGCGCGGCATAACCAATGTTGCCCAAACCTGTAGCGCAGGCAGAAACGATAGATTCGCAAATACCTTTGTTTTTAATGAGGCACGATACGTTGGCAGCCTCGCGGTATGACATGGTGCGGTCCACAGTATGTGAACCGGCCAGCCTGGACTTCTTGCCGTGTTCAAAAAACGCGTGCCAGCCATGACGCATGATCACGTTACCGGCACCGCCCGAAGCAATAACAACGCCGGTATGTTCCGACTGCTTTTCTGCTTCGGTCCAGCCGGCCATTTCAATAGAATCCAGCGAACCCATCATGGCCCAGATAGAACCAAGATCGGCGGTAGAAAGATTCAGATCGGGGATGCGGCCGCGGGTGTCAACGAAAGTTTCAGGCCAGTCATAGCCTTCAACCAGATAAATGGGTTCGAGGCCCAGATCGTTGTCATTGATGAAGGCCGATACGGTAGAGCGTACCTGTTTGCCATAGGCAACGGCCTTTGGCCACTCGCGAATCAGACTCTGGCCCGCAAATATCTTTTTGTCGAATTCGGCAATATCGGCGCAGTCAGGAAAAGCGCCTCCCATGCCAACTATCGCTACTTTTCTGCCTGCTTGCATCGTAAATTGTTTTATTATCTTGAAGCCTCAGTTCTTGCCTTAACTTTTATGATCAGGTCGATAATGTCTTTTACTTTCGAACCCATCTCATCAATGTCCTCGTCCTCGAACTCGATACCAAACTTTTGCTCCACTTTGGCAGCAATGTTGATCAGCTCTGTCGATGGCGTATTCATATCGGTTAAGAAATCTGTTTCTTCAGTAACCCCTTCCAGTTTCGCAGGATCAACTGTTCTAACAGTTCTTAATACTTCGATCAATCCGTCAAGTATCTCTTTTCTATCCATTTTTATTTTTGTTGTAATTCTTCTAAAATCTCTTTTTTAATTCCTCTGCCGGTAATATCAAATAGTTCAGCAATCATGGTAAAGCCTTCGCCCAGGTCGTAGTTGCGCAGGCGTTGTTCATCAAAATTTTTAAAATAGGCATCCAGATCTATGTTTTTTGGCACACGGTAGATGCGTCCATCGCACACCATTTGCCGCCATTTAAAAAATTTTATAAAACCAATGCTAATGAAAGTCTGTCCCACTTCCAAATAGGAGTGGAAGTGTACCGAACCTATCTGTATAAATGTCGGAATGAAGGCATGAGCAAGGTCAACCGGGGTGATGTTGGATTTTTTGCATTGCGAAAAAGCACCGCATGACACGATGCTGGCCTGTGCAAACGCTTCCACCTGGTCAACGCCCCTGAAAACATCAAAATGATCCTTTACATCAAACTCGGTAGGGGTATAACTGGCCACAATACCCACCTGCGGGCTATGCCAGTGATAGGCATCCACGTAGCGTTTGGTAGGGCCGTGCAGCAACCAGTTTTCGGGCAGATCGCCTACCAGTGTTTCGCCGATTTGTGATACGTCTGTTATCATTTATATTAGGCCGCCGTTGATGTGAATATTTGTGCCGTTAATATAGGATGCTTTATCCGAAACTAAAAATGCTATTGTCTCAGCTATGTCATTTACATTGCCAAAGCGTTTGGCAGGTATCATTGCGAGGTATTTGTCTTTGTATGTTTCGGGGATAGCGTCGGTCATATCAGTAACGATAAAACCGGGCGATACGCTAAGTACACGGATATTATGCTCCTGGTTGGTAACACCCGCTTCTTGCGCCAACGAGCGTGAAAATGCCACTAAACCGGCCTTTGTTGCCGCATATACCGACTGAAACGCATTCCCTGTTTCGCCCACCACAGAACTGATGTTGATGATAACTCCCTGCTGGTTAAGACCGAAGGTTTTCATGGCTGTTTTGCAGATGAGGATAGGCGCTTTGAGGTTTACATTGATCATGGCCTCAATTTCCTTTTCGGGCTGAAAGTTGATGGGTTTATCAAAAGTAACACCGGCATTATTGATTACACCATATAGGTCGCCGTGCTTTTTTAGCTTTTTACAGAAATCATTCACCTGGTTAATGTCGCTAAGGTCAGCGCATAAAATTTCGCTGTTTGGAACTTCGGTAGTAAAACTTTCCGGTTTAGAAGCATGCAGGATAAGCGAATAATCGGCAGATAGCTTTTGCGCGATGGCTAACCCCAGACCTCTGCTTGCGCCGGTTATCAATATCTTTTTCTCAGGCATTAACGGTAGGTTGAATATTATTCAACAAAAATAATATTATTTGTGAGAATGGGGGAGACAATAGTGTAAACGTTAACGTACCATTCAATAATACGAAGGCCGGTTAAATGACGCAATTTAACCGGCCTTCGAGCTCTTTGATTTGCATGCGTAGGGATTGCTTCGTCCCTTGCAATGACGTAATGGAGAATAAAAGCGTAGTTTACTTTACCACCTCAAATTCCTTTTTTAACTTAATATCTTCTGACGAGCTACCTATCATTACCTTAAATTTACCTGGTTCAACCGTCCAGTTCATGTTTTTATCAAGAATGGCCAGATCATCCGGGTGAAGGGTGAAATGAACGGTTTTCTTTTCGCCGGGAGCAAGGTTTACCCGTTCAAAACCACGCAGGTCGTAATCATAAACGGTTACATCACTCAATTCCTGTTTCAGGTACAGTTCAACCACATCGTCGCCTTTGCGCTGGCCGGTGTTGGTTACATCCACATCAACTTGTATATCGCCCTGCTGATGTTCGCTTTCAGGGGATACCTGCAAGTTGCTATATTCAAAAGTAGCGTAGCTTAGGCCATAGCCGAATGGATATAGCGCGCCATCAACACTGGTGTGCCCCCAGCCATTTACACCGCTTTGCGGGGCTTGTGAGCCAGGTTTAAATGGGAAATTAAATTCAATTTGCCCCACAGTTTTCGGGAAAGTGATGGAAAGCTTGCCGCCGGGGTTGTTGTCGCCAAACAGTGTTTCGGCTATCACCCTACCGCTTTGTACACTTGGAAACCACGCTTCCAGTATTGCCGGTACGTATTTATTTTCCCAGTTTACGGTAAGCGGCTGCCCGTTGATCATTACCATTACCACCGGTTTGCCGGTTGCCTGCAAGGCCTGTATCAGCTTTAACTGCCTGCCCGGAAGATTGAGGCTGGTGCGCGACTGGCTTTCACCTACCTGGTCTACCGTTTCGCCTACCGCGGCAATGATCACGTCGGCATTCCTGGCTTTTTCAACAGCGGCATTAATGTCTGCTTGTTCTTTGTCGGTTAGCGGTGTTTCTATGATCTCGCTTTCGGGCCAGGTAGCATCTACCACATCGCAGCCTTTGGCGTACATTACGTTTACATTTGGGCCAACATAGTTTTTAATGCCATCCAGCACAGTAGTAACCGGATTGTGTGATGGTCCGTAACGGCTGATGGCATAGCTGGTTTCGGCAGCCAGCGGACCGGTTACCAATATGTTTTTGATCTTGCTTTTATCCAGTGGTAGCAGGTTGTTTGCATTTTTTAGCAGCACCATGCTTTCACGGTTCATTTTGAGCGACATATCTTCTGATGCGGCCGTATGCACGATCTTATCGGCAGCAGCGGTGTTTTTTACATAAGGGTTGTCAAATAGGCCCAATTCAAATTTTACCCTTAATACATCGCCCACACGTGAATCGAGCAATTGCATGGAAACTTTACCTTCTTTTACCAGCTCGCGCATTGGCATAATGTAGGTTTGTGGCATGGTGAAATTGGTGCGTACGTTCAAACCGGCTTCAATAGCCTGGCGAACGGCATCTTTTATGCTGCTGGCAACGTGGTGCTTGCTGTATAAAAACTCAACCGCTTCACTATCGGAAACTACATAGCCGTTGAAGCCGAATTTCTGGCGAAGCAATTCTGTTAAAAAGAAGTAACTGCCGGTTATCGGTTCACCGTTCCAGTCGTTATAACTGCTCATAATGCCCATTGGGTGCGCTTCTTTTATCACCCGCTCAAAAGGGTAGAGGTACAGTTCGTACATCTCACGCGGTGCCACATGCGGGTCGGTACGGTCAGCGCCATCGCGGCCGCCTTTGGGCACACTGTACACTGCAAAGTGCTTTACGGTTGATGCTGCACCGCCTTCCTGCACGCCAAGGCACATCTGTTTACCTAACTCTGCTATCAGAAATGGATCTTCGCCATAAGTTTCTACTGTACGGCCCCAGCGTTGGTCGCGGGCGGGGTCGAGTATAGGCGTATATACGTTGGTATAGCCTAATGCGCGTGCTTCCGTGCCTACAATATAGCCCGCTTGCCTTACCAGCGATCTATCCCACGTTGCACCAATGCCGATAGGTGCAGGCAACGGCGTGGCGCGGTCGTGGTTAAGGCCATGGACACCTTCGTTCGTGAAATCAACCGGGATACCCATGCGCGTTTGCTCTACAAACCATCTTTGTACCGTATTGATGGCCGCGGCATGTTTGCTAAATGGGTAGCTGTATTGTGTAGGCGCCATATCCGTGCGCGACTGCAGGTTGTTCAGTTCCTCATCAATATTGGCGATGCCATCTTTCCAAACCTCATGTTTCCACGATTCCGCTGGCATTTCTTCCTTTAAAACCCTTTTGTAGCCATATAAAGTTGCTAACTGGCAGGTTTTTTCTTCAACGGTCATCTTGCTGAGCAGGTCGGCAACGCGTTTGTCAATGGGTTGTGATGGATCTTCAAAAACATCCATCTTGCCGTTCTTATTAAAATCGATCCAGCCTTTATGATAGATAGATGATTGTGCTAAGGAAGTTTGTGCGATTGCTGCGGGCAGGACAATTGCCAGTAGAAATTTCTTCATTGGTTGTTAACTCGGGTTTAAAAAGGAAAGCCAAAGTTAAAATACCTGCTAATATTTTAGCATCCGCCAATCAAACAAATTTGTTACAGGAACAATCCCGATGTTACTTTAGAATGGGGGTTATAGCATTACCGCTTGTGCAACGGTTACTTTGGGCAGGGTAATGGTAAAGATAGTGCCTCTGTTTTCAAGGCTTTCAACCTCAATGGCGCCGTTATGTTTTTTCACGATCTGGCGTACAATACTTAATCCAAGGCCAATCGATTCTTCGCCGCGCAATCCGTTCCGGCGGCCTTTGGGGAAGCGTTCAAATATATGCGGCAGGCAATCGGCAGGTATGCCAATACCGAAATCCTTAACACTGATGAGAACGGCATCAGCAGTATCGGAGAGTTTTATTTCGATGTAATTACCTTCCTTAGAGAATTTTAGGGCGTTGCTGATCAGGTTATCCATCACGCGCTGCATTTTTTCGCGCTGAATGCTGGCATGTATAGGATGCGGGGCATCGCAATAACGGATATCAATGTTACCTTTTTTATTTTTTGTCCATTCATCAACTATGCCCGAAAGAAACTCGTTGATATTGGCATCTGCAAGTTCCAGTTCCTGATGGTATTCGTTCTGAGCAGTTTCTATCAGGTCATTAATAATCGCGTTGGCTTTTTCGCATGATGCATTGATCATCTGGATATAGTTATATATATCCTCGTTTATGCCCTCTTCCATTTCCATCAGTGATGCCGCCGACTTGATATTGGATAAAGGATTACGCAGGTCATGCGCTACCACACCCAATATTTCGTCTTTAATAATACTTGCGGTCTCTATTTCCAGGTTTTTTTCTTCAATGGCGCGGAGTTTAAAGAAGTTATCGGCACGGTATGAAAACACATACCTGGATATAGAACAGAAGCTCACCAATAATAATAATGAAGCCAGATTATTCAATATGAGCTCATTAATACCGGGCTGATAGTACGGAAGTATTATAGCAAACACCAATTCTGCTACAAGGGCAATAAATAGCGTTTCGTAATACTCAACGGTAAAGAAAACAGATATTGTAATAAGGCCCAGCATATACATTACCAGTGAATTGCGTGGGTTGTACATAATAATGAAGGAAGCACGCATTGTGCTGATAACAATGTACAGGGCAAACAGTAATACCAGTATTTGCGCGGCAAGCAACATGCGTGGTGTCCTTGAGAATTTTTTAAGCAAGATGCTGCTTACAATATAAAATAGCGGTGTAACGGATAAGCCTACCCAATTGGCCGAATTAAAATCGTGAAGATGACCAATATGATTAGCGGGAATGTCGTACATTGAAAACAGGACCCGCATTGCTATGATAAAGACCAGGTAAATAATGCTGACAGTGCGCACTGTCTTCAGGTTCTGAAGAAAATAATAACACTGAAACGCAAAGCGGCCGGATTTTTCAGCTCTGCTAAAAAAAAGAATCCTCATTAACCAAGTTCGTTTAGGTAAGCAAATATAACATTATCATAACAAGTTAGAAGGATATTGCATAATAAGAAAAATCCTCTGTAGTTAATTTACAGAGGATTTTAAAAATGTTTTTTTAGTTAAGTGGGTTTGTTAATGCAGCTTTGCATTACTGTAAAGATGATATTCGCCTGGTGCAAGTGTAAGCTGCATGGTTGTACTGGTAACGTTTAATGTACTGCCCGAGAGATTGTCATACCAGGTACCGGTAGACGGGAACGTAATACTTGCAGAAGCATTGACCACATCAAAATTGCCTATTACCTCTACATTCGTGCCATCACTGCCAAGCAATTGAACCCATTTAACCGGACCGCTTACGCTATGAGAAAAATTAGTTGTTGAAAACACGGCATTATTGGTTTTAAAATGGATCAGGTGCGCGTAGGTGTTATATAAAGCTAAACGATTGGCATCCTGCATGTAATTCCAAAGCGGTGGCTGGTCGTTAAGCCTTCTGCTGGATGATGAGCCATTCAGATTGTCAAAATCAGGGCCTTCGGTTGCATCGTCATAGCCACGTTCGCCAAACATCCACATCATTTTCGGCCCGGGGGCAGAGAACAGAAATGTTGCCAGCATCGCATCACGCTGTAAGCCCGTTTGCAAATTCTTTATGCTATAGGTGCCGTTGGCATTTCCATAAGCTCCGTTTTTAAATTGTACGCGTACCTCGTCATGACTTTCTACATAGCCCATCAATCCGTTGGCCTCAGTTATGCCGAAGCTATCATAAAACAGGCCTGAAAAATCCCACGTTCCGCCCGTATTGTAACTCATGGCGGCTTGTGTGCCCGGACCGTTTTGATTGTCCCAGCTGATCATGCCTTGCTGCGCCAGCGCTCCTACTTCTTGTGCCGAGGCAAATTCTTCCAGGATCACATAAGCTGTTGGATCGATACTTTTAATATAGGTATTCAAAGTCGACAAGGTTTTTACGCGGTCGGCATCGTAGGCGGTCCACAAACTTCCATTAGAGTTTGAGTTGGTTTGAGTATAACCATTTGCCTGGTCTAAACGGAAACCATCTACATGATATTCCTGCAGCCAGTATTTGAAAACATTTTCGGCAAAAGTTACCGTTGGAGCTTTTTGATAATTTAACTGATAGCCTACGCCATACGGATGTGTTACAGTTTGATCAAACCACGGACTATTTGACGCCGGCTGATTAAGCGAACTGTTCCAGTACATCTGGCACATTGGCGATGAGCCGAACTGATCTTCCAGTACAATATCCATTATCACAGCAATTCCTGCGGTATGGCATGCGTCAACAACGGCTTTGAAATCGTTCGGTGTACCATAATATTTATCAAGCGCGAACATGAAGTTAGTATTATAACCCCACGAGTCGTTGCCTTCAAATTCGTTCACCGGTAAAAGTTCTATAGCTGTAACGCCAAGCCTTTTAATGTAGTTGAGCGTATCAATCAGGGTTTGATAGCTATGTGTGGCCACAAAATCGCGCAGCAAAAGCTCATATACTACCAGGTTTTTAGGGTCGGGCCGGGTAAATGCAGCGTTTTTCCAGCTGTAGGATGGCGCACCATACCAAAAATCAGATACAATATTGCCTGAAGCAGCCGTCGGGAACGTTTTCAGGTTTGGATAAACCGATGCGGGAATATAAGGGTCATTGGCTTTATCCAGTATCTTGTGGCTATAGGGGTCAGCTACAGTTAAGCTACCGTCGATGTAATACTGGTAAGAGTACTCGGTGCCCGGGTTAAGGTTATCAACCTGTACCCACCAGCGGGTGCCATCTTTCGTATTGTTCATGGGGGTAGCCGTTTTCGACCAGTTATTGAAATCGCCGACTAAGTAAAATGAGTGTTTCCCCGGCGCATAAATGTTGAAGATGGCCGATGTTCCATTATTAATAAAAGTAACACCATCCGTTGCACCTGCCGGAACGTCCTTTCCATTGGGGTTTACCACTTTAGAGGTGGTATCGGTAACGTTCCCGGAATTGCCGCTGGCATTACTGTTTTTGTGGCATCCGCTAATGCCTATCAGTAGGAAACCGACGAGCAATAAGTAAATATTCCTGATCATTATTTATTTGGTTTTATTTTTTACTAATTGGTATTCAATCTATAGCGCTATTGTACCATAACAAAATAGGCCGCCTTAAAAACAGTATAACTAATATACAGTTTTGTAAATTGAACTGTAAATGTACAACTTAACCTTTGAATTTTAAAAAATATAAATGACCGGCAAGTGTGCTGAACAAGGCAATTATTTAATGTGCTTGTTTACTATTGCGGTGAGCTCGGTAAGATCAAAAGGTTTACGCAGGTAACCATCGGCATTGCCGGCATCTGCTATCTCTTTTATATTACTTACCGCCGAAATAATAATGATGGGGATATGGCTTGTTGCAGGATCGGATTTTAAGCTTTTACTCAATTGCTGGCCGTTGGCATCGCTTTTCCAGTCGGTAAGCCAGTTGTCGAGCAGAATAAGATCAGGCTTTATTTGTTCTATTGATTTCAGAATCTTGGAATCTTCAGACGATATCACTTCATAATTCTCTTCCTCCAGTATATAAACAATAGTATCTCTTATGTCTTTATCGTCTTCAATAACAAGTATTTTTTTTGTGGTAGGGTTCATGAGTACTGGTAAAACTATAGTTGCATATTTATTGGCGGGCTAATGCAGTTAAGAAAGCATCAACCTACTATTTAATAAAATTACAATAGCTTTTGTTTTACGGGAAAGGGAGAAATTTAGTTTAAATATCGCTTTTTTTATTGGTTATTATAACATTGACGGCAGCGCGGTTCGTAACTTTCTTTTTCGCCCAGCAAAAACTGCCCATCTTCAGGTACAAGGCGATAGGAGTAAATAGCCGGTTGGCCGCATCTAACGCAAACCGCATAGAGTTTGGTAACAGATTCGGCCATAGCCATCAAGGCAGGCATTGGGCCGAAGGGGCGTCCCATAAAGTCCATGTCAAGCCCGGCAACTATAACACGTACACCCTCATTTGCCAGCTGATTACAAACATCAGGCAGTTCGTCGTCAAAAAACTGTGCTTCGTCAATACCCACAACCTGTACCTGCCTGCCCGGCGCCAGAATAGCCGAAGCTTTAGTTACAGGCATAGCCGGGATGGAATTGGCGTTATGCGAAACCAGCGATTCCATATCATAGCGCGTATCTACTTTAGGGCTGAAGATGCCAACGCTTAAACGGGCAATTTTGGCTCGTTTAAGTCGGCGCATCAGCTCTTCGGTTTTGCCCGAGAACATGGAGCCGCATATTACTTCAATGCTGCCCCCGCCTTCGCCACGTCTTTTAAAAACATCTTCGCTATGATGCATATTGATCACTTACAAGTCGGCTAATATCATAATTAAATCTTATTTTTGAGTCAGCATTTTTCAACATCAAATTACCTATGAAGCAACAGGAAGTATTTAAAAAAATTGGTGGGATAATTAAGGAGTTGAGCGACCAATATGAATACCTCAAAACTGCGGATGAGCCCCTGAATGATCTTGAACTGGAACTTTTTTTGGCCAATTCAAATTTTCTTACCGATCACATGCTTATTTTAAGTAAACTGAATGCTCAGGCAGCCGCAGCAAAAAAGGAAGCTGAGAGGGAAATGAAAAAGCCGGAACCTGAACCGGAGCAACCGAAAAAAGTGTTACCGCCAGAGCTGCCTAAACATACGGAAGAACCGAGATACTTTGAACCGCTTGTACAGTCGCCACCCATTCTTTTGCCGGTAGATGATATTGTGGTGCCGGAAATAAGGCTCGAAGAAAATGTACAACCCGAACCTGAAATTATAGATATTACCGAAATACATCCGGTAAACTACGAGGAATCAGGAACCATAAGGCATGAACTGATTATAGATGAGGCCGATTTGGATGATGAGGATGATATTTTGCCAGAACCGGCTGTAAAAGAAAAAACCGCCGAAGTAAAACCCGAACCTGAGCCCATACCTGTAATTGCTAAAGAAGAACCTGTACCGGTGAAGGAAGAAAAGCCGGAGCCTAAGCCTGCACCTCAGCCGGCAAAAGAACCTGTGAAAGAAGAAGTACAGACGATAAATGAAAGAATGTCGGCAAGGTTTAGTGAAAGGAACGGTATGGCCGATCATCTTAATACGCAGCCGATCAGCGATCTGAAGGCGGCTATCAACCTCAATGATAAGTTGCTGTATGTAAAAGACCTTTTTAACGGCTACAGCCTGGCTTATAGCGAAGCCATTGAAATACTAAACCGCTTTTCGAGCTTTGATGAGGCCGACCTGTTTTTGAAGAAAAACTATGTGGCCAAAAACAACTGGGAAGGCAAGCCGGAAACTACCGCCAAGTTTTACGAGATATTAAAACGCCGCTACGTATAAACAATACCCATACGGTTTGAGTCGAGCTTGATAAGCACGAACAACAGTCCGGTAAAGTTTATGAGCGATGAGCCACCATAACTGATTAACGGTAATGGTATGCCAATTGATGGCACTATGCCAATAGTCATGCCTACGTTGATTACCACGTGGAAGAAAAATATGGATGCAACGCCATACGCGTAAATACGAGAGAATGGTGATCGCTGCCGTTCGGCAACATAAATTATTCTGAGCACCAGGAACAGGTACAACCCCAGTACAACTACCGAACCTGCAAAGCCCCATTCCTCGCCAACGGTACAGAAAATAAAGTCGGTACTTTGTTCAGGAACGAAAGAGTATTTGGTTTGCGTACCCTGCATATAACCCTGGCCCCAAAACTTACCCGAGCCAATTGCTATTTTGGATTGGTTAACGTTATACCCCTTGCCCTTTAAGTCTTTAGTAATGCCGAGTACAATATCAATACGTACTTTCTGGTGCGGTTTAAGTACTTTATTGTAAATGAACTTAACGCTGAAAACAAAGGCAATGGTAATGCAAAGGCCAACCAATATGTTAGAGACCAGCTTACGCCTCCTGCGGAATAAATAGATAATGATAAGCGCTATGGCGATAAGTGAACCAATTATATAAGTGGTGTTGTTATATTTTATGGTGATTACGAACAGGGTAATGAACAGACCTTCCAGTATCAGGAAATAAGGTGAAAGACCTTCGCGGTACAGCACAAATATCAGTGTGCTGAAAACCAGTGTTGAGCCCGCATCCGGCTGAAGCATGATGAGGAACATTGGGAAAGCTATGATGCCTAATGCTGTAAAAAAGGATTTTAGTTCGGTTATTTTGATATTGGTTCCACTAAGGTATCGCGCCAGCAACAAGGCAGTTGAAAATTTGGCAAATTCCGAAGGTTGTAACCGAAAACCTCCACCCAGATTGATCCATGCCTGGTTACCCCCCACGTTTCGCCCGTGAACCAGTACCAGCATCAACAGTAGAGTCGTAATGATATACAGGGTAGGCGCAAGCGCGGCAATAAACCGGCTTTCGAGCAGTAAAATGGTTATGGCAAGTGCAATGCCTACAAAAATGTAGATGAGCTGTTTGCCATAGTCAGTTGAGATATCTAAAATGCCGGGGTGCTTTGGATCATACGCGGCAGAGTGGATATTGAACCAGCCGATGGTGCAAAGCGCCAGGTAAATGAAAACCAATACCCAGTCTACATTAAAGAAGAAGTTGCTGCGTTGGTTATTATTCATTTCGCCTCCTTTTTGCAGAAACAGTATTTAAATAGGCAACCTTGTTATCAGCCTTTTTCTTTTTACCGGCGGTCTTGATTGGTTTGTTCCTACGCAAACTATCCATATAGGCTTTGTGGATACTATCCAGTTTTAAAAACTGGCGGTATTTGTGTGTGCCGAGATATTGCTCGGGATCAGGCATAAGGTTGGCGTTGGCGAAATAATCAACAGTAATGCCTGATTCACGTGTACTGATGCTATCGCGAAGATATTTCTCTACAATGAAGCTGGCTATCGGCGCGGCCCATTTACCACCTTCACCGCCATTTTCAACTACCACCGCAACGGCTATTTTAGGGTTTTCGCGCGGGGCGAAAGCTACAAACACCGAATTGGCCGTGTTGCGGATTTGCGCTGTACCTGTTTTACCGCACATGGTAATGCCCGGTATTTTTGAGGCTTTGGCGGTACCGCGGTCAACAACGGCCTGCATGCCATCTATCAACGGATCGAAATAGGCCGAATCAATACCTACGTAGTGGCGTACTTTATATTCTGGCTTTATAACTTCTTTATCGCCAATGCCTTTTATAAGGTGCGGCGTATAATAAAAACCCTTGTTCGCTATTGCACAATCAATATTGGCTAATTGTAAAGGCGTTGCCAGCAATTCTCCCTGCCCGATTGCCAGTGAAACTACCGTACTTGAACGCCATCCGCCTTTATGGTAAATTTTATCATAGCTTTCGGCTGTAGGTAAATTTCCCCGGCCCTCGCTTGGCAGATCAAGCCCGAGGCGCGAGCCCAATCCAAATTTTGCCACCCTGGCGCGCCATTCGTCAAACGTGGTAGCAGTATTTTTGCCTCCTTTTGAGTTGATGATCCTCTCGAAAACCATTGAGAAGTAACCGTTGCATGATTGGGCTACCGCGCTGCTTAAGGTTACAATGCCATGTACCTCATGATGGAAACAAGGCACCGGGTGGTTACCAGCCCAATAAACGCCCCGGCAGTCGTAACTGGTTTGCGGCGTTATCATATTATTCTGCAAGGCGATCAATGCGCTTAATGGTTTAAAGGATGACCCTGGCGGATAATAAGCCTGAATTGGCCGTATTAACAGCGGATCGAAAGGATCTTCGAACATCATCTTTGCGGCATTGTTGCCACGGTCGCGGCCCACCATCAGGTTTGGATCGTAGGTTGGGCTGCTTACAAAGCACAGTATCTCGCCGGTTGAAGGTTCAATGGCTACTATACTGCCCACTTTGCCCTTCATCAGGTGCTCGCCCAGTTTCTGAATACGTACATCAAGCGATGATATTAAACGCGCACCTGCCACAGCAGTTGTATCAAAAGCACCATTGGCATAACTGCCCCTTGACACGCCGTGCGAGTCAACCACCTGCGTTTTAACGCCTACCTGTCCGCGTAATACATCTTCGTACGATCGCTCAACTCCGGTAATGCCAATATAGTCGCCAGGTTGATAACGCCCGTTGGATTGTTTGATCTCTCTGTCATTTACCTCGCCAATATATCCGAGGAATTGTGCGGCAGTAGAATCAGGGTAGGTGCGCAGATAACGGGTGACAAATGAAAAACCCTGAAACTCGGAAAGGCGTTCCTGTAAGGAGGCAAATGTTTGTATAGATATTTGTTTTTCAAAAGGCGATGCCAGCGTACGCGAGTACTTGATAGCCTTTTGCATACGCTTGTTAAATTCGTCTTTATCAATATTCAGCAGTTTTAAAAACTCAGTGGTATCAAAGGGCTTTACTTCCTTTGGGGTAACCATAATGTCATACGACGGTACATTTTCGACCAGTATTTTACCATTACGATCTAAAATAGGGCCGCGTGCCGGATATACCTTTACTTTATGCAGTACGTTTTTGGTAGCATAAATACTATACTCTTTATCGATAACCTGGATGTAGAATAGCTTAGCAAGAAGAACTAATATAATTGTAATAAAGATACCGGCGATGACATATCGCCGCACAAAAAAGCTATTCATTTAGTTTCTCTTCTCCTGAAAAATAATAAGCCTGTTACCAGCATCAAAAATACGGTAAATATTGAACTCAAAACAAAACGGCTTAGTGTATATCTTATCTCAGAAAAATGAAAAGTTTCAAGGCTGAAAAGGAAAAAATGATGGAACAGGGTTAATATCAGTGCATAAGTAAAAAACCAGCGGAAGCCCATTACGCTAAGCGTTGGGTCGGGTTCGTTATCAAAACCTTCTTTTTGCACGGTTATGCTGATGAACAATACGCGCACAAATGCCAGCACCACACATGCCGCGGCATGCAGGCCCGGTGTATCATAAAACGCATCGATAGTAAGACCGGTGATAAATGCCAGCAGAAACAGCAATAAGTTTGGTGTTTCAAACGGCAACAGCATTATGAACAATATATAAATATAGGGCGTGGCCAGGTTATACAGGCTGATGTTTTTGAGCAAAAACACCTGTATGAACACCAGCATCACAAACCTGATTATATTAACGACTATTGTCCTGATCATTCTTTTTTTGTAACGACTCTAAATTATCTTGCTCGACTTGTAATTTATTGACCACCACGTTTACATATTCGAGTTTTGTGTAATCGACCGAAAACCGGATCTCCATGCTTAATGAAATACCACCGGCCTTTGGATGCAGGTTACTTACCTTTCCGACCATAATTCCCTGGGGGAATAAAGAATAACCCGATGTGATGACATTCTCGCCTAATTTAGGCTGTGCGTTGGTGCTTACATCTACCAAGAGGCCTCTGCGGGTATCAAAGTCATCACCCCATTCAACCGAACCAATTTCACGGTTTTGCGCCAGCATTACACTAAAACGGCTATACCTGTTCAGCATGGATTGAATAATGGCCATGTGCGGCGAAACGTTGATCACTTTGCCAACTATGCCTGCACTGCATATTACGCCCAGCCCAACGGTAATGCCATCACGGCTTCCGCGGTTAATAGTGATATAATTATACGGACGATCGGTGGAATTATTGATCACTTTAGCTGCAATGTATTCGTATTGCTGCTTGAAAACAGTATCGTTTATCTTGTGCTTTGCAACGGTATCAATATAAAAAGACGATTTTAGCTGACTGCGCAATTTTGCATTCTCGCGGGCAAGGCTATCGTTTACATCCCTCAGCGACAAATAGTCATAAACCCCGTTCACCCTTGCATATATGTTGCCGGTAACGGTATTGGCACTATTAATAAAAGTAGCCTTCTGAAAAGCATTGTATTTGATGTAGATGACCAGCGAAGCCACCTCGAAAATGAGAAAGAAGAAAAATGCGTTGTACCTGGTAAGGAAGATCAGTAGGTTGCGCATTGATTCTTAAGGATATGAGATTTGAGATATGAGACGTGAGACCGGAAGTTGTTTAATCTCAGATCTCAAGTCTCATATCTCAAATCTAAATTATTGCATCAGGAATTTAAAATTACCAATATTTTTTAAAGCTGTACCGGTGCCGCGTACTACTGCGCGTAGCGGGTCTTCGGCTACGTGTACAGGTAGTTTTGTTTTTGATGCTACGCGTTTATCCAGGCCGCGCAGCAATGCACCGCCGCCGGTTAAATAGATACCGGTTTGATAAATATCTGCCGAAAGCTCAGGAGGAGTGATCTCGAGTGCTTTCAGTATAGCTTCTTCAATCTTTGAAATGGACTTATCCAGACAGTGCGCAATCTCGGTGTAGGATACCATGATCTGCTTTGGCACACCTGTCATCAGGTCGCGGCCCTGTACGGCAAAATCTGCCGGTGGGTCGGCCAGTTCAGGCAATGCAGCGCCAACTTCAATCTTTATCTTTTCAGCTGTACGGTCACCAATCATGATGTTATGCTGGCGACGGATGTATTGAACAATATCAGAGTCGAAGTTGTCACCCGCAACGCGGATTGACTGGTCGCACACGATACCCGATAAGGCGATAACGGCAATTTCGGTAGTACCACCGCCTATATCGATGATCATGTTGCCCATTGGTTCTTCCACATCAATGCCGATACCTACGGCAGCAGCCATTGGTTCGTGGATGAGGTAAACTTCTTTGGCGCCGGCAATTTCGGCACTGTCGCGTACGGCGCGTTTTTCCACCTCGGTAATACCAGAAGGGATACAGATCACCATACGCAAAGAAGGAAAGAACCAGCCTTTGCCCTGGTTGATCATTTTGATCATGCCGCGGATCATGTGCTCGGCGGCGTTAAAGTCGGCTATAACGCCATCCTTCAGCGGGCGAACGGTACGGATATTATCGTGCGTTTTACCTTCCATTTGCATGGCCTGACGCCCGATAGCGATCACTTTATTTGTAGAGCGGTCAAAAGCCACAATAGATGGCTCGTCAACCACTACTTTATCGTTATGTATGATAAGGGTATTTGCCGTACCCAAGTCGATTGCAATTTCCTGTGTAAAAAAATTAAATAAGCCCATTTGTGTAATGCTTCAATTATTTTGCAAAGTTGCAAAAATACGCCTAATAAAATTAATTAGTTGTTATGTAAAGCGTTAATTTCCGTTATTTATTGTTGTACTAATGAAAGAAGTATTACACACCACACTAAATCAACCTCACAACGCTTTTTAATTATTTTAATGTTTGAAATGTCTTACGCCGGTAGTCACCATCGCGATGCCTTTAACGTTACACATGTCGATAGATTTTTGATCATTTACCGAACCGCCCGGTTGTAAAACTGCAGTTACTCCTGCTTCGGCAGCCAGTTCCACACAGTCAGGGAACGGGAAGAAAGCATCAGATGCCATCACCGCGCCATTCAGGTCGAAACCAAATTCGGCAGCTTTTATTACGGCTTGTTTCAGCGCATCAACCCTTGAGGTCTGGCCTACGCCGCTTGCCATCAACTGGTTGTTTTTGGCAAATACTACGGTGTTTGATTTGGTATGTTTAACCACTTTATTGGCGAAGAAAAGGTCTTTCAGTTCCTGCTCGGTAGGTTGTTTTTCGGTAACGGCCTTCATTTGCGCCGGGCCTTCAACCACCAGGTCTTTATCCTGCTCGATCACACCATTTAGCAAGGTCTTAAATTGCTTGCCTGATAGCTCAACCGGCTGGCGAACCAAAAGGATGCGGTTCTTTTTAGCCTGGAGCACTTGTACCGCCTCATCGGTGAAAGCAGGGGCGATCAGTACTTCATAAAATATCTTGTCTATCTCGCGGGCGGTGTCTGCATCAACCTCGCCATTGGCAATGATCACACCGCCAAACGCCGATACCGGATCGCAGGCGAGTGCATCTATCCATGCCTGTTTAATAGTAGAGCGGGTTGCAATACCGCAGGCATTGGTGTGTTTTAATATGGCGATGGTGGGCTCGGTAAACTCGTCTATCAGGGCAACGGCGGCATCAACGTCAACCAGGTTGTTGTA
>JBQCIS010000321.1:0-17739 GCA_051953515.1 Mucilaginibacter sp.
AGCAACAGGGTCGCTGTTAGGTTATGCAGGTGCCAAACAAGAGTTCACCAACTCGATGGAAGGTTTGGAGCAACCATGTGATATACTGGTTCCTGCAGCGCTGGAAAACCAGATCACTATTAAAAATGTGCGTAACATTCAAGCAAAGATCATTGTTGAAGGCGCAAACGGCCCAACCACACCTGATGCCGAATCAATATTCTACCAGAACGGTGGTATTATCGTTCCGGATATGTATGCCAACGCAGGCGGTGTAACCGTATCTTATTTCGAGTGGTTAAAAAACCTCTCACACGTAGCATTTGGCCGTATGAACAGGCGTTTTGAGGAGAATACTAACCTCAACCTGGTAAATATGGTTGAAAACATTACTGGTGTATCGTTAAGCCCGGTACAGCGTGCCAATATTATTAAAGGTGCATCAGAATTAGAATTGGTAAACTCCGGTTTGGAAGATACCATGATCCGCTCATACCATGAGATCAGGGAAACCTTTATCAACACACCAGGCATCGATACCTTGCGTACTGCAGCGTTTGTAGGTGCTATCAATAAGATCGCGATATCTTACCAGAATCTTGGTGTATGGCCATGATTTTTTGATCTCGGATTTCGGAACTTCGATTTCGGATTTGGAAAATATGGAAGCCGGCTTTGTGCCGGCTTTCTTGTTATTAATAAATATCTAATTTGGCTTAAATTTTATCACATGAAAAAACTTGTCTTTGTTATTTTATTTTTTTGCTGCGGAAAATTATTCGCCCAAGATGAAAAAGACTATACTACTGCTCTGATACCTAAAAAGGTTGGAGCCGAAGTAATTTATAGCGGCAGTAATTACTCTGTAACATTGGATGTAAATTATCTTAATATAAAACCCTTAGAAGAGCCTGGCTATCTCAACGTAAATAATAAAATACTTCAGTTAGTTTTTATCGGGAACAAGGTATTACAGGTAAGCGATACATCTATAGTAATGCAAAAGACATTGTTATTGAGTTATGAGAAGTATGAAACAGATTATGTGAAAGATCAGTTAAAAATCGATACATTGAAAATTGAACACAAATGGATTATCTTGAATAATAAGTTGTTCTTACTATGGTGTTATGATATGCCAGGTAAAAAAACAAAAGAGTCGGTTTTGCAGCAACTTAACTTAAGTACGCTCTGTTTTGCACATGCCCTTAATCTGAATACACCTGTAACTGCGCAAGATAAATTTGAAGACAGCGAAAGCTTATTGTACACTGTTGCTAAAACATTGCACCAAAATAATTTCAAACTCAATTTTGATGAGGTTTACAAAAAACTTAACGGCAAATAACAAGATTGGAATTAAAGAATACGAAGTCGGTAATAAAACTGCTTTTTTGTGTTTTATATCAAACAAATAAAAATCCTAAATCGAACATCCGAATTCCGAAATGCTTAGATTGATTCTAAATAGTATTCGTGATTTGTAATAAACATTATTACCTTTGTGTTTCGGTATTTTTGTATACCAAAAAAGCGCGTCAGATGAAAAAGAGTTCGATTTTAGGGATAGTAATTATTGCGGTTGCGTTATCAGTGATCATAGCAACTTATGGTTCGGCAAGTAAGTACGGCACCTTTGCAGATGCCCGTAAAACCGAAGGCGAACTTCACGTAATAGGTTCACTTGATAAAACCAAAGGCCTGTATTACGATGCACACAAGGATGCCAACTACTTTTCCTTCTATATAAAGGACAAAAACGGCAGCGAAAGCAAAGTAGTGTTTGATGGTACCAAACCGCAAGATTTTGAGCGTTCAGAGCAGATTGTTTTGGTAGGCAAGATGGAAAACAATGAGTTCCATGCAAGCAGCATCCAGATGAAATGCCCATCAAAATACAAACAGGATAAATTAGATACCACCATCACCGCTAAAACCAGCGCTATTTAAACTATTAATGAGTACAGCTTTCCAGGGCGAACACCTTTTACCAGGGCAATTAGGCCAATTCTTTATCGTTCTTGCATTCGGTTCGGCCCTTTTTTCTGCCATCAGCTATTATTTTGCTACCACAAGCCAGAATAAATTTGATAATTCGTGGCAATGGATGGGGCGCATAGGCCATTACATCAACACTATTTCGGTTATAGGTGTGGGCGCCTGTTTATTCTATATCGTTTACAACAGTTTCTTTGAATATTATTATGCATGGGAGCACTCATCACGTGCATTGCCTGCATATTATATTGTATCCAGTTTTTGGGATGGACAGGAGGGCAGTTTTTGGCTGTGGACCTTTTGGCAGGCGGTATTAGGTAATATTATTATATGGAAAGCTAAATCATGGGAAAGGCCTGTAATGACGATCATTGCCCTTGCCCAGGCTTTATTGATCTCATTCTTATTAGGTGTTGAAGCATTTGGTATACACATCGGTAGCTCACCATTCATCTTGCTCCGTGTTGCGATGTCAGAAGCGCCAATTTTCTCAAGACCTGATTATCTTTCCTTTATAAAGGATGGCCAGGGGCTTAACCCTTTACTGCAAAATTACTGGATGATCATCCATCCGCCTATATTGTTTCTCGGTTTTGGTTCAATGATAGTGCCTTTTGCCTACGCCGTAGCCGGTTTATGGCAAAAACGTTATAAAGAATGGGTGAAGCCAGCCATCTCATACGGCTTATTTGCCGTAATGATATTGGGAACAGGGGTTGTAATGGGTTCAATGTGGGCTTATGAATCACTGAATTTCGGCGGTTTCTGGGCTTGGGACCCGGTTGAGAACGCAGCCCTGATACCTTGGCTCACGATGGTAGGGGCGGTACACGTAATGATTGTTTATAAAAACACCGGTCATTCGTATTTTACAGCTGTTTTCCTTACGCTTATCAGCTTTGTATTGGTATTGTATGCCTCATTTTTAACCCGCAGCGGTGTTTTAGGTAACACCTCGGTACACTCATTTACCGATTTGGGGATGTTCTGGCACCTGGTAGTGGATGTACTGGTATTTTTTGTTATTGCAATATTCGTTGTAGTATTACGCCGTAAGGAACTACCTGTCAGCAAAAAAGAAGAGGAAACGTATTCACGCGAGTTTTGGATGTTTGTGGGCGCAATATTTCTTGCCTTATCGTGTCTGCAGTTAGTTGTGGTGACTTCAATACCGGTTTTCAATCGTATGTTTGGAACTAATATAGCGCCGCCTACCCACCCGGTTACCTTGTACAACGTATTCCAGGCAGGATTTGCTGTAGTGGTGACTTTATTAGCGGGCATTACCCAGTTTCTGAAATATAAAAAGACCGACACCACCCGTTTCGGTATTACTTCCATTATTTACCTGATTGTTTCGGCGTTAATAACTGCTGTTATTGTTTATTTTACCAAAATTTACGAGCTGCGCTTTGTGTTTGTACTGGTAATGTTTGGTGCGATATACATGCTGATGGCCAATGCGAAGATTTTGGGCGATGTATTTAAAGGGAAAACAAAACTGGCTGGCTCGGCAATAGCACATATTGGTTTTGCACTATTATTAGCTGGTGCCTTGATAGCGGCCGGTACCAGTAAAGTGATCTCGCAGAATGACACTAACGATTACGGCGCTGATTTTGCTAAAGCCAATAACCCCAAAGAAAACATCATGCTCTATAAAAACGAGCCTGTTAAAATGGGTGGATATACGGTAACTTATGTAGGTGATTCGTCTTCTGCGCCAAACCATTACTTTAAGGTTGATTATAAACGTGCCGATGCTACCGGTAAGGTAGTTGAGGAATTTACGCTGAAGCCAAATTCACAATCGAATCCTAAAATGGGCTTGGTTTCATCGCCTGATACCAAACACTATCTTTTCCATGACCTATATACCCATGTTAGCATGGCGCCACAGGAAGCGTTTAATTTCGGAGATCAGGCTGCGGGACATGGCGAGGTAAATGATGATGCTAATTACAATCCGCCAACAACGCATGATGTTAATATTGGCGATACTATACCATTCAGAGAAGGTAGCATTGTGCTGGTTAGCCTGAATAAAATGGCACATGTGCAAAATATACCAATGGGTCCTAATGATGTGGCAATAGGTGCCATAATAAAGGTTATTTCGCACGGAAAGGTATATGGTGCTGAGCCCGTATTCATGGTGAAAGGTAACAATGTTTTCGATTTCGCTCGTAAAGTTGATGATGCTGGTTTGAAACTGCGTCTTACAAAGATCACCCCCGATAAAAATGGTTCGCCAAAAGTTGAATTGATGGTTTATGAGCAGCCTGAAAGTAAGAAGCCATACATTGTAATGCGTGCCATCGAGTTCCCGGATATTAACTTCCTGTGGTCAGGTACAATTATTATGGTGATCGGTTTGCTCTTGTCGATATTCCGGCGCAATAAGGAGTTGAAAACTGATTAAATTTACGAAGGCTTGTCATTAATTAGGCTAAAGCCTTGGTAATCTTTGTTTATTAAAGATGTTATTGCACGCCAACTAAGCCAGCAAAAAGCTTTAGCCTAATAACAGGTGGTTGTTGTGATTCAAGCAATCATTTACCGCAGTTGTAAAAAAGTCATAACAATTTGCTATTCCGTTTTATTTGTTCCTATCTTAGGCTTCCAAACTTCAATGTATGCCTAAAAACAGAAAACCCCTTGTTATTATAACCACCCTGCTGGCGGTTGTAGTATTCGCAGCCATGACGGCCATGACACCTGCCCATGATGATGATCACGATCATGAATTTAAAAACTTAAAAGTCCTTCCAAAAAAGATAAAACATGAAGAACTTCATAAAGTAATGGAAGAATGGTCGCATGCTTTGGGCGTTCATTGTAACTTCTGTCATGCCCGTAACGCTGAGGGTAAAATGGACTTTGCAAGCGACGAAAAACCTGAAAAGAATATGGCACGCGACATGTATAAAATGGCTGCCAGTATCAATAAAAAATACTTTAAGGGCGAAAAAGATACCACCGGAATGGTTGTGGGCGATATAAAATGCCAAACTTGTCACCACGGTAACCCGCATCCTGACGAGGTAAAAGACATGGATATGCACCATGGCGATATGCGTGGCCCAGGCCCTGTGATGCCTCCTGCGGGAACAAATCCTCCTCCGCCACCTCCTCCGGCAGGTAATTAAATTGCCTATTAAGAATACCACGATATAAACAGTAAAGGCCCGGAAAGATTATATTTCCGGGCCTTTGTTATTGGTTATATATCCTTATGTAAGTTTAATATATAGCAAGTGGCTGATAATCATACACAAGCTTAAGGTTTGTGTTTGTTGTATATATTTTCGATATAAAAAGCTTTTCGAAATATCATATTATCTCATAATTAATTATCCACATCATACCACACTTGTTGATAAAACCCAACGTCAAATCAACCTAAGAAGCGTAATATTTGTAGAATGGGAATATTGCCCATATTACAGGCTTATTAATTACCCGGTTACCGGGTTTACGGGGATTATAATGATGAAATTAAAACTACTTTTTGTTTTTGTCGGGGTTATAATGCTCCAGCGGAGCGCATCGGCCCAACAGTCCATACTTTCTGATATATCACCGGCCTATCTCGACAAACTGATATCAATAGCTAAGCAGAACTACCCGGAAGTAAAAGCCAATCAGCACAAAATAGAAGAAGCAAAGGCCAATGTTACCAGAGCAGGTATATCTTATCTTGATGTGCTTTCTATATCATACGTATATCAGCCGCATGGTTTCTTTGGTATCAATACAAATGGCAGCGCTAACAACAGTTCAGGTAATTATGGTTACTTCAATGGTGTTCAGGCTGGTGTTACTCTTAACGTAGGTACATTTTTTGAAAAACCGGCCCAGGTAAAATATGCTAAACAGGAACTGGCCATTGCAAACGATGCGCAGGAGACGTACCTGCTAACACTTACCAGTAACGTTAAAAAACGTTATTACACTTATGTACAAAATATAGCCAATCTTAAACTACTCACGCAGGCCAACAATGATGCCCTGGAAGTGTTTACATCAGAAAAGCACCGTTTTGAAAAAGGAGAAGTAACCTTTGAAGAATATAACCGTGCCCAATTAAGCCTTACAACAAGTTACCAGGAAAAAATATCAGCTGAATCCAATCTGCTTATTGCAAAGGCGGATCTTGAAGAGCTGCTGGGCGAAAAATTAGAAGACATAAAATAAATACATGGAATTAGGAGGTTATTTTAGTCTGCTTTACCGGCATAGGTTTACCCTGATAATAGTCCCGATATTAACGGTTATTATCACGTATTTCCTTGTCCGTAATCAGCCTGATAGTTATACTTCCGAATCGCAGATAGCAACCGGTATTGTCGATAAAACACAACAGGCGCTGAGTGATAATACCGCTACCGGTCCCGGCGAAGCACAGGTAGCACAGGATTTTGACAATCTGATCGAGATCCTTCGCTCTAAAAAAATGCTCGACCAGGTTTCGTACCAGTTGATAATACATGACCTTACCAGCAATGAGCCGTTCAGGAAGCCATGTAAACTGCTGGATCAGATGAATCGCTCGGCCCGTGAGCATGCGCTTGCAGTTTATACCGACTTGTATAATAACCGGAAAGGGCTTTCTCTGTATAATTCCGATCAGGCAGGGTTAAATAATCTGCTGGTTTGTATGAAATATGATGATGAATCTCTGTTAAAGAAGCTGATCATCTATCGTGCTCAGAACAGTGATTTTATTAATGTGGATTTTAGCGCCGACAATCCGCAGTTAACGGCTTTCGTGGTAAATACACTCTCTCATGAATTTATTACCTATTACAACTTCGTAATAAAAGATAACCAGCGCAAAGCCATGAACTTTTTGGGCACATTGGCCCAATCAAAGCGCGATACACTCGATAAAAAAATAAACCAGTTAAAGAACTACAAAATACGAAATGGTATACTAAGTATTCCGGAACAATCGCGGGCATTGTACTCCCAATTGGGTAATCTTGAAACTCATCTTACGCAGGAACGCGAGCTTGCCGCAGCTAATGACGCTGCTGTGCGTAATATCGATAAGCAATTTAATCCGGGTGAGCACAAATACCTCGAAAGCGAAATTTCGCCTATTAACCAGCGGCTTATCAATCTTAAAGATGAGTATACCGATTTGTACAATACGTACATCCAAAGCGATTTTGACGATGCCTATAAGCCTACGCTCGATTCACTACAACACAAGATCAGTAGCGCCATTATAGAATCGGCGGATAAAAACTCATACAGCCCGCTTAGCTATAAACAGAACCTTGTAGAGCAAAGATTAACGCTGGAAACTGCGCGCGACCTGGCTAAAAACAGTATCGGCGCAATAGAGGAAGGTATACAGCGGACAAACGCCCAGCTTAATACTATTGTGCCCCATGAAGCGGTGGTACAGCAGGACGAAAGTGATATTAATGTTGCGCAGCAAGAGTACCTGGAGATACTGAACAAGTACAATCAAACCAGCCTGGATGCCAATTACGTGGCGCAACCCAAGCAAACAGAGGTTGCCATGCCAGGTATTGCGGAGCCATCAAAGAAAATGCTGCTGGTGATATTAAGCGGGATAATAACGTTTGTTTTCTGCCTCGTTGTGTTCTTTGTGCTCTACTTCTTCGATGAGAATATTAAAACCCCTGAAGAACTGGCAGATAAAACAAATGTGCCGGTCTTAGGCTATCTTAACCTGTTGTCCAGTTCAACTATTGACCTAAGAAGAGTATGGACAGACTCCCGCATTGATGAAGAAACCTATCACTTTAGGAATTTGCTGCAATCTATTCGTTTTGAGGTAGATAGCGAAATGAAAGGCAGTAAGATACTGCTTGTTGATAGCTTGATGAATGGTGAGGGCAAAACATTCTTGTCGACTAACCTTGCCTATGCGTATTCGCTGGTAAATAAAAAAGTGCTGCTGATAGATGGTAATTTTGGTAACCCATCCATCACCCGGTCCGTTAAATCAAAAATATATGTCGAGGATTATCTGACGGGTAGCATACCGGGTTTTGCATCACAAAGTTCCTATAAAATAACCGTACTTAGTAATAAGGGCGGTGATATTTCACTTTTCGAAGTGGCGAATGAAAAGCTGATCAGGGAAAAAATAGAAAAGCTTAAGAACGCATTCGATATTATTATTATCGAAGCATCGGCATTAAGTACGCTAAATAAGTCGAAAGAATGGAACCGTTTTGCAGACAAGATATTGTGCGTATTTGAGGCAAATAAGAAAATAAAAAACAGTCAGCAAGCAAACATTGAATATTTGAAAAGCCTCGACGGCAAGTTTATAGGATGGGTGCTTAACGTAGTGAACAAATTTAACGCTGCCGCCGACGTGGCAGAAAGTTAATTCATAATATAAAGGGAAAAGCAATTCTATAATGACAATATTAGCCATAATATGGATACTGCTGCAAGTACTGATAGGCTATAACCTGTTTTTACCATTTATCCTTTTTCTTTGTTACAGGCCTTCGCGCGCCGAATTGCCTGACGTACCCGAAAGTGACTATGGTATAATAGTTACCGCATATGAGCAGGTAGATTCGCTGCCGACGGTTATTGCCTCTTTACTCAATCTTCAATATCAAAATTACCTTATTTACATTGTTGCCGATAAATGTGATATAACAGGTCTTAATTTTAACGATGATCGTGTGATATTGCTGAGGCCGGAAGAAACGCTTGCGAGCAATACTCGGTCGCATTTTTATGCCATACGTAATTTTAAGCGCGATCATGAACGATTGACCATTATTGATAGCGATAACCTTGTCGATCCGGAATATCTGCACGAACTGGATAAACTTTTCGCGAAAAACTTCCTCGCCGTACAAGGCGTTCGCGAAGCCAAAAACCTGAATACCACTTATGCCTGCCTCGATGCGGCGCGGGATATTTATTATCACTTTTATGATGGCAAGGTATTGTTCGGCATAGGTTCATCGGCAACGCTGGCAGGGTCGGGGATGGCATTTACCACCAAACTGTACCGAGATAGCCTGGAGAATACTGATATAACCGGTGCAGGTTTTGACAAGGTATTACAATCTATTATTGTAGGCCGAAATTTGCGCATTGCATTTACAGATAAGGCCATTGTGTATGATGAAAAGACCACTCAATCAGACCAGCTGGTTAAACAGCGGTCACGGTGGATTAATACCTGGTTCAAGTATTTTAAGTTCGGGTTTACCTTGCTTTTTAAAGGAGTAAGGAACTTTAGCCGTAACCAATTTGTGTTTGGCCTGATATTGCTGCGTCCGCCATTATTTATTTTTATTATTCTGTCTGTCCTCTGCCTTGTTGCAAATCTTTTTATAAGCATAACGGCTGTATTAATATGGCTGATTGGCCTTTGTACATTTGTAGTAGGCTTTTATATAGCGCTGACAAAGTCAGATACAGATAGGCGTATATGGCAATCGCTCATCAACATACCCCGGTTTGTGTTTTACCAGGTGCTTTCGTTATTAAAAGTGCGTAATGCCAACAAACATTCCGTTGCAACAACGCATTATTACCACGAAGAGACCACAGAAAACGAAAGGCAGAAGAAAGATGAGAGTTGAACCTTCGGCACGTGTAAAAAGACGAAATACCATTCCCTTCCAGGTACGGCTTGATAGTACAATGCGTATTGCGGCCATTGTGCTTGCGTTTTTGAGCACCTTTGTTTTCTTCGTGAAGATCTTGTTTTTCTGATGGAAAATACCGGACAGAGCACCCATTACGAATCTGATTACTCTTCAAGCAATAAGAGTTTCAGAAATAAGCTGCGCCGTATTTTCTTTATCGAAAAGCTTTATAATCGTACAGGGATTGTATTGTTCGCACTCGCAGCTGTGCTGATAGCATTTATCATAGCAAAAGGTGGTATAGCGCTTGGTATTCTTTTTCTACTGGTAGTTGCTGTTTTCCCTATTATTTATTGCATTGTGATGCGGCCCTATTTTGGGATGCTGGTGCTTATTTTTATGGCATTTATGCTTTTTATGGTAGCACAGCTTGGCGTTGAAGGCCCTATTGGTACCATAATGGACGCCCTGCAATTGATGCTGATACTGGGTATGCTCATCAGGATGAAAAAGGAGAAGATAGCATCTCCGTTTAAAAGCCCTATAACTACGGTTATCATCATCTGGCTGGTGTATAATTTTCTTGAAGTTGGTAACCCTGTTGCTGCTTCAAGGCTGGCTTGGTTATATACAGTGCGTACTACGGCGGTGGTAACATTGTGCTATTTTGTATTTATGTACAACATCCGCTCGGTTAAATATATCAGAGTGTTGTTTGCTTTTTGGCTGGTGATGTGTTTTATAGGCGCTGCTTATGGCTTTAAACAGGAATATATCGGTTTTAATGCGCATGAACAGGCTTATGTTAATGATCCTCTTATCACCAGCCTTTTATTTATCGACGGGCATTGGCGAAAGTTTTCCATTTTTTCAGACCCTGTAGCTTTTGCCTACAATATGGTCATGGCGGTTATCTATATTATTTGTGCTGTTACAATGAAAAAGAAGCTCTGGGTAAAAATAATGTTGATAGCATTGGCCATTTTTTGCTTCGACTCGATGCTGTTCTCAGGTACACGCGGTGCAAATGTGCTGATACCTGCCGCCCTGGTGCTTTTTGGTATACTGAAGTTCAATAAAAGGATATTGATATTTACCTGTGTGGCCGGTTTGATAATGGTGGTACTTATATTTATACCAACATCAAATCCCAACTTGCAGCGTTTTCAAACCGCGTTCAGGCCTAATAATGATGCCTCATACAATCTCCGCAAAATGAACCAGAAGAGAATACAGCCATATATTCTTACGCATCCGATGGGTGGTGGATTAGGGGCTACCGGTGTATGGGGGCAGCGATTTGCCCCGGGCTCATTTCTGGCGAATTTCCCACCTGATAGCGGTTATATCCGCGTTGCAGTTGAAGAAGGGCCGATTGGGTTATTTATTTTTTGCCTCTTTATGTTTGTAATCATTAAAACGGGCATTAACAATTATTACAAGATAGAGGACCCCGAACTGAAAACGTATTGTCTTGCGGCAACGCTGATCATTTTCGCTTATAATATTGCTAACTTCCCGCAGGAAGCGCTGGTGCAATTCCCGTCGAACATATTGTTTTATCTTTGGGCGGCACTCATAAATATAACTTTACGACTTGATGTTGCCTTAAAGGAAAAGAAGACTCAAGCACTGCAAACAGAAAATGGTAAACTATTAATTAACAATGGAGCATAATGATATTATAACTGACTGCGATATTATAATAGTTGGCCAGCAACCGTGGGATACTGAAATTGGCAGCAATTGTAAAGACATTGCATTAGAGTTTAGTAAAAACAACCGTGTGTTATATGTTAACCGGCCGCTTGATAGTATTACCCGTCTAAGGCGCGCATCCGATCCGCTTGTTAAAAAAAGGATGGATATTATCAATAAGAAGCAAGACGGTCTTTTGCAGGTTCAACCCAATCTTTGGACCTATTATCCGGATCGTATTGTGCAGTCTATTAACTGGATAAGGTCGAATTTTATTTATAACTTCTTTAATAAGATCAACAACAAGCGTTTCGCTGAGTCGATACGCAGAGCAGCTGATCGCCTTGGTTTTAAGGACTTTATACTGTTTAATGATGATGATATATTTAACGGATATTATCTTAAAGAGCTTTTAAAACCTAAAATAAGCATCTACTATTCAAGAGATTATTTACTAACAGTAGACTACTGGAAGCGCCATGGTACAATATTAGAACCTAAACTGATAGCCAAAAGCGACTTATGTGTAGCAAACTCAGTTAGCCTGGCGGATTATTGCCGGAAATATAATCCTAATTCTCATTACGTAGGGCAGGGGTGTGATGTAGCGAATTTTACGCAGTACAAAGGAAACGCCCCTGAGGATATTAACCGTATTAAAAAGCCAGTAATCGGCTACATTGGCGCTATACAAGAGTTGCGGCTCGATATAGAACTGATAAAATATATCGCCCGGCAACGACCTGACTATAGCGTAGTGCTGGTTGGCCCGGAGGATGACGCCTTTAAAAACAGCGATCTGCACGAAATTCCGAACGTTTACTTTTTAGGGGCGAAACCCACTGCAGAAGTACCCGCTTATGTTAATGCGTTTGACTTATGCCTAAATCCGCAGATCATAAACGAGATAACTAAAGGGAACTATCCCCGTAAAATTGATGAGTACCTGGCCATGGGTAAACCTACAGTTGCCACAAGGACGGATGCTATGAGTGTATTTGCGGATTATACCTATCTATGCGATACACATAGCGACTATGTGGCAGCCATAGATAAAGCTTTACAAGAGGATTCGACTGAATTGCACGTGGCAAGGGCCAAATTTGCAGGCACACATACATGGGAAAATAGTGTTGGTGAAATATATAAGGCAATTAAGTTAACCCTTGCAAAAAAGGCGTAACGGTTAAAAGGCGAACCATCAATCCTTTATTTTAGGCATGGCAAAATACTCATAAGTGTGCTTTACGTTGCGGTAAACACCTCTTGCTAAAGCAATGAACGGATTTGTGCTTTGCCTAAAATCGCTTCGTTTCATTGTGCTTGGCTCCGATGATGTATTTACCTGGTCGAATAGCCCTTTATAATCATCATAAATCATCGCTCTGCCTTTATTTTTCAGAAATGACAGGGCCATTAAAAATTCTGTTCGGTCGCCTTTCAGTCCTTCTGCATACCGGCCAAATTTGTTAAAAAATGTACTTCGCCTCAGATGCGGATGATCGCTGTAAACATGAAATTTCCGATGCCCCGGTTTCCAGATAGCAAACATCATTTCGGAAAAACCGTTACGATAGGGTTTTAAATACGGATATTTAAAATAGGCATAAAAGCGCGTCATGTCCACATCAGCACGCTCTTCCATGATGGATAAGGCATCCCTTAAGTGCTCGGCATATCCGGGGAATGGATCGAAATCCTCCTGAACATAAAGAGTATATGGCGTATTTACCGCATCCTGGCCTTTATTAATATTATTTCCCAAACCTTTATTAACAGGGGTGGTAATGAGTCGGAAATGGTAAGTTTCGGCTATTGCCTTGAGCCTGTCAAGATGTTGGGGTTTGCTGCCATCATCAGACACCACGATGTCTCCGAAAACGATCTCCTGTTCGTTAAAAGTTTTCAAAAGCCTTTCCAGCGATTGGCTCCGATTATAATGGGTGATCAATAAAGTAACTTTGTCAAACTGTTGTGTCATACGGCAGAATGGCTATTGGTCATAACGTTTAAAATAGTACTGATACGTCCACCGGGCCAATTTAAATTGCAGGTAAACTGCCCGTATCATTAACGCGACCGGATTTTTGCTTTCGCGCCAATCGGCACGACCCATAGTACTGGGTTCATCAGACGAATTTTTTTGATAAAACAGATCGTTGAAATTTTCGTAGAACAAACCTTTTCCTTTCTTCTGCACAAACGATAGTGCCATGCGAAACTCAGTTAAGTCGCCTTTTATTCCTTCTGGATACCGCCCAAACTTCTCCGCAAAATTGCTTCGTCTTAAATGCGGATGATCACTGTATACATAGAATTTCAGATGATTATTTGCAAGGAATCCTGGTTTGAATAACATTTCATAATATCCTTTACCATAGGGCTTTAAATAAGGATACCTGAAATAAGCATAGAAACGAATAATATCAATGGATGCATCAGTATTCATAAACTCAACAGCATCCTTAAAATGCTCCAGGAACGCGTCTTTCGGTTCAAAATCTTCCTGCGCATAAAGGGTTAAAGGTGTTTTTACGGCATCCTGCCCTTTGTTAATGTTATTGCCTAAGCCGCGGTTAAAAGGTGTGGTGATCAGTCTTAAATTGAACTTATCTTTCAATATGTTCAGCTTGTCGAGATGCTCTTGTTTGCTGCCATCGTCAGACACAACGATATCGCCAAAACTGATATGCTGATCTGCAAATGTTTGCAACAGCCTTTCTAATGATGCACTGCGGTTATAATGGGTAATGAGTAGGGTAATTTCCCCGAAGTGCGCTTTTTTTACGTCCATAGATTAGCTGATATTCTCAAAAATACAATCATATTATAAATTTGTTGTTATATTCATCACGTACAATATTTTTGTATCGTATGCTATCCAAAATACTTGCCGTTTTCCAAAATAAGCATTTTTTGTCGTTAACGGGCAATGTAATCATGTCTGGTCTGGGCATGCTGAACCTTTCTATACTCCTGCGTTCATTATCCATTAGCGACGCAGGTATCTGGGCATATTTCAGTCTTGTAATTACACTTATAGATAGCATACGCTCAGGTTTTCTTACCACAGCCTTTATAAAATTTTATTCCGGTTCTGACGCGCAGCGTGAGCAAGATGTTGTTGGTTCCTCCTGGTTTGTTGCCGGGTGTATTACTCTTTTACTTGTTCTTGTAAACATTCCGCTCCTGTTTTTTGCCAATCGTATACAAGACGAAGGTTATAAGCTACTTATACACCTGTTTTCTATCTGTTTTGTATGCATGCTGCCCTGGTTTATCGCTTCGTGCGTGGTAACAGCAGAGCAGCGTTTTGATAAACTGTTATACATACGGCTGGTAAATGTTGGAGGTTTCACCATTTACATCATTTTGCTTATTGTTTTTAAGAAAATGAACATCTCGTGGGTGGTATTCGCTTATATTTTCTCGCATTTTGTTACCAGTATTTTCTGCCTGATTAAAGGCTGGGCACGAATCGACACTTTTGGTAAGCGCACAAAGGCTACCATTATGGAGATTTATCACTTTGGTAAATATAGCCTAGGGACTTCTTTAAGTGCCAATCTTTGGAATTTTTCGGACTCATTTATGCTGAAAACCATACTTGGCGGCCCGGCAGGTTATGCTGCTGTAGCTATTTTTGGTCTCGGACAGAACTTGATGCAGACCGTGGAGATATTGTTGCGCAGTTTTGCTGCAACGGCATTACCATCTGCCGCCGCAGCATTTAATCGTAACGATCCGGACAGCGTGATATACATAACCAAAAAGTATGTGGGTATGATCACTTTTATGCTGATACCAATTATGCTATTTGGCTGGCTATTGGCCGATTTGCCAATTTACATTATTGGTGGCGGGAAATACCTGCATACACCTGCAGCAAATGTGTTCCGCATTTTGCTGGCTTTTGCCATTATCTCACCGGCTGACAGGTTTTTTGCGCTTACTATTGACGTAATCAATAAACCTAAAATAAACTTTTACAAGCTGTTAATAATGCTGGCTACCAACATTGTATTTAACTATGCAGGTTTAATGATATTTCCGAATGCTTATGGAGTAACCGTAACCACGTTCTCGCCTATACTGGTGGGGTTGATAGTAGGTTATTACACCCTGAACCATTGGCGCAGATTTTCGTTTTGGGACACATTTGTTGTTGGCTGGCGCGAAACAAAGCTGACGTTAGCCGGTATTAAACAAAAATTTCTTGCAAAAGGGTAAGCCGGTTATCAAAAATTAAGTGTAGCGGTAAATTTATTGGCCTTGGTTTTTTCACTATAATGATAAACGAACTTATCGGTTGCTTTTGTGATGATGATGAGCCCGAAATGTTCTACAATGCGTTCAATGGATTCCAGATCTTCTAATGTACTTTCCTCGCAACCAAACCGAACGGTGTTTTTTCCTTCGGGGATAGCATAAAGGGTATGCAGAATATCGTTTGTGATCGGTATCTTGTTTACAGACGAATTAGCATAAGCAATCAGCGGCAATGGCATTCCATGATCTGTTTTAGTGATAATAATGTTATCACTTTCTACCGTAATATCAACAAGTGTGCTCCTGCTTAGAGAATGCTTAAGAGCGTTGGTAAGCAACTCGGTAAGAATGATTTTAGATTTAAAGAGCAGATTAATAGCGGGCACATTGGCAACCAGGTTGTCGTTGATGAACTCCAGCATCTGCTTTAATGCATCTGTAAGTTTATCATTACCGGTTATAAATTCAAATTGCCTGGTCATCAGCTTTAACTGTTTATAGGGCCGCGGCCGCTTGGTCGTAATCTCCATAGATCTTAAATACTTTATCAAGCCTGATCAGCAGCAGCAGATCATATACATCTTTGCGCATTGAGGTTAATATCACTTCCAGTTTATGGGCCATGGCATATTTTAAAATGGCTACCAAAGCACCCAGAAATGAACTATCGATATATTCAACCCGGTTAAAGTCTATTATAACATTTTTATGATGACGGTCGAGCAGTTCTGTTACCTGCATTTTAAACAACTCCGAATTATCCAGGTTGGCTTCAGAAGCCTCAATTTCAATAAGCAAATGCCCGGGTGTATCTTTCAGTATCCTGATCATGTTAACTTGTTTTACGAATTTGTATTATGCTGCAATCGTCAACACGTAAATCGGCCGACGATTCAAAAAGTTTATATTTTAAACTTTCAAAAGTGTAATCACATTCTAATAAGGGACTCAGGCTGTTGGTAAACTGTTTATAATCGCTTTTTTTACCGCTGCCGGCAGAAAGGTCGGTCATCCCGTCAGTAAAAATAAACAACCTGTCGTTATTTTCTAAACTTATCTGCTGTTCGCTAAACCTTCCGTCTGGGAATAAGCCAAGTAATAAACCATCAGAACTGATCTGCTTTGTTACCGCCGTTTTGGCGTTAAAATAAAGCAAAGGTAAGTCGCCCGCCCCTGAATAGCTGATCTGCTGTGTTTCTGAATCGATCATTACCAGGGAAAGACTTGAAAGCATATCCTTTAATACATCATCCAGGCAAATCACTTCGTTTACTTTGCGCAGGATGCTGGCTACTGAATAATCACCGCTCAATGCACCAAAACGCACTGCCGCGCGTACATAACTTAAAAAACTGAAGGTAAAGAACCACGCCATCCATTTTTTACCCATAATATCACCCAGTACAATAAAAGTATGGCGTTCATCAGCTTGTATAAAATCAATAAAATCGCCGCCGGGGATGTCACGATAGGGTTGATGCCAGAAATTAATCTCAAAGCCATTTATAAGAGGAACAGATTGTGGAATAGAACGCACGTTAAGCGCTTCAGCGGCCTTTTTTAATTCGTTTTTTGATATCTCGTGCTGTTTCTGAACAGTATAAATAATATTGTTAAGCTTGGACACGATCACATTTACCGGCGTGTCCTTCAGTACATAATCAACCGCCTGTAAGCCGAGGCCTATTACCATTAGCTCATTATCCGAAATATGGGTAAGAAAGATAAAAGGAATATCTTTTAATTTAGCATCGGCCAATAATTCCTGCCTGAACTGCATGCCGTTCATCCCGGGCATTTCATAATCTGAAAGTACGGCATCAGGAATATTTGTTTTTAAGATATGGAGCGCTTCGATTCCTGATTCCGCTGTCATACAATCGAATCCGGCTTTTTTGAAGGCCTGCGACAGCATTTTCAGAAATAGTTGGTTATCATCAACCAGCAGTATTTTTTTTGTGATAGCGTTCATGTTTAATTTTTTCCTGCAGGTTTGCGGATGATGGCTTTAATCAGGAAAAATATACCGAACAAGATAACCAATAATGAGATTAAATCCATAATGGTTACACCATCGTTCGGGTTGAAGTAAAAGATGGTAAACATCTCGAAGAAAGGGGGGGCGGGCATAATAATCATCCCGAACCCAAGCGTGATCATAGTAATGCTGATAATGAACAACACCACGCGC
>JBQCIS010000322.1:0-21499 GCA_051953515.1 Mucilaginibacter sp.
TGGAACAACGGCAATACCGAAAACGTCAGGGTTGACCGGGAAAGAGATTGGGAGAATAAGATAACCACCACACTGGTATTTACCGGCTTAAACAACCAGGGCACCGCGGTTTGGGGTAAAAAAGATAAATGATAATGAAAAAGCTTCTTTTACTTATTGTTTTCATCATTGCAGGTAAACATGTTCCGGCACAAGAATTAAGAACTGATATCTCCGTGCATGACCCAGTGATGATCAGGCAGGATAGTATTTATTATATATTTTGTACAGGGCAAGGTATCGCAATGTGGTCGTCAACCGACATGACCCATTGGAAACGCGAAAAGCCAGTTTTTGAAAAAGCCCCCCAATGGACGAATGACATTGTTCCGGGCTTTAGAAACCATATCTGGGCGCCTGATATCTCTTATTACAACGGGCTGTATTATTTATATTATGCTGTTTCGGCTTTTGGTAAAAATACATCTGCTATAGGGCTGGCAACCAATACAACGCTGCATACCGACGACCCGGCGTATAAGTGGACAGATCATGGACTAATTATCCGGTCAATGCCCGGAACCACCAACTGGAATGCCATCGATCCTAATTTGATAACCGATAAAAATGGGAATCCATACCTCGCCTTTGGTTCATTCTGGGGCGGTATAAAAATTGTAAAGCTCACAAAAGACCGGTTAAAAGCAGAAGGCCCTATTAGCAATTTACCAACCATTGCCACCCGCGTGCGTGATGGCTCAACCGTAAATCCGGCTGCTGTTGACGGCAACCCGCCGGATGCCGGCGGTAATGCCATAGAAGCACCGTTCATTTTCAGAAAGGGCAAATATTATTACCTTTTTGCCTCAATTGACTATTGCTGCAAAGGTCCGCAGAGCACCTACAAAATGATTGTGGGGCGGGCTAAAGATGTTACAGGGCCATATTTTGACAAAGATGGTGTGCCGATGGAAAAAGGCGGAGGAACATTACTGCTGCAAGGCGATAACGACTGGTATGGTGTAGGGCACAACGCGGTTTGTACATTCAATCACCATGATTATCTGATATTTCACGGTTATGACGCGCACGATAAAGGAATTTCGAAACTGAGGATAGAGAAACTGGACTGGCGGCAAGGCTGGCCGCAAGTGCACCATCAAACCCCCAAACAGTAAGTGGGCATAACACCGAAAACTAATTTTATGCTTAAGTATTTATGACCTTTTTCTTTATTCCTTTATTTAGATATTAACTGTTTGCTGCCGGTCGCGATACCCTGATTATGATAAAAGAAAGTGTTAAAAAAACCTAAATAATTAAAGTGGCCCTGGCCCTCCCGAAGTTTATACTCCGTCATCTTCAATGCCTCCCATATCGGGCATATTGAAATAAGTGAATATATATCAGCGGCCATACCGCTTCATAGCATATCCATCGCTTACAGTCTGCCGGTTGCTTCCCCTGTAACGTCTGGTCCTTACGGACAACAGAACTGTATTCCATTATTATTAACCTGGTTATAATATCCTAATACCTAATTTATTTAGTTATCAGTTTTCAGTCAGTTGATGAAATAACGACGCTATTTTGAAAACATCAGCTATGCTTAGCAAAATAATTTGCGAATAGTTTTTAAAAAATAGGTTTGTAAACTTATTTTTAACTTTACCATCATATTTGGAATCCATATATGGCAACAAAACGGGAACAACCGGTAAAGAATAAAGTACGCAATACAAGCAAAACAAAAACTGTCAAACCCAAATCGTTTCCTATCGTTGCTATTGGCGGTTCGGCCGGGGCATTCGAGGCCCTTGAAAAGTTCTTCACGCACATGCCGGTGAATAGTGGTATGGCTTTCGTCATCATTATGCACCTGGACAATAAGTACAGCAGCAGTATTACGGAACTCATCCAGAGCTATACGCCTATGAACGTAGTTCAGGCGTCAGACGGTATGGAAGTAGAACCTGATATAGTGTATACCATTCCGCCTAAAAAGGATATGGGTATCCATAACCGCAAGCTATTGCTACTGACGCCTTCTCACCCTAAAGGCTACCGCTTGCCGATCGATTATTTTTTACAAAGCCTTGCCGAAGATCAATGGAACAAAGCCGTAGCCATTATCTGCTCCGGTATGGGGTCAGACGGGGAGACCGGTGTGCGCATGGTAAAGGAAAAATTAGGTATGGTGATGGTGCAGGACCCTGAAACCGCACACTACGATGGTATGCCAAGGGCAGCTATAGAAACCAACCTGGTAGATTATGTGCTATCGCCGGAAGAGATGCCCATTAAGCTGATCCAATACCTGAATCATCCGGCCTTATCAGAGGAAACAGATGATCAATTAAAATCAGACACCAAAGAAGCGAACGCTATTCAAAAAATACTGATGTTGCTGCGCTCGCATACCGGACATGATTTTGCGCATTATAAAAAAAATACCATTACCCGACGTATAGACCGCAGGCTGGCCTTCCATCAGTTACCTGATTATGGCCATTACATCAACTTTTTACGCGAAAACCCGCAAGAGATAGATATACTTTTTAACGAGTTGCTCATTGGCGTAACCAAGTTTTTCCGCGACTCACATGCTTTTGAATCGTTAAAAAAAAGGCTATTTCATTTATTACGGATTAAAGCTGATGGTGAACCTATCAGGGTTTGGGTTGCCGGCTGCTCCACGGGGGAAGAAGCCTACTCTATTGCTATCCTGCTCATGGAATTTTTTGATCTGTCAAAACAGAAGAAGGCACCCAGAGTACAAATATTTGCGACCGACCTGGATATAGAAGCAATAGAGCATGCCCGGCAGGGTATTTATTACGAAAACATTGTGGCGGATGTCTCGCCAGAGCGGCTGGAACGCTTCTTTGTAAAAAAAGATGATACCTATTCGGTAAAAAAGGAATTGCGCGAAATGATCGTATTCGCGCAGCATAACCTCATTAAGGATGCGCCATTCACCCGGCTCGACCTGTTATGCTGCCGTAACGTAATGATCTACCTGACAGCTGAACTCCAGAAAAAGATCGTACCCATCTTTCATTATTCGCTGAATAACCTCGGTATATTGTTTATGGGTCCAGCCGAAACGATCGGCGGTTTCAGCGACATGTTTAACCCCATCGATCCAAAATGGAAAATATATGAACGTAAGGAAGGTTCATCTTCGATTAATAAAATGATCGATTTTCCATTTAATGTGACCAAGCAGTCGCTCGCAATCAGCAAGGTTGAGGAAGGCACCAAAAGCAGCAAAAAGAAGAGCCTGGCAGATACTTTCAATAAGATACTACTCGAAACGTATACACCTGCCTCCGTGCTGATCAATGAAAAAGGCGATATTTTATATATCAACGGCCGCACCGGCAAGTTCCTGGAGCTGAATTCGGGCGAAGCTGTGATGAACGTTTATCAGATGGCCAAAGAGGAGCTCAAATATGCCATGAGCAATGCCATTCATCAGGCCCGTACGCAGAAAACGATCGTGCAGGTTAATGATATCAAAATTAAAGAGGATGACCTGATTCGGTTGGTTGATATCCGGATAAATCCGTTGCAGGAGACAGGCCTACAGGGCTTGATCCTGATCGTGTTTGACGATAAGGGACTTCAAAAGAAGGTGAAACCTACCAGGAAATCAAAAGATCCGGAACACAATGCTGCCATGGAAGAACTCGAAAAAGAGCTCCAATATACCAAGCAGCAGTTGCATACCACCATTGAACAAATGGAAACTTCGCTGGAAGAGCTGAAATCAACCAACGAAGAGCTGCAAAGTACCAATGAAGAATTGCAGAGCACAAATGAAGAGTCGTTGACGACGAAAGAGGAGATGCAATCGTTAAACGAGGAACTGATGACCATAAATGTGCAGTTCCAGGCCAAAGCTGATGAGCTGACCCAGCTGAACAATGATATGAAGAACCTGCTGGACAACACCGAGATCGGCACGATCTTTCTGGATAACGAGCTCACTATTTTACGCTTCACCCCGCAGGTTAAAAAGCTTTTTAATGTAATTGCCACAGATGTTGGCAGGTCTATCACAGACATTGCTTTCAATTTCGACTTCCCCGATCTGGAAAAAAAGATCAGAGAAGTAACAGAAACATTGATCGCTACGGAAGCCGAGATCAAAACCAAAAAGAACGAATGGTATAACTTGCGCATTATGCCCTACCGAACACTGGATAACTTCATTAACGGGGCCGTGCTCACCTTTACCAAAATTACAGCTCTTAAACTGATGGAACATAAGCTGAACATTTTAAAGGAATATGCGCAGGATATTGTAAATGCCTTTCCGTTGCCAGCTTTAATGCTGGATAAGGAGCTAAAAATCTCTACGGTAAACGATGTGTTTTATGATTATTTTAGGATCAGGGAACATGAATTTCAGGGCATGGCATTTTCAGCTATTCTGCATGAAATATGGAAAACCAGTAAACTGGATAAAATAATTAAACAATTAGACCAGGACACCAGCATTATCATCGAACAGGAATTTCCTCAAATTGGCCGTAAGAAGCTGGAGGTGACCGCCAAGCCTTCTATTGACAAGGAAACAAACGAGATTTTACAAGTGTTAATTATTATTAAGCAGTTGGACCATCAGGAGATATGCAATGACAAATGATACGCTTCAGCTTTTGCGCCAGAAAGCCGAATTGCTGCTGGCAAAAAACGGATTCACCGATCAACCGGTCCAACAGACTGAAGTTAGCCGGTTATTCCAGGAATTGCAGATATATCAGCTGGAGTTAGAAATGCAGGTAGAAGAGCTGAGAAGCATCAGCGCTGAACTTGAAGCCCAAAAGGAAAAATTCCAGCACCTGTTTAATGTAGCCCCGGTCGGCTACCTCGTTGTCAATCAGCGTGGTATCATCAGAGACGCGAACAGGATGGCCGCTGAGCTATTGCGCCAGGACAAGCAAATACTGCTGTCCAAACCGTTTGGTGCATTTGTTCATCCTGATGATACAGACCGTTACTACATTTTCTTACGTTACCTGCAAAGCGTTCACCAACAACAGCAATGTAGTATACGGCTTAAATCAGGACAGAATGCCTATATTGATGTTCAGCTTTCAGCAATTTCTTTAGACATTGACGAATCCGAAACATATAGTTACATCACGCTTACAGATATTACTGAAAATCAACAGGCGCAGCTAAAACTCAGGGAAGCCAATCAACGGCTGGCACTGGCGCTGGAGGCTTCTTCTACCGGTATATGGGAGGTAGATACCCGTTCGGGCGAAGTTATTTTAGATGAAAGCGCGCAGGCCTTGCTGGGCCTGCGCCCTTTTGACTTCAAGGGAAACCTGCCCAGCTTATTAGTAAGTATCCATCAGGACGACCGGGACAACTTTGAAGAAGAACTGCGCCGGTCCATGATATCCGGTAACACCTTCCGCCATACTTTTCGTAGTTCACTTTCATCGGGTGGATTATGTTATATACAGGCGCGGGCTAAACGGATCAATGCCGGCAGTCAGCGTTTTATTGGTACCCTGACCGATATTACTGAAAGAATTCGGCTGGAAGAAGAGACCCGTCTTTTAAGGGAAAAAAAACAACATGAGGTAACCGCGGCAGCAATTGCAGCTGAAGAAAAAGAAAAAAGAAGAGTGAGCGAAGCCCTGCACAATGGCGTGGGACAACTGCTTTACGGCTTAAAACTTAGCCTCGGGCAAATCGAACACAATGAGCCGGATATTTACCAAAAGATCAACAATTTATTATCCCAGGCCATCCTCGATACACGTAATATCTCCCATGAACTCGCGCCCAGTACCCTGCTTGATTTCGGGCTTGAGGCTGCACTGGAAGAAATGACAGAGCGCTTAGGCAATCAGATCAATTTCGATCTGAAGGTATTAAACGTTGCTGTTAAGGCTGATTCGAGCCTTACATTAAGCATTTACCGGATCATACAAGAGCTTGTGAATAACAGCATACGCCACGGTCATGCAGACAACATAAGCATTAAAATTGAGCGCGTGGAAAACATCATCAATATGATAGTGGCAGATAATGGCCGTGGGTTTGATACAAGCAATACCGGCAAATTCGGAAATGGTATTGCCGGGATTAAGAACCGCCTGTCTCTCTATAATGGCACTATTCAAATTGAATCCGCACCACAAAAGGGAACAAAAGTTACTATACAACTCAAACAGTTTGCAGGTTAGTTCCTTATCCTTTAATGGAGGCTCCATCGCATATAATTGTGGTCGGCGCATCTGCCGGGGGATTAAAAGCAATTTCGGCACTGTTAGCGGCAATAACGAACTTAAGCGATATGGCTGTATTTGTTGTATTGCACGTTTCCAAAAACTCATCCGGCATTGTTATTACCGGTCTTTTGCAAAAGAACACTTCACTTACCTGCCATCTTGCACAAAATGCTCAGGCTATAACAGCCGGTAGCGTTTATATCGCTCCGCCTGAATGCCACATGGTTATTAAGCACAGTCATATATGGTTAGTAAAAGGTCCTGCAGAGAATCGCTTGAGACCATCAATCGATGTTCTTTTCCGCTCGGCAGCAATAACTTATAATTCAAAAGTGACCGGCATTATCCTTAGCGGCTTATCGAATGACGGTACAGCGGGTATGGCATCAATCAAGCGTTGCGGCGGCCTCTGCATTGTGCAGGAGCCTGATGAGGCTGAATTTGAAGATATGCCAACAAATGTATTACAACAGGTAGAAGTTGATTATCAGGTACCCATTGCCGATATCGGTTATATTCTGGATGATCTGTTCTCTAAGCCACCCAGGCCTTCCGTTACCGTTCCTGACGACATCGTCATTGAGGCAAATATGACAGAAAATATGACCAGCAATACAGATGATCTCGAAAAGATCGGCACACGCAGCAATTATACCTGCCCGGAATGCAGTGGCAGTTTATGGATGATAGATAAAGACCCGATAAAACGATACCGTTGTTTCACCGGCCATATGTTTACGAAAGAATTATTGATGAATGAGCAATCGGAGCAGGTTGAAGAATCCCTGTGGGCGTCTATACGTATGATGGAAGAAAAGAAACATCTTTTGCTGACTACGGCGCATAATTACGAGTTGATCTACAACAATACTATGGCCCAAAATAAATTCTCAGAAGCGGCAACTATCGAAAAGCACATCAGTCAGCTAAAAATGTTAATAGACACATTAAGGGAGGCAAGATAACGTGCAATAATAATCCACGTAACATAAATAAAATTAACGGAGGATAAAACGCATTATACTTCAAAAAACATTTTAAAACCATATTCTGCCAACGCATGGTTTTTTTATTGTTAAATAACTTAAACTTAAAGAGAATAATGAAAGAGCCTTTAGTTGCTTTTAAAGGCTCTTTCGTTTGCTTCGCAGGCTTGTTGAATTCAGCGAGTAGCACTTGCTGATCTATCAGCTAATGAAATAAGATTTCCAGAATTATGTTGCTCAGCGCTTATTTATAAGTAGTTTGCTATACAAATATGTATGAACCCACGCTCAGCGTTTTCATTATTGTAAATGGTATATTACCTTTCCATCTATATTGACCCAATTACCATTATCGTTTTTCCATCTTAGTGTTAATTGAGGCGATGCTCCCTTTTGCAACAAGTAGTTCAGTTTTATAGCATGATAGCCTGCTTTTAAATAAACGGCATGAGCAACTTCTGCGTTGGATTGATAGCCAAAATCTTCATCAATCAGTGTTGCCGCATGCAGACGCAAATAAGCTTTCTCGTTTGTTTGCATAGAGAATGTATATTTACCATCGGCAGGAATTTTTATGAAACCTTCATAACAGACTACGCCCTCTTTTTTCCCGGCTTCTTTTCCCGTTATACTTTTACTTGTCCCTTTTTCATTCGTTGTCAAATTCTTCCCGGAGATCACCCAGGGGAAGTTCCCTTTATAAAATTTCCAGGTAACTCCGGAAGTTAATCCATTCGCAACCGTATCTGCGGGAATCGGAATGGTATCATAAGGTCTTGGCGCTTCAGCATCGGCATGGCGCACTTGTAATACCCTGGCTTTCATTTGCGCCTGTATTTTTTTATAGCCTGGTTTGAGGGCCAGATTGTCTGCTTCTTTTGGGTCTTTAACTGCATCATATATCTCAAAATCATCATTTGCTGCTTTTATCTGATAGCGTACGCCAATTAAGTTACCCATCCGTATCATTTGCATTTGGTCTCTTTTCCTATTGCGACGGCTGGCTTCAAATTCCTTAAAATTGGGCGTTCTTCCTCCTTCATAGTACTCCACATATACCAGGCTATTTTGTTGCTTTCCTTTGCCGGTTAAAGCAGGCAGCAGCGAAACGCCATCTGTTCTGGCAGGGGGCTGGATATGTGCAGCATCAGCAAAAGTCGCCATCCAGTCTGATAGCATACTGGGCGTGGCAACCGTTTTTCCAGGAATGATATGACCAGGCCATTCGGCTATGGTTGGCATTCTCAAACCGCCTTCCCAACAGTCTCTTTTTATCCCATCAAAAGGCCCATAACTTCCAAAAAAAGTGGGGTGATTCGGAACATAGGAAGCCGGTAGATAAGATTCAATAGAGGGGCCGTTATCTGAGGTAAAAACAACCAGCGTATTATCGTCTATCTTTAAATCGACTAACAATTGCATGATATCTCCTATAGCATCATCTATTCTATGCGTAGCTGTAGCATATCTTTTATAGGTTTGGGGCCAGGCTACTTCGGGCGTAGCCGGGTTGCTATCATCATCATAAGTAGCATTGGCGTATTCGGGATATATGTATGAGTCAACTTTGCCGCTGGCTGTGTTAATCATGTGACCGGGTTCACCAAGCCATTGAATGCCCCCCTTTAACCCACCGCCTTTAGGATAAGCTTGGGTGGGTAGTTCTATAACAGCGTGGGGTGTATCATAAGCCAGGTACATAAAAAAGGGTTTGGCAGCATCCTTCCCCTGTTCGTGTTCTGTAATATATTTTTTTGCAGCGGCGGTCCATAGGTCGGCCGTGTAACATTTACTTAACCCCGCAGATACTTCATTATAATTGCTCCATACTTGCTTTTTACCATCATATACGCCTTCAAATGGGTAATGTTCATGCCCGTCTTTGTGGCGAATGTATCCGTAATAGGTGTCAAATCCTCTTTTCAGAGGATGTGCGGGCCAATCCGGTCCGACTTCTTTAACACCCTGCAATCCCCATTTTCCAATTGCAACTGTACTGTAACCGGCCTGTTTTAAAACGGTTGCCAATGTATGATTATCTTCCAGCGCTTTATCGAACTGATTATCCCTAACCGTTGCATTCCCCTGGTTAACACCGGTTAATAAAGAAGCCCTTGACGGTGCACATACTGGTGCATCGCAATATTGCTGGGTAAATCTTGCGCCCTTTTCTGCCATGATATCCAGGTTGGGGGTTAGCTCATACGGCTTGCTTCTATCGCCGGATTCCTGCCGCTGTTTTTGAAAGAAGATGCCAACATCTCCATACCCCATATCGTCGGTCAGAATAAAAATAATATTAGGTTTTTTTTGAGCTTGAACGCTTGAGGCAATAAACAAGCCCAATAAAATTACCGGAATTATAACATATTTCTTTCCCATGGCAATCTGTTACTTTTCAATTAATTAGAATACCTGATTTATTTTATACTCTGGAAAATTATCTCCCATAAGGATAGATTTTTCCTGAACCTGTAGCTTGCCATCTTTTACCCAAGCTTCTCCACGAATGGAAAGCTCCTGTGCAAGTGCATTATATAACTTTTTATAAACAGTGCTTACCGACGGATCGGTGACAATACTTTTTAATTCATAGGGATCCTGCTGCAAATCATACAACTGTTCAAAACCTGTTAGGGTATAAAAGATATACTTATGCCGTTTGTCCCTGATAGCTACCCATGCATTGTCGGGTTCATATTCAAGGCTATGCTCTGTAGATAAAGTTGTTCTCCAGTCATCCGTCCCGTTTAAAATTTTTAAGATACTTTCCCCATCTATTTTTGAAGGGATGCTGAGATTACAAATATCTGCGAATGTGGGAAATATGTCCCTCAATTCAACCAGCTCATCGCGTGTTTGTCCACGTTTGTAACGGAAGTTTCCAATGCCAGAAGGCCATCTGATAATCAGCGGAACATTTGCAGAAGGTTGGTATGGCCTGCATTTTCGCCACATATACTGATCGCCCAGCATCTCGCCATGATCCGAACAAAACAGGATAAATGTATTTTCATATTGACCGGTTTCTTTTAAAACTTTTATTACTCTTCCTATTTGCTCATCAACAAAAGAGATAGAGCCTGCATAAGCCGCGCGGGAAGCTTTAATGTCTTTCTCGGGGAAGATACCCGACGGAGCTTCCGGCATTTGCGCCATCGTGGCCGTTTTGTTTTTGTATTTTTCTTTTGCCAAGTCACTTACCTTAGGCATAGGGATCTCAATGCTTTCATAATAATCCATCCAGCGTTTTGGAGGATCAAAAGGCGGATGCGGCCTTTGAAAGGAAAGTTTTAAGAACCATGGATTGCCAGACGAACTATTCTTTAAAAAATCGATGGCTCTGTCTGCGGTCCAATGGGTTGCATGCAATTCATCGGCATAAGGAAAAGCGTGCCCTCCGCGATTATCATTATAACCCAACCCTGTGGCATTGATATCTTTGCCGGGGGCCACGCGTCTGAACCATGCTTCATAATCGCATATAAAGCCATTTTTATTTTTGGAATACCATCCCTCTTCAAGGTTAATAGTTTTATAGCCCTGGGTGTTACGCGGCGGGCCGAAATGATTTTTTCCGGTTACAATGGTGTCATAACCCATCTCTGAAAAAAACTGCGGCATGGTAAGGCGGTAATATTGGGCAATGTTATTCATATAGCCCAGCATGCCATGATTCCATGGCGTAAGCCCGGTGAGTAAACTCGTGCGTGCAGGCGTACAGGATGGAACAGCACAATAAAAATTGGTAAACCTTGCGCCTTCTTTTGCCAGCATGTCAATATTAGGCGTTTTAAGCCAGGATGCACCCGCGCAGCCGAGATAATCGCCCCGATGCTGGTCATCCATAATAAATAAAATATTAGGGCTTTTGCTTCCTTTATTGGTTTTTCTTACTGACGCCGTTATAGGATTTTCATCCCAATCACTCTTAAAGTTGCCTAATGGAGACATTGCAACCGGAAATAAAGCTAAACGCCCAAGGCGCTTAACAGCCTCTTTCCGGGTTATTCTATTTATACCTTTATCTGGTTTCATGGCCTGCAAAGTTTGAGTGTTGAGCGTCCGATTAATAAAGATGAAAATATTTTACCAATCAAGAGGATGGACGATCGAGCAATCGTTTGCGTAAGGCCATGTGAACAGGTTAGTATCGATATCAAAGACGAATTTCACCCTCACCCCCAATCTATTTCTCTTGCCTGACGGAGGTTAACAATGCGTCAAGTTCTTTCACCTTTTCGGGATACCGGGCAGCCAGGTTATGTTTCTCGCCAATATCTTCTTTTAAATTATATAACTATGGTTTGTTGAATTGCCGGTCTCTATGTCAACCAGCTTCTCGTAAGCAATGCCATTAAGCCGTTAAAAATCTCAGAAGTAAACAAACAAGGCAGGACCATAATTAAATACAGGATATTTATCCGTTTTAATTGTTATCGCCCTTACCTTGTTACTTTTCCCCCATTAACAAAGCTATGATGCCTATACCAGGAGGTAAATGATGGCGGTCACTACATTTCATGACTTTTTCCCGCCATTAAAACGGAGCGTTGATATACTTATTTAACGACGCTGAAGCCCCTATTATCTGAATAGTCGCCATGGTAATTTTACAAATGAATTTTTAAGCTAAAAAGCATACCATGAGAAGGCAGTACTGCATCCAATGGATCAATAAAAAGGTTAAATCCAAGGGCGCGCCTGTGTTGATATTTATTATTTTTTAAATAAATATTTTTTCAAAAAAAATCCGCCGTTCAAACATAATTTATGTTTTCCTGTTCATTTTCAACAAATAAATAATCAGTGGAAAATCCAGAGGAAAAACAGAAACTTTCATATGACACGGATGTACAGGATCTTCAACTTCTGACCGCAGCACTGGACGCCAGCATATCGGGCATTATCATTACTGATAATCAACTGCCTGATAACCCTATCATTTATTGCAATACTGCATTTGAAAAAATGACGGGGTATAACCGTCAGGAAATCATCGGTCATAACTGCCGTTTTCTGCAAATGGAAGATCGCGGGCAAAAAGAACGCGAGCTCATCCGCACAGCAGTTGAACGAGGTGAGCCAAGCGCCACAGAGATCCGAAACTATAAAAAAGATGGTACGCTCTTTTGGAATGAGCTCTATATCTCCCCTATCCGTAACGAATATAACCAGGTAACACATTTTATTGGTGTTCAGAATGATGTTACGCGTCGGAAAGCAGCCGAAAGCGATTTACGGCGCGAACGGGAACAGTTTGAAAGACGTGTTGAAGAACGCACCGCCAGCCTGAAGCTTAACCAGGAATATATGGACAGTATCATCCAGACGATCCGCGAAAGCCTGATCGTGCTGAACCCGAAACTGCGTGTGCTTAGTGTTAACGAACATTTCCTGAGAACTTTCAAGGTAAACCGTGAGGAAACGGAAGGAAAACAATTGTATGACCTTGGCAATGGGCAATGGAATATACCTAAACTGCGTGAACTGCTGGAACGGGTGTTACCGACGAATAACCCGGTACTGGATTTCGAGGTGGAGCACGACTTTCCGCATATCGGTCCAAAATTAATGCTTGTTAACGCACACCGTGTAGAACTGGAAGGTGAATATAAAGACCGTATTCTCATAGCCATTGAGGATATTACGGACCGGCGCACGCTGGAAAAGCGTAAAGACGATTTCCTGTCCGTCGCCAGCCATGAGCTAAAAACCCCGCTTACCACCATACGCGGCTATGTGCAAATGATGTCGCGTTTAATGCCAAGGGAAGCCGACGAAAAATTCCGTTCCATTGTTGCCAAAACCGGGCAGTTTGTTGACCGGCTGTCTGGCCTGATCACCGAACTGCTTGACGTGAACCGCATTCAAAGCGGCAATCTGGAACTGCATAAACAGGAATTTGATTTCGACCACATGATAGCCCATGCGATAGAAACGATTGAAGCAGCGACCCATACCCAGCGTATTAAACTGGAAGGGCAAACTATAGGCAGCCTTTATGGCGACGAGTCGAGCCTTACACAAGTGGTAACTAACCTATTGTCCAATGCCATCAAGTATTCGCCGGACGATAGCCCCATCGGCCTGTATGTTTCAAAAGTGAGGGAATACATAAAAGTGTCCGTCACTGACCAAGGGGAAGGTATTACCCCCGACGACCAGAAAAAGATATTCGAGCGCTTTTATCGCGCCAGCGACGTGCAGCAGCGCTTTCCGGGAATGGGGGTCGGATTGTACGTTTGCGACCAAATCGTCGGCCTGCATAAAGGAAGTTTGTGGGTAGAAAGCGAAAAAGGAAAAGGCTCGACCTTTAATTTCACCTTGCCAATAACAGAAAGGGACAGCGATGGATAGGCGAAAAGTAATCATTTGCGATGATGATGAAGGTATCCTCGAAATGATGGCCCTGGTCCTGCGAGACGAACAAACAGAAGTATTAACAGAACACAATAGTCTTAATGTGCAACGACTGATCAATGACCAACACCCCGACCTGCTTGTGCTCGATCTGTGGATGCCGGTATTATCCGGCGACCAGATACTCAAGCAATTACGTGAGCAGGAAACCACAATAAGATTGCCGGTGCTGGTTATTTCGGCCAGCCGCGACGGCAAACAGATAGCTATGGACCACGGCGCCTCCGATTACCTCGCCAAACCTTTCGACCTGGACGAACTTCATACACGGATAGAGAATCTGATAAATAAATAATTATGAGCATTTTATACAAAGAACTCCGTAGCACGCATAATCTTTTGCAGGCTAATTCCAGGCTGCCGGGCAGGGGTTCAATTAACAAGATTCAGCAGATCGCCATCAAACTATCGCGCATTTTCTTTGTAATAAACTAAAAATTTAGTGTTTATCCGTGGACTATCCCTTTTTAACACATAGCGGCGAATTCGGTCAGTTTATCCGCAATACCGATTGGAGTAAAACCTCTTTTGGCGATCCCTCGGGCTGGCCGGACAGCCTGACTTCGGCAGTAAGTATTGTACTCAGCTCCGGCTTTCCGATCGCCATTTATTGGGGAGAAGACTTCAGCCTGATCTACAATGAAGCATGGAGCGCTATTCCTGGCCAAAAGCATCCCTGGGCCCTGGGGAAACCCGGCGCCACCGTATGGCCGGAAATATGGGATGGCCTGAAAGAGGAATTCGAAACTGTGTTGCATGACGGTCGGTCCTACCGCCGTCCGGACGCACCACTTTATATGCGCCGTTTTGGTTATACTGAAGAATGTTATTTTGATTATACGCTTTCGCCCGTGAGGGCCAGCGATGGCACAGTAGGTGGTGTGTTTAATGCCGTTATCGAAACAACCTTTAAATGCCTTCAGGAGCGGCGCAACAAATTGCTGACTACCTTGATGGACATTAAATATCTTTCGCATTACTTTGATGAAGCCGTTACCCGTATACAGTTCCTGTTCAGCGAGGCGCAGGCTGATATTCCCTTTTTTGCCTTATACACTCAACAGGAAAACGGTGATTATAAGTTAGCCGCATCCGAAGGCCTGTCCACAAGCAATCTGCATGCACTTGCCGCGCTTGACGTTAGCCGGATCATTGAGAATGGCGATTTGATAGATACAACTCATTTGTTTCCGGAACCTGTATGTGTGTATTGGCCCGAACCCGTTGCCGAGGCACTTTTTGTGCCAATTGCCAAGGACGAGGCCCGTTTAAAGGGTTATATCCTTTTGGGCCTGTCCGCCCGGAAACGAATAGATGAGCAATACCGGGGATTCCTGACCGCGGTCGGTTTACATACCGGCACCATCCTCAATAATGCGCTGAATTATGAGTTGAGAGAAGCCTTTAACCGCGAACATGAACTGAACGAAGAGCTCGCCGCCAGCAATAAGGAATTACGGCAAACACAGGAGCAGTTGTCTGAAATAAATACTGAACTGGAGGAACGTATCCGCAAGAGAACAGCCGATGTAGCAGAGGAGCGCGATAAATTAAGGCGTTTCTTTATGCAGGCACCTGCAGGTGTCTGCATCCTAAGTGGCCCCGATCTGGTTTTCGAACTGGTCAACCCGCCTTATCAGCAATTACTGCCTGGGCGCAAACTCCTGGGGCGGCCAATCTTCGAAGCCGTGCCGGAAATAGCTAATGAGCCAATTGCAGACATTATACGCAATGTATATAATGCTGGGCAAGGGTATGAAGGAAAAGAAGTGCCTGTACCGTTGGTGGGTGCTGATGGCACAGTTACCGACCGGTATTTTAATTTTTCTTATCAGCCGCGCTTTTCGGATAACGGCAAAACAGAAGGCATTATGGTGTTTTGCTATGAGGTGACAGATTTGGTTGAGTCGCGTAAATTGTCACAGAAAAACGAACGGGACCTGAGTGCACTGGTCATGACATCGCATTATCCGCTGATGATCCTGCGCGGGCCGGACTTTGTGATAGATATCTGCAATGAGCGCCTGGCAGAAATGTGGAACAAACCGCAAACGGCTATTTTAGGCCGTAAACTGCTTGATGTACTGCCGGAACTTGCCGACCAGCCTTTTCCTGTTTTACTGCGTGAAGTATATAACACAGGCATTCCCTACGGCCAAGAAGAAGAAACCTTCTATATTGAAACACCCGAAGGGCGGGAAACAAAGTACATAAGCTTTTATTACGACCCGCTGAAAGATGAGCAAGGGAATGTAAATGGCATTATCGTAGCGGCGGCAGACATCACCGGGATGGTGCGATCACGCCACTTACTTGAAGAAAGTAATGAAGAACAGCAATCCCTCAACGAAGAGATCACCGCTTCTAATGAAGAACTGGCCTCGGCAAACGATGAACTACAGGCTACGAACGAGGAGCTGAGCGCTACACAGTTCGCGTTGGAACAGACGTTGAGCAGCCTTGCAGTCAGCGAGGCGCGGTTTCGCTCGCTCATTCAGGACGCTCCGGTAGCCATAGCCGTCCTCCGCGGACGAGAGCTGATTATAGAAGCCGCCAACACATCCGTGCTGAAACTTTGGGGTAAGTCGGCGGCCATTATAGGTAAAAAGCTGGCAGATGCTTTGCCGGAACTTAGCAGCCAGCCCTATCTGCAACTGCTGGACAATGTGCTGGTTACCGAAAAACCTTATCAGCGTGATGAAGCGCGCGCATTCCTGGAGCATGATGGTAAATTACAGGAACTCTTTTTCAATTTCGTTTATCAGCCATTACACTCAGACGGGCATACCGATGCAATAATGGTTGTTGCTATCGACGTAACCCCGCAGGTGAAAGCACGCCGGGAGCTGGAACGGGCACAGGATTCGCTTAAACTTGCCTTTAATGCGGCTGAACTGGGCAGCTTTGATATGGACCTGGAAAAAGGCACCATGATTTGGGATAAACGCTGCCGGACACTCTTCGGCATTAATCACGACCGTGAGGTTAATTATGAAACTGACTTTGTAAACGGCCTCCATCCTGACGACCGCAAACGAATCACGGGTATTATCTCCAAAGTTTTTGACAAGGCTGCCAGTAATGGTGAATATGATGTTGAGTACCGGACGGTTGGTGCAGAAGACCAAAAGGTTAGATGGGTACGCGCGAAAGGAAAGGCCTATTTCAATGAGGCGGACAAGCCTGTGCGTTTTGTGGGTGCCGTTCTTGATATTACGGAACAAAAGCTGGACGAGATCCGCAAAAACGACTTCATCGGTATGGTGAGCCATGAATTGAAAACTCCGCTAACGTCATTGACCGCTTATCTGCAGATCCTGTTGCCAAAAGCGCGAAAGCAATCAGACCCTTTCATGACCGAAGCGCTTAATAAAGCAAACGTGCAGGCGCAGCGCATGACTGCCATGATCAACGGTTTCCTGAATATCTCGAGGCTTGAATCGGGGAAAATCCATTTGGACAAGCAACCGTTCTTACTTAACCAGTTGCTCACCGACATGATGGAGGACATGCGGTTGCTCAACAGCTCACATGTATTACAACTTGATACATGCCCGCCTGTAATGGTCACTGCCGACCAGGACAAGATTGGCTCCGTGGTAACCAATCTGCTAAGCAATGCGATTAAATATTCACCGAAGGGGTATCTAATCGAAGTCGGCTGCCAGATCATCGGAAATGAAGTTAAAGTAAGCGTAAAAGATGAGGGCATCGGGATTAAGCCTGAAGACCAAGCCAGGTTATTCCAACGCTATTACCGTGTTGAAAATATGGTTATCAAACATGTAGCTGGTTTTGGCATCGGATTATACTTATCAGCCGAGATCATCGAACGTCATCATGGCCGTATCGGCGTGGAAAGCACTTACGGCAAAGGCAGCACCTTTTGGTTTACCCTGCCCGTTAACAGTTAGCCGGCACGAAAGAAATACACCATGTGGAACATTTCTTTCTGTGGCAGCTTACCATGGCTATGAAGCTGTCATAAACGGCTCCTATATTTTGTGAATAGCTATGCCAAGGGATGTTATGAAGAGTTGATAAAAATTCACCCGGAGTTATAAACCTGGCACCAGAGTAACTGATCGCCGGCCATTAGGGCATTTCGATGGAAGCGCTAAGCCGCCTGGATTAAAAAATGCAGTTGTGTATTTAAGCGATTTTTCATGCTCAGTTATCATTACCTATCGCGCCGGCGCGAAAAAGCGCCCGCGTAATATACTGGCAATTTCCACAAAGTTCGCTTAGCTTGCAGCCAATCGTTCTAACCTTTTGCGGCAAATCGCCCGCCGTCTCTACCAGATCAAGGTGCAACACCGCTTGCTCGTCTACATCCTCATAGCCGTTCAGGCTTGCAAATATACTTTCTGCCAGCTCCCGGTGGCTGCCCAGGAAATATTGACCACACACCTTAAAGCCCGAAGGCGTGCGAAAACTGATCAAAATATCAAAATTCGTTTCCATAATAAATTGAGCCAAAAAGGCCCTGAACGGGCCTTCTAAAAATGAATACGAAAAAATTTATTTAATCTCGATCTGCCGGCGCACCGCTTTTGCTTCCTCACGCTTGGCAATGTCAATCTTCAGCACTCCGTCGCTATAGGCGGCATCAACCATGTCAACATTTGCACTTTCAGGGAGCGTAAAAGAGCGCACCCACGAAGTATAGCTGTATTCCCGTTTCGTATAGTTTTTTTCGGCAGCGTTGTTTTCATTACGCTGCTCTACAGAAATGTTTAAGATATTACGCTCCAGGCTCAGCTTAAAGTCTTCTTTTTTCAGTCCGGGCGCGGCCAGCTCAATGTGGTAATGATTTTCGCTTTCGCTAAGGTTGGCCGCAGGTACCCTGGCCGTCATGCGGTCATTAAAAAAGGTGTCGTTGAAAATAGCATCAAAAACGTCGTTCAAGCCTGGCACTACCGGGCTATTGATGCGCTTGTCCTGATTAAATTTAACCAATGTCATAGGTCTGTCCTCCTTAATAAATTAATGAATGAAACTTATCGATTAATTAAACTATATAATCCAGATCAACCCTTGTGCCAACTCTAAAACATTTGATTTATGCTGAAAAAATTGCAGTCAGAATGAAAGAATTTCAGCGCCTGAATGTCAAATTTTCGGAATAGATCAGTATTCAAGAAATACAAATGAATACGGTTTTTAATTGATAAGAAGTTATGTTGGCGGCTGGCAAATAACCCTACCTTATCACTTGCACTGCCAACCGCCACTATAACTGATTAATTAGGCATCAATACAGCGTTTACTACGTGAATAACACCGTTACTTTGATTTACGTCAGGTATGGTAATCCATGATTCACCTCCCTTTTCATCAACGAGGTATAATTTTTTGCCTTTTGCCATTACAGTTAGTTTGCCTCCTTGTACCGTGGTCAATTCAGCTTTCCCGTTTCCTGCTTTTACTTTGGCCCAGAGGTCTTTTGAACTTAAACGGCCTGGTACTACATGGTAGGTTAAAATTTTTGTCAAGGTCGCTTTGTTTTCGGGTTTTACGAGGTTATCTACTGTTCCGGCTGGCAGTTTATTAAAAGCCTCATTAGTAGGAGCAAATACGGTAAACGGACCTGCTGACTCTAAAGTTTCAACCAGCCCGGCTGCTTTAACAGCTGCCACCAAGGTGGTGTGGTCTTTTGAATTTACTGCATTTTCAACAATGTTTTTTGTAGGATACATAGCTGCGCCGCCTACCATTTTGGTTTGCGCATGAGCTTTAGGTGTGATTGCAATAGCCGCCATTGCAATGACTGCAATAATGATTTTTTTCATTTTAGTTGTTCGGTTTTTAAATTGATAAATGATCCTGTCAAGAGAAATTCTTGTGCTGCAGCTAAATGGCAGGCTCATTTATTTTCATTGTAAGTTATTTAGTGGAAGATACGGCGTAAAGCGCAATCCGGTTTTTTAGAAAATTAATTTTTCTCTATTTTTTTAATTGAGCTATATGAACTGCATGACTCGTATCATTTATAGTCTTAATCTTTCTCATTTATTGCCCGGTAAACATTATTAAAATTTGCGGTAAATATTTTTCCAACCATAATGGCATGGCTAGTATCCTGATATTAACGGATTTCTCAGAAGCATCTTTCCGCGCCGCGGACTGGGCCGCTTTGCTGGTTCAAAAAGGACATGTTGATTTAACGGTATACCATAGTTATACTGGCGCTGCCAATACAGCCGATAGCACTCAACCCGATCAATATTTTGAACCACGGATGGCAATTCGGTTGAATAAGAAACATCGTAACATCCTTGCTGAATATGCACAGTATGTTGAATGTAAAATTAGCGAATATGCCCCAGACAGCTTTAAACCGCGCATCACGATAAGGTTTGGAGAAGGAAGTTTGAAGCAAAATATCCGTGCCCTTACCGCGCAAAATGACATTGAACTTGTGATAATGGGCGCCGCAAATAAAATATTGCTGGGACATACCTTTATGAGCAGTAGTGTTTTAGCCGTGATTGAGAGAACAACCAAGCCTGTTTTAGTAGTTCCGGTAGAATCGCCCCCCAAGCACCTGCAAAACGCCATTTTTGCTGTAAAACTGAATAAGGCTGAAATTAATGTTTTTCATCGTTTAGCTCATTTGGCTAATTTATTCAGCTTTAATATCGAGCTTTTGCATGTGATTACCGACAATGGGTATATTGACGACTCAGCGAGCAAAGCCTTGATCCGGAACCTATGCAGCAACCAGCCATCAGGCAAGGTAACCTTTAGTTCAATTAAATGCAGAAGTATTGTCTCCGGTATTTATGAACAATGTCAGGCAAAAGCGCCTGATCTGCTGGTTATCACACATCGTCAATATAGTTTAATGCGCCGGCTCTTCCACAAAAGCATTGCCAGGCAAGCCTTGCGCGAACTGCCGTTTCCCATCCTTATTTTCCCCTCCAATATTAGAACTGCCGCCGGAAAACGATAAACAATATGTGAGCAGGATTAAATTTATGAATGAGACCAGACATATCGGGATGCCTGGTGGCGACTTAAATTTGCTCTTAGGTTTATGGCAGGATGATATTGCGTTAAAACAAAATGATGATGAGTGCCTCCCCACAAGCCGTTGCAAAGTGATTTGATGAAGCATACCAAAACGGCATCTAAATGATTATCGATGGCGGGATTAATAAATACAAATAAGATGATGCAGATAGAAAAGCGGTTCATAAACAATATGAAGTGGATCCTGAAAATAATTATCTATTTGCTATTAATATTGATTGTTCTTTGTATGATTTTAGGGACCGGACACATTTGTGTGATTTTATTTCGATCTATAATTTTCAACCAGTCGGATTATTCAATAATCGACATTAATAATATTTATTCTATTTTTTCCTTGATCCTGATCGTTCTGGTAGGACATGAGCTTTTTAACGCCATACTTCATATACTCGATCATAAAAAAATTCCGGTAAGAGAGATCATGCAAATCGCAATGATTGCGCTGGGTAATAAAATTATCACTCTGGATATTAAAACGGCTGGCGTAAACATTATGGTCGGCCTGGGTGTGATCATCTTTTCATTAGGTGTTTCTTACTTCTTCTTTAATAAAAGAAACATGATTGATAATCCCTCAGTAGGTGAACCAGGAGAGAAGGATATAGGAAAACAAGCCAGCAGCAACATTTGATTGCAGCATAAACACAATAAGGTAACGCATTATACTGAATTTGCGTTACCTGCTTACGTCTTATTGAAATAGAAAAAGTGGAAAATGAAACCAGACCGCCACGTATAAAGCAAATATCCAAAGTCAACTTTATGGGTGCCGGTCGTCATTTATCGCCGCTGCCATCGCGGGCTCAATTTGTGCAT
>JBQCIS010000323.1:0-29196 GCA_051953515.1 Mucilaginibacter sp.
AAAGACGCTGCAACCGGCGAAGTGCTGATCGGCGCTTCGGTACGTATAAATAAAATAGCTAACTCAGGCGCTGTAAGTAATGGTTATGGCTTTTATTCGTTAGCTGTACCAATAGGTACTAATACCATTGTAATAAGCTATGTGGGTTATACAACAATTTCGCAGCAGATAGCTGTATCAAAAGATACCGTGCTGAACATAAGGTTAAATCCAAGCAATTCACTGGCAGAGGTGGTGATCAACAGTAAGGCAAGCCGTAGCAACGCCAATATATTATCGCCGCAGATGGGCGTTGAAAAGCTGGATATGTCGCAGATCAATAATGTGCCCGTTTTGCTGGGCGAGCGCGATATATTAAAAACCATTACACTTTTACCCGGCGTTGAGGCCGCAGGCGAAGGCAATACCGGCTTTTATGTACGCGGCGGCTCGTCAGATCAAAACCTTATCCTGCTGGACGAGGCGATCGTTTACAACGCGTCGCACCTGTTCGGGTTTTTCTCCACCTTTAATTCTGATGCGATAAAGGATGTGAGCCTGTATAAAGGCGGTATGCCTGCGCAGTATGGCGGGCGCTTATCCTCAGTGCTTGACGTTAAGATGGATGAGGGTAACGATAAAGATTATAGCGCAGAAGGCGGCATAGGGCTCATTTCGTCCCGTATAAAAGTAGAAGGGCCCATAGTGAGAGACAAAGGCTCATTCATGATCAGCGCCCGTCGTACATATATCGATGCATTTCTGAAAGCCTCTTCCGATACCAGTATCCGCGGCAGCACACTCTACTTTTACGATCTGAATGCAAAGGCTAATTATCATTTTAATGATAAAAACGCTATTTACTTGTCGGGGTACTTCGGCAAAGATGTTTTGGGTTTGAAGAATACGTTTGGCACTAACTGGGGCAATTCAACCGGTACGCTGCGGTTCAATCATATCTTCAACAATAAGCTTTTCTCCAATACATCGCTTATTTATAGTAACTACAACTACGTTATCCAAAGCTATTTGCCGGGTAATGAGTTTGTGGCAACATCAAAGATCGAAGACATTGATTTTAAAGAAGACCTGCAATATTTTGCCGGTAACGGGCATACGGTGAGTTTTGGTATTGATGCTTTGCACCATAATCTTGCCCCGGGCAGCCTAACTGCGCCTGATAATTCCAGCTTTAATAACAAATCCATCGAACGCCGTTACGGGCTGGAAACCGCCGCTTATATCAGCGACGAATGGAAGGCCGGCAGCCATTTTAGCCTGCTTTATGGTCTGCGTTTAAGCGGTATTTATATCTTCGGGCCAGGAACATTCAATACTTATGATGCGGCAGGGAATGCCATTACCTCAAAAAACTATGGTTCAGGCAGTGTAGTGAAGGATTATTTTAATGTTGAACCACGCATCTCGGCCAGTTACAGTCTGGACGATCAGCAATCTATCAAGGCATCCTATAACCGCAATACGCAGAATATCCACATCCTGAGCAACTCAACAAGCAGCACCCCGACAGATCTGTATGCCATGAGCAGCAACAATATTAAACCCGAGATAGCCGACCAGGTATCAACAGGTTATTTCCGTAACTTCAGCAATAATATCTTTGAGTTTTCAACCGAGGTTTATTACAAATGGCTGCAAAACCAGGTTGATTATAAAGACGGGGCGCAGTTGATATTAAACCCCAACGTAGAGTCGCAATTGGTTTACGGCACTGGCAGGGCTTACGGTATTGAATTTTTTATGAAGAAGAAATACGGCAGGTTTAACGGGTGGATAGGTTATACGCTTTCGCGCACTGAGCGCCGTTTTAACGCGATAAACAACGGCAACTACTTCCCTGCAACACAGGACAGGACGCATGATCTTTCTGCTGTAGGCATTTATAAACTGAGCAGTCGCTGGTCGTTTTCCGGAACGTTTATTTACGAGAGCGGTAACGCCGTTACTTATCCGAATGGCAAATACGAAATTGGCGGTTTAACCACTTACTATTACTCGCAGCGTAACGGCGACCGCGAACCATCAACCAATCGTCTTGACCTTGGCGCCACGCTTGAAGGCAAACCGCACAAAAAATATCACTCCAGCTGGACGTTTGGTCTGTATAACGTATATGCGCACCGTAATCCGTACGCCATTACGTTCCGCAACAGTAAAACCAACCCCGGAACTACAGAAGCCGTGGAAACAAGTTTATTTGGCCGGGTGCCATCCGTTACCTGGAATTTTAAATTTTAGCAGCATGAGGCATAAAGCATTAACATATCTGTTATTTTTTGCGTTGATAGCAATAGTAGCCTCATGCCAGAAGGTGATCAGCCTTAAATTGAATAATTCGTCACCGCAGCTGATTATTGAAGGTAATCTCACCAATGTTTATGGTATTCAGTATGTAGTGATTACTAAAAGTGTGCCTTTTACCAATACCAATGTTTTTCCGCGGGTAAGCGGGGCAGCGGTAAGCATTACCGACGATAGTACCGGCCGTGTTTTTAAGTTTCATGAAGATACCGCGGGCGTATATTCCTTTTATCCTATGATGGGCCATGCCGGCAGAAAATATACCATGACGGTTACCACCGGCGCCCAAACTTATACAGCAAGTTCTACCATGCCGCACCTGGTTAACCTGGATTCAGTAACAGCCAAGATCAGTTCTTTTGGTAAAAACAACCTGCGCACCATTACCGCAAACTATCAGGACCCGCCAGATGCAGCTAATCAATACCGCTTTATACTTACGGTAAATGGCATACAAACGAGCCCCATTTTTGCTTTTGACGATAGCTTTACCAACGGGCGTTATGTACGACAAGATCTGTTCGAAAGCACTACCGACATCCACTATCATGATACTGTTTCTGTAGAAATGCAATGTATAGACAGGGATATTTATAAATATTGGTTCAGCCTGAGCCAGCAGCAGCAGGATGGTCCGGGCGGTGGCACCACGCCATCAAACCCGCCTTCCAATTTCAATAATAATGCCCTGGGCTATTTTAGTGCACACACAAGCCAGTTAAAACAAATTGTTGTAAACTGATCAATCGGTATGTAATTGTATTACACCGGTATTGGCAGGCTTAGTCAGCGGGTGGCTGTTGATATAAACGTTCTGATAGGTGAGGTTTTCCGCGTTATAGATCACCTCATCACGTGGCGTTTTAATTATTTTTACCGATTGCAGGCTGATGTTTTTTAACGGGTTGCCAGCCACACCAACTGCATAAATACCCGCCTCGCCTGAATAATTGCAATTTACTTTTTGTATAAGGAAGTTATTGAACAGGGTAGGGTAATGCCCACCGCGCGAGCCATGATAGTTATTTTCAAACCGGATAAACGCCGAGCGTGCACTATCACACTCAACGTCATAAACGTGGATTTTCTCAATAAAGCCGCCACGGTCCAAGTTCGATTTAAAGTAGATGGCGCTGAGGCACTTTTTAATATGTACGTTATACATCACCACATTACGCACCCCTGCCGACATTTCGCTGCCAATACAAAGTCCGTTGGTTTTTGACTTGAAAATACAATCGCGCACCACAATGTTTTCGGTCGGTTGTCCTATGCGCCAGCCATCCTGGTCGCGCCCGGCTTTTATAGCTACGCCGTCGTCGCCGGTAGTGAAATTGCATTTTTGTATCAGCACATTGGTGCATGATTCCGGGTCGCAGCCATCGTTGTTCAGGTTCATACTTTCAATGGTCACGTTTTGTACGGTAACGTTATTGCACAGCACGGGGTGAATCACCCAATAGGGTGCATCATTTATAGTAATGCCATCTATTAATACATTTTTACAGCCAAAAAACTGGATCATATCCGGCGGTAGGTGCGCGTTATCACCAAACACGCGCTCATACACAGGCGTACCGTTACCACCCATCTGCCGCAACCGGGCCTGCTCTGCCGAACCTTGCGGACGCCATTTCGCAAAATTGAGGCTGGCTGATCCGTTTATAATGCCATGCCCTGTAACCGCGATATCTGAGCACTGGTAAGCATAAAAAAGCGGGCAATAGTTAAATAATTCGGTACCTTCCCATAAGGTAAGCACCGCAGGAAGGAAATCTTTGGGTTGTCCTGAAAATATCATTTCGGCGCCAGCGTCAAAATGCAGGTTAACATGGCTTTTCAGCACAACAGGGCCTGCTATAAAGAATTTTCCTGCAGGGATTTCCACCATGCCGCCGCCACTGGTACTGCACAGGCTGATGGCTTTATCAAACGCTGCTTTTGAATCGGATTTTCCGTCTGCAATAGCACCATACGAGGTGACATTGTAAACGGCATCTTTAAACACAGGCGCTTTGATGTTTTTAAGAATGCCATTGAGCGATGGCATATTTTGTTGTGCAAATACCGTTGATAAACCGGTAAGCAGGTTCATTATACACAATCCAACTACTAAACAATACTTCAGGGGACTTTTTCTGGCTGACATTTTAATCGGAATGGAATTGTAAATATATATTAATCGATAAAATTTGCATACAGGTTTGCCGGTACGCTTTTTTATCTCAACTTTATATAACCCAATCTCCATACAATGAAAAGGATATTCTTTGCTGTTGTTATTTCGCAATTATTTATGCTGATAGCCTATGCCCAGGAAAAGTCAGTGCCTTATGGCAATAACCCGGCTGCGGGCAGGTATTATGATGTTCGTGGGATAAAGATGTATTGTGAGGTTTATGGCAAAGGCAAACCATTGCTGCTGATACACGGCAATGGCGGTGATATCAGCGCGTTTTACAAAAATATTCCGTACTTCTCTAAGAAATATATGGTTATTGCGGTAGATAGCCGTGCGCACGGTAAATCAACCGATCCGCGCGACTCGCTTAGCTTCGAAATGATGGCTGATGATTTTGCCGGATTACTTGATGCCATGCATATCGATTCGAGCTACGTGATAGGATGGAGCGATGGCGGGATAAATGCCCTGCTGTTAGCTATGCGGCACCCGGATAAAGTGATCAGGCTGGCGGCAACAGGAGCCAACCTTTGGCCCGATTCTACCGCTTTTGCGCCCGGTGTTTGGCAGGACGAGTTGAAAGATTACAATGCAGGCAACAAGCCACGCGCTACAGCAAAAGAAAAAAACGACTGGAAAATATTTATGCTCGACTGGCTGCAACCCAACATCCCGCTTGCGGCCCTGAAACAGATTAAATGCCCGTCGCTGATCATTGCAGGCGATCATGACCTGATATCACTTCAGCACACGGTGCTTATTTATCAGAATATTCCGCATGCTTACCTGTGGATAGTACCCAACTCGCCGCATGACACCCTGCAGGCACACCTTCACGAATTCAATAAACAGGTGGATGATTTCTTTTCGAAACCATTTCATAACTGGAATTAGCTATAATTATTAGTCTGCTAAAATTTAGCAAAAATAATATTTGATCAATTTTGCTAAATCGTTTCATTTTTTAAAATTTGTTTCTACATTTACCTAACATTCAACCAATTATTTAGCATCTAATTAAAGTATTCTTTGAAAATTAACGTTTGCGTGCCCATGCTTTGTGCAAGCAACTAAAACGATTTAACAATTATTTACTAAACTATACAAAACCAGATTATGAAAACAAATCTATGGCAATGTGCATCCTTTGCAGTGCTTATTCTTGCGGCAGGATGTAAAAAGAACCTAAATGCTACACCGCAAGCAAATACGTCTGATACCTCTAAACTCGCAGCAAACGCTACCGTAACCACTTATGGCACCTTTACCATTCAAAATGTAGCCAGCAGTAAATATGTTGAAGTATCGGGTGTTACCAACCAGGGTACCAAACTGCTTGATGGAACCGGCCTGCAACAATATGATGCATCCATTTCAAATGGAAAAACCGACCGCTGGCAGGAGTGGCAATTCGCCAAACAATCAAACGGCTACTATACCATTATGAACCTCAACAGCGGTAAGTATATAGATGTACCCGGCAGTACCACCAAATCGGGCACTACACTTGATCAATACCGCGGTAATAACACCGACGCACAATACTGGGCGGTAACAGCTGTTGGCAGCAATTATAAGATCACCAACAAAGCCAACGGATTGGCTATTACTAATCATGGTAATTCAACATCGAATGGGACGCCTGTTACACAGGAAACTTACACCGGCGCGAACGACCAGTTATGGACATTGGGTGCCATGGGGGCCGACAGCTACCGCGATGACGCCGTAGTAGGGTTTTTCCAACGCACCAGCGGCTCTGAAGCTTTTGATGGTGGTGCATCAATTCCGCTTACCTGGAGTTCTAATAATGGCAAGGTATTCTGGGTGACGAACGATGTGTTTTATAACCAGCTAAACGCCAATAATGAGTTCAACTGCGGCCAGATATTCAACTATCACAATTCGGGCCTTGTGCAGCCTGCCAGCCATAGCTGGGCGTCTTCTGCAACCGTAAACGTTACTTCAAGCGATGGTGTGCAGATATTCCATGACCCAACGGCAGGCGATTTGCTTTGGCCAGGTGCCGGGATTGAAATAGGGCAGTATGTTTACGTACATAATATTGAGGTTCCTGCCGGCAGCCTGTCGGCGGATAAGCAGTACCTGTGCCAGGTAACTGAAGCTACCTCAACCACCATACCTGCAGTAACCAACCTTACCGTACCTAATATGACCAACCAAACCGATATCCTATACTCGATAGGAATGGTAAAACCAGGCGATGGTTATGTATATGCCTACGGTCAGGGCGGGTTCCTGGGCGCCAGTATCTTTGTGGCCCGTTTCCCTACCAGCAATCCAACCAGCTGGACTTTCTGGGATGGCAGCAAATGGGCATCAACTCCAAGCACCGCATCGGCAGCCGTTATCGCAACCGGGCCGTGCAATAACAATACCATGGGCTATGTAAACGGCAAGTATGTGCTTATTACTATGGATTTCGGCTTTTCGTGCGACGAGACATCACGCAATATGTATGCTGCTACAGCTACCAGCCCTACAGGGCCATTTACTGCTGCGAAAACCGTTTACAGCCTGGCGGATTACAAACAGGGCCACGAACCGGTGTTCTATAATCCTACTATTCATGCCGAATTTAATAATGGGCATAACGAATTACTGGTGAATTACTGCGTGAACTTTTATAGCAAAAACGATGGTACCGGCGCAACCTGCCTTGCACCATGTTCAAATCCGGATGGTTCCGAAGATCCCAACGATTACCGCCCGAAAGGTGTGCGGATACCTTATTCGCTCATCGGCTTATAAATGTCGTCATAAAAACAAACCACCAATAAATACTTACTATGAGAACAAGATCATTTATTTACGCGGCAGCAGCGTTTTTGCTCATTATGCAAAGCTGTAAAAGAAACGAAGCCTTAAAATCTTCGACAGACAATGTTATTACGCAGCATAAGCTGGGGCCAAGCTCGGCGCCATCATCGTATGGCACTTTTCAGATTGTTAATGTTTACAGCAGCCTGGTAATGGAGGTCAAGAATGATTCAAACCTGCTTAAGCCGCAAACCACACCGGCTAATGTGCAGCAAAATGCCAATGGCAACACAGGCGCGGGTGTGGCCGAACACCAGAAATGGTATTTGATACAACAGGGTACAGGTACTATAACCGGTAGTACGCAATTTAAGATCATGAATGCAGAAAGCGGTATGTTCCTCGAAGCACCTAACGGCACATCGGGTACGCAGGTTTGGCAAGATCATACCAACGGCTTCCCATCGCAGATATGGTACCTGCACCAGGTTAGCGGACAAACGTATTACTATATTCAGAATGCCAACGGATTGGTACTTACCGACCACGGAAACTCTACCGCTAATGGCGCACCCATTACCGAAGAAACACTTGCAAATACTACCAATCAATACTGGAACCTTACCAGTTTAACTAATGAGGCTTATCGAGACGATGCGGTAGTGCAATTCTTTCATCGCGGTGCGGTTGCCAATACCACTGTGGCATGGGATCAGGGAAACAGCATTCCTTTAACCAATGGCGCAAATAACGGCAAGGTACTATGGATAACCGAAGATGCCTATGCATCCAGCCAACTGCAAAGTAACGGTTATTTGTATTGCCAGTTTTTCTCTTACCATAATTCGGGAATATTGCAGCCGTCAATCACCAATTGGACATCCACTTCGGCCCCAAACATTACTACCACCAGTAATGCAGGAACAGGTATAAACGAACTGGAAATTATTAAAAGTCCGGGTGATCATAGCAGCACCTACAGCTGGCCTGGGGTAGGGGTTGAGGTGGGCAGCAACGTCTACCTGTTTACCTACGAGTCGGCAAACGGCTCTGCTCCGGCAAACCAGGTTATTAACAAAATTGCAGAAAGCACCAGCAGTACTGCATGGGGGGCTGTAACCCGGTTAACTCCTCCGGGTATGTCTGGCCAGACCAAGATAACCTATTCAGTAGGGATGATCAAAAAGCCTGCCGGCGATACTGTTTACATTTATGGGGCTGAAAGTACATTCTTCAACGCTAACTCTATTTTCCTGGCGCGCTGTCCTACAAGCAACCCCAACGCCTGGACCTTCTGGCGCGGTCATAGTTGGGCCTCGACCCCCGATACTACCAGCGCGTTATCCGGGCAGTTAACCATTGGCAGCGGTACTACTGCACAGGCAAATGTTGCGGTAGCTTATGTGAACGGTAAATATGTAATGATGCAGATGGACCTGGGGTATTTTTGCGACCCCACATCGCATGGTATTTATATTTCTACCTCAACAAGTCCGTTCGGGCCGTTTTCTGCACCAAAACTGGTATACACCATACAGGATTGGTATAATGGCCATTTAGCTAAATACTATACCCCTGCAATTCACGGCGAATTTGTAAACGGTAATAATGAGCTGCTGGTTACTTACTGTCTTAATTATAATGCCTCGGGCGGTAGTTGCTCAACCCAAACTTGCTTTGGCGGTAAACAGGATCCTAATTATTATCAGATTAAAGGCGTAAGGATACCTTATTCGCTTATTGGCCTGTAATACTGAAAAGATAGGCATATTATACAATAAGGTTATATAGTGTAGTTGATTTAATGCACGTGGCTCAAAAGGCCGCGTGCATTTGTTTTATATGTGCTTATATAGTTTGTAAAATTTATGATATAAACTTGCTAAAACGTTTTTAAATTTATATTTGCAACTGTATTGTCTATACAAATTATAAACCTTCTTTTTTCCGGATGAAGATTAAAAACAATATTCTTTTGTCACAAGCATACATTGTGGGCATAGCAATAGCTTTGGTATTATTACTGCCTGCTGCTGCGCGCTGCCAAACGGCATACTTTATTGACGGTTATCACGGTGGTATATGGGGGCATTACCCGGATTGGAATACCCGTTTCATGGCCGATCAGCTCAAAAGCCACCCCGACTGGAAGATCAACCTCGAAATAGAACCCGAAACCTGGGACGATGCCAAAAAGAAGGATCCTGTGGCCTATAATGAGTTTCGCGATCTGTTCACCAGCGATTCTACCAAAAATCGCATCGAATATGTAAATCCCGATTATGCCCAAAGCTATTTGTTTGACATTGAAGGAGAGAGCATCATTGCGCAATTTTATTACGGAATAAAAATGGTGCATCGCCATTTTCCAACAGCAACATTCCCGGCCTACTCGTCTGAAGAGCCTTGCTTTACCAGTTGCCTGCCTGAGATATTGACTTCGTTTGGGTTTAAATATGCATCGCTTAAAAACCCTAATACCTGCTGGGGCGGTTATACAAGCGCTTATGGAGGTGAACTGGTGAACTGGATAGGGCCTGACGGCACGAGTATTATCACTTCGCCGCGCTATGCAGTAGAGGCCTTACAACCAGGTTCTACCTGGCAAACTATTGCCTCAGGTAACTCGCCGGAATATATTAAGGCGTGTTTTGCAGCCGGGATCAAGCATCCGGTTGGGATGACTATACAGGATGCGGGTTGGCGTAATGGGCCTGTTCTGCATACCCCACGCAGGGTTTATCAGCCAACCGAATACACCACCTGGGCAAATTACTTTGAAAATATCGCCATAAAAAATCCTGCCGATAATTGGAAGTTTACACAGGAAGATGTGCTGGTGAGCCTGGTTTGGGGATCGCAGATATTACAGCACATTGCACAGGAAGTACGTATTTCAGAAAACAAACTTATCAGCGCCGAAAAACTGGCTGCTATTAGCAAAGTATATAATGGTACGCCTTACCCGCAAAGCGACTTTGATGCGGCGTGGCGACCGCTCATGTTATCGCAACATCACGACTGCTGGATTGTACCCTATAACGGTCGCCCGGGTAATACCTGGGCCGATAAGGTGGTAACCTGGACAAACACTACCAACCGTATTGCCGACAGCATAGTTAAGCTTGACATTTCGCGGCCTGAGAGCGGTAAACAGTTAAATGGTACAAGGTTTATCCGTATATATAATACGCTTGGTATAAAACGCGGCGAACAGGTTGCTGCCGACATTCCTGCCGAGTGGAAAGGTAAAACCATTAGTGTATGGAATACGGCAGGTATGCCGGTAACCTCACAGATTGTGAACAATGTTGTATCAGGACAACCACAAATTGTTTTTACTGCGGATGTTCCGGCAATGGGTTATGCAACCTATCAGCTAAAACTGAAAAAGGCCGAACAAGCAAAAAGCATTTTAGTTTACGTATTGAAAAACGGCGATTACCGCGTGGAAAGCGACTTGTACAGTATTACGCTTGACCCGCATAAAGGCGGTACGATTACCAGCCTCATCGCTAAAAAATTGAATAATAAACAATTTGTAGATCAAGCCAACGCACGCAACTTTAACGAACTGCGCGGTAATTTTTATAACTATGGCGGCTTTCATTCCACAGCCGACAGCGCGGCGAAGATCAGTATTGTTGAGCAAGGTGCTGAACGTGTGAAATTGCAGATAGATGGTACAATAGATCATTCCCCGTTCACTCAATGGCTTACTGTAGCCACAGGGCAGCGCAGGATAGACTTGCGGGTAAATATAAACTGGAAGGCTAATACAGGGATAGGGCAGTCTACGCCTCCAAACAGCTTCAAATCAACAGGCTACCAAAAAGCATTTTATAATGATAAGGAAAAGCTGCTGGCAATGTTCCCGCTTAATTTGAAAAACCAGAAGGTTTATAAGAATGCACCGTTTGATGTATTGGAGAGCAGGCTGAAGAACACGTTTTTCACTTCGTGGGATAGCATCAAAAACAACATTCTGCTTAACTGGGTAGATGTAACCGATGCCAGGGATAATTATGGCATGGCCCTGCTGGTTGATCATACTACTAACTATGCACACGGAGAAGATTTTCCCTTGGGTTTAACGCTGGAATATTCAGGCGTAGGCTTATGGGGCAGGAATTATAGTATTACCGGGCCAACGGATGTACACTATAGCCTCATTCCGCATGAAGGTAAATGGGATAAGAGCGGTTTATGGACAGCCAGCGAGGAATGGAACGAGCCGATGGTGGTAAAAGTTTTGGATGCTGAACCGGTGGCCGTTAAATCGCGCTCGCTGGTAGATGTAAAAGGCAGCGGTTATGATATCACTTCGCTTAATGCCAATGGCAACGACCTTGTTATTCGTGTATTTAATGCGGAAGGCAATGCTGCACCCCGGCAAATTGTATTTGACGGTACTGCAAGCAAGGCGGAATTGTTAGAGCTGGATGGAAGAAAGCGTGGCGATACACAACTAAAAAAAGACGCGTCGGGCAAAACCGTCCTTACGCTTAGTATGCCGCGTTTTGGCATACGGACAGTGAAACTTTTTAATATAAGCAAATTATAAAAGTGACAATGCATCAGACAGTAGGGGATGGTTTAAATAGAATTACCTCTTGCTAAATCGAATTTTATACTTATTATTGACCTGTAATAACCAATTAAAAAAAACTATTTCATAAACCCAGTGCATGTACATTACCGGCCGTGGCAACGTTTGGGGTACGCTGTGTTAACGTAAGTGAACAAGATTAAACCAATTAAAACAACTATACAACCAATATGAATTTGAAGAAGAAATTACTGCTGGCCCTGGCATTTTGTACAGGTGTAGGAGTAAATGTTAATGCGCAAACCATCCCGGCGTTTAAAGCCGGCGACAGGGTAGCCTTTGTGGGTAACAGCATTACCGATGGCGGCCATTATCATTCATACATCTGGCTTTATTACATGACGCATTATCCAAACATGCGTATCACCTGTTATAATGTAGGTATCGGTGGTGATAACGTAAAACAGATGTATGATCGTTTCGATTACGAGGTGCTGCCTAAAAAGCCAACTGTAATGACGCTTACCTGGGGCATGAATGACAGCGGTTATTTCGAATGGTTCAGAAAAGATGCGGCTACCAACTGGGCAAAGGCATCGGTTGATACTGCCGAAGCCCGTTATGCATTGTTTGATGCCAAACTAAAACAGCATCCGGAGTTTAAAAAGATATTCATATTGGGTTCTCCTTATGACTCAACTACAACAAGCAATAAAAACCGATTTTATCCTGGCAAATTTGCTGCTTTTCAAAGATTGATTGATTTCCAGGAGGCAACCGCTAAGAAAAACGGTTGGCCTTATGTTGATTTCAATCATCCAATGACAGCCATTAATCGTGAATGGCAAAAAGCGGATACTAATTTCAGTCTTACACCTTATGACCGTATCCACCCGGATTATGCAGGTCACATGATTATGGCCTACCTGTTTCTGAAAGCACAAGGTTTGGCTAACAGGCCTGTTGCTGATTTTGCTGTAAATGCGAAGAGCAAAAAGGTTAATAAAGCGGAAAACTGTATCATCAGTAATGTGTCTGGTACCGGCGATAAATTATCGTTTGATTACCTGGCTAATTCGTTGCCTTATCCTTTTGATACGGTAGCATTTAAAGGTGGATGGGGGCAGCACAACCGCCAGTCTGAAGGGTTAAAATATGTTCCTTTTATGCAGGAGTTTGACCGTGAAATGCTTGCCGTTAAAGGTTTGAAAAGCGGCACCTATAAGCTGTTAATGGACGGGCAGGAAATAGGAGAGTGGGACGCCAAAGCTCTTGACGCAGGAATCAACCTCGCGGAACAAACATATACGCCAGAGTATCAGCAATCGCTTGCTATTATGCACATGAATGAGGAACGATGGGATATTGAACGCCGGCTTAGAAACTATGCTTATGTAGAGTTTGACCTTTTAAAACAAAAGCATTTATTATACGCTGATAACAAGGCAGCCATGGATACGGTGAATAAAGAAGCCAAACATAATCCATTTATAAATGGCAATCGCGATAACTATATTTCGGCTCAATATAAAGCAGTACGCACGGCCTGGCAAGGTGAGATGGATGCATTGATCAACGAAATATATGTTGTTAATAAACCTAAAACACATAAAATAACGCTGGAATTGGTTACTGCCAACTAACAAACAGAAATCTCAGACAGATGAAAAGATCATTAACCGGCATCATCGCCATAGCGTTATTATTTTTAACTGTAAAGACAAATGCGGCGGTTGTTGATACAGCGCTTACCTACAGCGCAGTTATGCATAAAAGCATAAAAGCGGTTGTTGTAAAACCAAACGGTTATTCGGCAGACAAGAAATATCCTGTAATATACCTTTTGCATGGTGCCGGCGGTAAATATTCAGACTGGGTAAGTAACCCTCCCGATAAACAAACGGTGCCCCGCCTGGCCGATCAATACAATGTAATTATTGTATGCCCCGATGGTAACATAACCAGCTGGTATTTTGACAGTCCGGAAGACCCAGCCTACCGCTATGAAACCTATATATCGTCTGAACTGGTTAAATATATTGACAGTCATTACTCTACCATAGCCGATCGCTCGGGCAGGGCCATAACCGGTTTAAGCATGGGCGGGCATGGCGCTTTATACCTGGCATTCAGGCATCAGGATGTATATGGGGCCTGCGGCAGCATGAGTGGTGGTGTTGATCTGCGCCCATTCCCTGAAAAGTGGGATATTGCCAAAAGGCTTGGAAAATATAGTGAGCATCCAGACAGGTGGGAGGCAAACAGTGTTATTAACCTCGTTTACCTGCTCACGCCCAACCGTCTCGCAATTACGTTTGATTGCGGCAGCAGCGACTTCTTTTACCAGGTGAACAAAAATCTCCATGAAAAATTGCTCGAACGTGATATCCCGCATGATTTTACAGTAAGGCCAGGAGGGCATACATGGGAGTATTGGGGTAATTCTGTTAATTATCAGGTATTATTTTTTAGCAGGTTCTTTAATCAGTCGAAATAGGGTATAAAGTTTTTCCACAAAAATTTGGAATATAACTTAAAATAGATTATTTATGTATAAATGTACATACATTTTATTTGTTACCAATTATAAAGTTTAACCATCAGTTTATAACACATAATAATGTGAAAACGGGTTGCATAACTAAATAAAAAAAGTAGAAAAAAATTTGCTAAACCGTTTTTTTGTTTTACATTAGCTTTAGATTCATAAATCGATTTATAAACCAATTTTAATTATAAACATTAAAAACTAAGCCCGGCAAAAGGACCTTCAAAGGCGAGGTTTTATTACATTAAATAATTTCAATTATTGCATTGAAAGTGTGTGTTTATTGTATTCTTTTTAATAATTATATATGAAGAAAATCTACGTTCCTGTTATTGTTTTAATATTGTTTATGCTGATGTCGGGCTTCCTGATATCGTGTAAAAAGAATAGCTTTTTACAGGCAAACAATACTACAAACCTTACGCAAAGTGTTATCTTTTCAGATAGTGCTTACACGGTCGGTTTCCTGGCGAATATTTATTCGAATATCGATTTCAGTGCAAGCCCGTCAAGGTTTGGATACAAAACATTGTCAAACACGATTATACCTTGCGGTGGTTTGGATGCAGCTTCTGACGAGTCGGAAGTATCGCATACTTATTCAACAACCGCACTGGAGTTTGCGCTTGGCTCCATTGATCAGAACAATGTTACCGATGATGCCTTTAAAACCTGTTACGGCCAGATAAGGGCGGTAAATCAACTATTTCAAAGCTTGCCGAAAGCGCCGCTTCAGGCAGCGTTGAAAACAGAAATGCTGGCAGAGGCAAGGTTTCTGCGGGCTTATTACTATTTTATATTACTCGAGCATTACGGAGGGGTGCCGCTGGTTGGATATAATATATATGATTATACCCAGCCGATACCGGAAACGCGTGCCACTTTCGATCAGACGGTCACTTACATTATTTCGCAACTGGATTCAGCTCAAAAGGTGTTGCCAATGGTTCAAACCGGGGCTAACCTTGGACGGGCTTCGGGTTCAATATGTATGGCGTTAAAAGCCAGATTGTTGCTGTATGCAGCAAGCCCAATGTTTAATGAGCCTAATGGCATGGCAAACAAAGGGCCTCTTGATATTGCTTCGTCTGCTCAGAAACCGCTTGTTGGCTATACCGATTATCAGTTGAGCCGCTGGGGCCTTGCAAAAAATGCAGCTTATGCAGTTATTTCACTTGGTCAGTACCGTTTAGCTACCGATAGTAATTATCTGGCAGGTTATGGGGAAGAGGGTGCTTTCCAATATATGTTTACACAAAGGCAGAACCCTGAATATATTTTCCAGTATAACCAACCGCAATCTGGTGGTCTGGCGGCTAATTATCTCGAAGGCCTGTTTAATCCGCCCTCAAGAACCGGAGCTAATGGAGCGTTTCCATATCAAAGTATGGTAGATGCGTTCCCCATGCAAAATGGTAAGGATATTACCGATCCTACTTCTGGCTACAACCCTGCTAACCCATACGCCAATCGCGACCCACGACTCCGTTACAGCATTGTATACAATGGTAGTTTATTGCCAATCAGGGAAAATAATGGTTCCATACCTGGGTATGCACCAATCATCACCGGTATACCGTTTGTTGACGGTGTTGAACAACAGGGTGGCCAGGATGCTGTGCACCAGGGTACCATTACCGGCTACTACAATAATAAAATGGTTGACCCTGCTTCTGTTGCAAATGCGGGCCTGGCATCGCCTACCAACCGTTGCCTGCCAGTAATTCGCTTTGCAGAAATGCTGCTTGACTACGCAGAGGCGTCAAATGAACTGAATGGTCCTACCGATAGTGTTTATTTATCACTTGAATTGATCAGGAAAAGGGCCGGTATTTCACCAGGCACAACGCTTGACGTTGCCGGCCGCCCATCTTATGGGCTTGCTGCAGGCATGAGCCAGGCGCAAATGCGCACGGCTATACAAAATGAGCGCCGTATAGAGCTTGCTTATGAAGGGCACCGGTTCTTTGATGTTCGCCGATGGCTGATCGCAGATCAGACAGAAAGCCGGCAGGAGTATGGTATGCAGGTAGATATGAATTCTGCTTCGGGTAGTAATGTTGTTACCCTCGCTTACAAAACCTTCGCAGTACGCAAGCATAATTTTAGTACAAGAATGTATTTGTGGCCGTTCCCGCAATCGGAGATTGGCAAAGGGCGCGGACTGATACAAAACCCTGGTTATTAAAAAAAGGAATTGAAACAGTAATGAACTTTAATATGAGAAACCGTAATAAAATATTCCTCCTGGCTGGTGTCCTTTCCATGTTGTTATGGACATCGTGCAAGACGGATAAGATCAACCCGATCTCGGAGCCAACAAAAGATATAACAGGTACCTGGAAGGTAGTAAAGGCAACACGTAACGGAACAGACCTTTTTCCGTTGCTTGATACCAATTATTACAACCTGAATAAATTCATGGTTAAGTTTAATGAAGGTAAATATACACTGATCAACCCGCTGCCTTTCATCGTTTCGGGGGATGGCACTTACTCGCTGGATAATCCGCAGTATGCGTTCAAGATCACTTTTACACAATCAGGCTCAACTACGCCGGTTTCAACAACTTTTTCATACCCTATTGCAAATGGTGTGCGCACGTTAACCCTGCTGTTTAGCCCCGGCTGTACAGGGAATACCTATTCATACACTTTATTAAAAGTTAACTAACACAAAACAGGAGTAAGATTATGAGATCATATTTACGTATAAAAGGAAAGAATTTATGGAAACTGTGCGCGCTGCTGGTAATGGGCATTGCAGTTGCGGCATGTTACATACAGATTCTGAAGATTGATCAGCCGGCTACAGCAACCGTCGGCCAAACCATTACCATACAACTTACCGATAGTATACATACCAATATTGGCGGAAGCGGGCAAACCGTAGCAGCTTATGTATTAGGCGTTTTGTTGCCAAAAGGCTGGAACGGCGCAGCAAATACCGCCGTTACCTATAGTGGTGATTTGGGTAGCGGTAACATGGGGCTTATGCCATCTTCAACTATCGAGCCGGGGAGTGCCAGTGCGGGCACCAACTTAAACTGGTCGGCCGCAATGATGAAAAAATTCGGTATCAGAAAAAACCTGGTTAACGATCTGGAGTGGGTTGTTTTTCAGTCGAACCAGCAATTTACGTTCAGTAACGTAACAGCATACCGGGCCGACGCAACCATCAAAATAAAGGTAGGGGCAGATAACAACAACACCGATTTTTTTACCGCCTTTGTAATTGCCGAAAGTGCCGACGGTTTACAGTCGTGGGATGCACCCGATCCTGATTATAATGAGAAGGACGGCGGATGCCTTATTGTAACAGGCGGCAGCACAGGTATTCTGAACGACTTTTGCCACCCTCAGCTGATCACTGTAGATCCACCGAAATCAACATCTAATGAGTTTATCACATTAATGTTTAATAATAATCTTACTACTACAGGATTATCTGGTAAAAGCAATCTCTATTTGTGCGTAGATACAGCATATACCAGCGATGGCAAAGCGCTTACCGGTTTTTGTGCCCAAACGGAAAAAACACACCTGGTACAAACCTCAGCAGGTAGCGGTTTATTTAGTCTTACGCTTTGGCCACAATCATTCTTTGGATTAAACAACACGCAGTCACTCACCAGGATGGTATATCATATTACCGATGCAACAGGTACCGTAAGGGTGGGATATGGCGGCGATCCAAATGTGCCGTTCTCGTATGTATTTGGATGTAAATAACGAATAATGAATAGAGTTTAAGGTCGGGATACCTTAAAGTAATAACTATTATATAAGCCCATATCATATTGATTATTTATGATGTAAGGCCACAATTATGATTTTTTTTCACAACAACTAAATCTGATTCTATGCTTTATTGCTACACAAAGAGATTTTCTATGGTAATCATCATACTGATGTTTATGCTGGCACAGTTCAGCTATGCCGCAACGCGGTATGCCATAGTTAGCCAAAGCAACAATACGCCCGGGTTAATTACCGGAACCGTTATTAATACCGAGGGCAAGGTTATTAAGGATGTTAAGGTATCTGTTAAAAATACTTCAACATCAACACTAACGGATAGTAAGGGGCATTTTGAAATAAACGCCCCAAAAGGAAGTGTATTGGTGTTTAGCATACCTAATTATAACGTTACCGAAGTAACTGTTGGCAATGCGGCTGATATTACGGTAAGATTGATTGATACTTACCTGAAATCGCCTGAAAAGATCAGTGTATTGTATGATACATTGAATGTTAATAATGTGATTGGTGCTGTATCGAGCGTTTATACCAACCAGCTTACCACAACCAATGCTTCCATGTTCCTTTACGCGCTGCCAGGTCAGTTGCCGGGTTTGTATACGCAGCAAACGAGTGGTTTTATGTCGTTTAGTGCAACCAATAACACTGTGGCAAACGGTTTTGCATTAGCCGGTAACATAGCCAGCGAAAATGTGCATCATAGCAACAACACCGAGATGGCGCTTAATTTACGCGGACAGGCGCCTATTACTATAATTGATGGTATACAACGCGACATAGACCAGATAGATCCGTCAACCATCGAGTCTATCTCCGTATTAAAGGATGCGTTGTCGACCATGCTGCTTGGTATAAACAGCTCAAAAGGTGTATTGTTGGTTACTACCAAAAAGGCAGAAGCCGGCCGGCCTTCTATATCTTTTACAGCTGAATCGGGCGTACAAAATTCATTGAGTTTGCCAACGCCTTTGCCTGCATCACAATGGGCATATCTTTACAATGAGGCATTAACCAATGATGGGCTTACACCCCTTTATACCGGTAACGACTATGCGGCTTACCAGAATCATAACGACCCTATCGGGCATCCGGATGTAAACTGGTACAATACCATCTTACGCAAGAATGCACCCATAACAAATTACGCGCTGAATGTAAATGGCGGTAACCAGGTAGCCAAGTACACCATCGGTCTTAGTTATTTTGATCAGCAGGGTATATTCAATACCGATAAGGCGCTTACCTATAATACCAATAATGATCTGAACCGTTACAATATCAACTCAGATATACAGGTAAACGTTAACAAGCATTTAAGTGTCGACCTGCAGCTATTTGGCCGCATACAGCGTGCAACCGAGCCGGGAGCAGGCGCGCAAACCATTTTGAATACCTTATTTGTAACACCGAATAATGCCTATCCTGTACGCAACCCCAATGGTTCATTTGGCGGTGCTGCTGCAAGTTCGCTGTATCAGAACAACTTATTATCGATGACTGAATATTCGGGTTATATCAATAATAACACAAATGATATTATGGCAAACCTGTCATTAGATTATGATCTGGGCAGCGTTACAAAAGGACTGAAAGTAAAATTGATGGGCAACCTGTCATACGAGTCAATGATATTTCTGAACCGCTCACAACGAAATCCGGCATATTTATATAAGGACAGCCTTTACTCTACCCTTGGCAGCTCTGTACCCGAAAGCAATAGCTATGGTACCATCTCCACCTCACGTCAGTCATACGGGCAGGCCTCGCTTGATTATAACAGGCGATTTGGCAAACATGGTGTTAGCGCTATGTTGTTTTTCGATACCAAATCAAGCGTTAATAACTACGACCTGCCGGGCGTAACTAACAATAAGGCCCTTAAGCTGGGTTACGACTATGACGGAAAGTATTTAGCACAGGCAGTTATCAATAACAGCAGCTATAACAGGTACCCACCGGGATTTGGAAGCGGATGGTTTTACGCATTGGGCCTTGGATGGCAAATGGGTAAGGAAGACTTTATTAAAGATAATGTAAGCTGGATAACATCATGGAAATGGAGAGCTGATTACGGCCTTACCGGAAATGCTAATATTGATTCCTATTCATATTATGGTTATACCCAGACTTATGTTTCCGGCGAAGGCGGCTATTTCTATTATCCGATAGGTACTTCCGAAACAAACGGCTATGTAGAGCATCCGTTCCCGCTTAGCGTTAACCCCTTTGAAACCTACGAAAAAGCTAAAAAACTTGATATAGGTACAGATATATCAATGTTTAAAGATCATTTACAGGTTACCGCTGATTATTATCATGATAGGTATTCAGATATACTTGAACTGCCTGGCGCGCAGATATCATTCCTGGGCGACCCTTATCCATATACCAACCTTGGTATAAACCTGTATCATGGTTTTGAGGTGAGCGCTACATACAGGAATAATGTAAATAAGTTTAACTATTTCATTACCGGAAATATTTCAACCCAGGCTTCGAAAGTGATTTATAACGACGAAGCAGGTTTATATCCGCTCAGCAAACGCACCGGCTTGCCGGTAACCGCCATATTCGGGTTCAAAGCCGACGGGTTTTATCAAACTGCTGCAGATGCAGCCAAAGGCGCTACTTATAATGGCTATCAGCCAAAAGTGGGTGATATTAAGCTGCAAGACTTGAGCGGCCCTGCTGGAAAACCTGATGGGGTATTGGATCAGTTTGACCAGGCACCAATAGGCGGATTAAAGCCCCTTGTATTTTATGGCGGTACTGTAGGTTTTAACTACCAGGGGTTCAGCGCAAGCGTGGTGCTGCAGGGCGTGTTTAATCGTCAGATTAATATAGAGAACCAGATGACACAGCCGTTTGAAGGTGTCAGCCTGTTCGGTTACCCACCTGCAGGGCAGGCGTACAGCATTGCTTCTTCAAGATGGTCGCCAGAAACTGCCACAAGAGCTAAGCTCCCCGAACTATCTGTTGTAAACAACGAATTAAATGGTTATAACGCAGAATTCTCATCGTTCTGGTTGAGGTCTGGCGACTATTTAAGAGTGAAAAATGCCGAGATCGGGTACACGCTGCCTTATCAATGGGCTAACAGGCTAAAGTTATCTAACATAAGGGTATTTGTTGATGGCGAGAACCTGTTTACTATAGCCGGCTACGGTAATATGGATCCCGAAGTTTACCCTTCAGGACAAAATTTGCCGTACCCGATGCAAAGGGTGATCAGCGTAGGTGTAAATGTTAAACTTTAATTTTTGACGCTATAAAATTAAAATTTATGAGAATTTTCAAAAACAAGATATTATTAGCGCTTGGCTTAATTGCTACAGTTGCCGGATGTAAAAAGTCCGAAACGTTTCCGGTTAACCATGTCAGCATTCAATATGTATTCGATCCGCGCGACTCTGCCGGTACCAATGCCCATAAGTATTTGTATAACATCTATTCTGTACTGAAAGTAGGATACAACAGGGTTGGCGGTAATTTCCTCGATGCAGCCAGCGATGACGGTGTTTCTTCTGCAACAGGTTCATCACAGGTTACTACACTGGCAACAGGTGCCTACAGTTCAGTAAACATGCCTGCGAATGAAGATGTATGGACGGTGACTGCCACATCAGGTAATAATAATGACACCACAGCCACCTCAAGCTATTGGTCGGGCATAAGATATGCCAATGAGTTTGTTAACAACATTGGCGTTGTACCTGTAAAAGGCAGTTTGCCAAACGGTGTTGGCACAAGGTGGGTATGGAAAAGTGAAGCACGTTTTTTAAGGGCCTATTTTTACTTTGAACTGGTAAAGCGTTATGGAGGTGTGCCATTGCTGGGCAATAACGTTTATACTTCAACTAATAATCTTTTACTGTCAAGGAATACATTTGCCGATTGTATCAAATACATCGTTAACGAATGCGACGCGATAAAGGATAGTCTGATAACCGTGCAGGATTATATTCCAAGCCAGGATAACTATCGTGTTACAAAAGGTGCTGCACTTGCTTTGAAAGCGCGCGTATTATTGTATGCTGCCAGCCCATTGTTCAATGATCCGAATGGTTCAAACACCAACCCTTATACAGGTTACACCAGTTATGACCCAACACGCTGGGCACAGGCTGCACAGGCTGCAAAGGATGTTATAAATCTGAATTCGTATTCGCTGTTCCCATCATTTAAAGACCTGTTTACTACTCAGAATATTAGTGGAAACAACGAGCTTATATTCATCCGTACCAACGGAACACCTGGTACCAGTGTTGAAGGTAATGATGCTCCTATCGGCTATGGCTCGGCTATTGGTGGGGGTATTGTAAGCCCAACGCAAGACCTTGTAAATGCGTTCCCGATGATCAATGGAAAATCAATTACAGACGTAACATCAGGATATGACCCCGCGAATCCTTACAGAGACCGCGACCCACGGTTTTACGCTACCATTTTATTCAACGGCGCTACCTGGCTGGGAACTTCGCTTCAAACCTACAACGGAGGGGCAAGCAGGCCGCTTAACGGTCAGACAGAAACACAAACAGGTTATTACCTGAATAAATTCATGAGTCCGCTTGATTCAACCTCAAGCAAATTTGTCAATCATTATCAGGATTGGGTGATCTTCAGGTATGCCGAAATCTTACTTGACTATGCCGAGGCTCAAAACGAGGTTGGCGGTCCCACACCTGATGTATTAAGCCAGATATATGCTTTAAGGGCACGGGCCGGTATACCGGCAGGTACTGATGGTACTTATGGCCTGGGTGTTATAAGCGATAAAGCCACTATGCGTGCCGCCATCCAGAATGAGCGCCGTATTGAAATGGCCTTTGAAGAACAACGCTACTTTGATATCCGCCGCTGGAAGGTAGCAGAAACGGTTATGAACCAGCCGCGAATGGGAGTATCCATTAATAACTCAAATGGTAATTTAACATATAACTACGTGCCGGTACTCACAACCAAATTTGTGGCGCCTAAAATGTATTTATATCCCATACCTTATGCACAAGTGGTTGAAGACCCGAACCTGAAACAAAACCCGGGATGGTAATTAATGTAATTTAACCTTATTAATTAAGAAATTATGAGAAAAATAATACTTCTCTTTCAAGTAATAATAATCTTGCTCCCTGCGGCATTATTCGCCCAGAATAAAACAGTTTCGGGTACCGTTAAGGATGCTGATGGTGTATTACCCGGTGCAACTGTAGTTGAAAAGGGCGTGCCAACTAATGGGGCCGTTACCAACGCGCTTGGTAAGTTTACATTAACCCTGAAAGGAACTTCCAATACAATCATTGTAAGGTTTGTTGGTGACGTGCCGCAAACCATAAATCTTGGCTCCAAATCTTATGTAGATGTTATAATGACCACCAATTCGCATGGTATTGACGAGGTTTCGGTAGTTGGTTATGGCAAAACTACCCGTATCACTTCTACGGGCGCAGTAAGCTCAATTAATGCTGCCGATGTTCGTGAGGTGCCTACTGCCAACGTGCAAAATACGCTCGCCGGTCGTTTACCAGGCTTCTTTTCGCAGCAGTCATCTGGGCAGCCGGGTAAGGATGCCTCCGATTTCTTTATCAGGGGGGTAAGTTCTTTAAACCCTAACGGTAACCAGCCACTTATTATAGTAGACGATATAGAGTATACTTATGATCAGTTGCAGCAAATAAACGTAAACGAAATAGAAAGCATATCTATATTGAAAGATGCTTCCACAACAGCCATATACGGTATAAAAGGCGCCAATGGCGTATTGGTAGTTACCACCCGCCGTGGTAAACTGGGTGTGCCAAAGATCAACTTCCGTGCAGAGGCTGGTTTGCAAAGCCCAACTATCACGCCTAAGTTCCTGAATGCTTATCAATCGGCTTCGCTCATCAACCAAGCGTATGCAAATGATACTCAGGCTGGCGATTCAATACCTCCAATGTTCTCACAGAGTGATCTTGCCAAGTACCAAAATGGCAGTGACCCTTACGGACACCCTAATGTAGACTGGTATAACCAAATATTTAAAAAATACACTTACCAGACCAACGCCAACCTGGATATATCGGGCGGTTCTGACAGGGTGAAATATTTCGTTTCAGGTGGCGCGTTTAATCAGGATGGTAACGTGAAATATTTTGCCGATCCACGCGGTGAGGTAAATAACAACTATTACTTTAACCGGTACGATTTCAGATCGAACCTGGATATGAAGGCCACCAATAACCTCGATCTGCGTTTGGATGTTACCACTCGTTTTACCGACATCAACCAACCATATAATCTGAGTGCGGTGGGCGGTATATATGATTTTACACAGGAATCGCCATTCAGTGCGCCCTTCCTGAACCCTAACGGCAGTTTTGCTTATGCTTATTCGCCACTCAACCCGCTGCATTTGCCCACGTTAAATGCAAGGCTTGCGTCAGGCGGCGGCGAAAACTCAAAGCGTACTGATTACAACCTGTTATTCAATGCGGTTGAAAAGCTCAATTTCATTACAGATGGCCTTTCTGCAACCGCACGTATCGCTTACGCAAGTACAGAACAATACTCACGCATATTATCATCCGGTGGCTCTCCAATACCATCATATCATTACGTACCGGCTACATCAGCAAGCCCGGCATATTACCTGCTTAACCCAAGCGGCAGTTATGTATTCCCTACTTATAGCCTTGCAGGAAGCAATGATATAAATGATAATAACCTCAACCTGCAATTGTTCGCTAATTATGATCGTACATTCGGTAATGTAAACCACTTTACCGGCTTATTGCTGTTTAACCAGCAGTCGGCAACTACATTCGCAAATAATACTATCCTATTCGACCCTACAACCGTAGGCCAGCCTGCAAATTACAGGGGTATATCTTTAAAAGTAGGGTATGATTATGCAGGCAAATACCTCATTGATTTTAACTCAGCCTACAACGGTACCGACCGTTTTGCTGCCGGTCACCAATATGGTTACTTTCCCGCAGTCAGCGTTGGCTATAACATGACCAAAGAAAAATATTTTAAAGATCTGTTTCCAAATGTGGGATTGTTTAAGCTGAGGGCATCTTATGGTATTGTAGGCTCTGATGCTGCACCCGGTAATCAGTATGTTTATAACCAGTATTATAAAGCAGGCGGGGGATATAATTTTGGTACCAACGCCCAGAATTATGGCACTTATTATGAAGGTGCACTCGGCAATGGTAATGTTGGCTGGGAAAAGCAAAAGGAATTTGACCTTGGCTTGGATGTGAATATGTTGAAGGATAACAAATTGTCGTTAACCATTGATTATTTCCGCAATATCCGCTACAACCAGTTGATCACTCCGGCAACTATACCTGAAGTAATAGGCGTAGATCTTCCTGCTGAGAACCTTGGCCGTACGCTCAACCAGGGTATTGACGGACAGATCGGTTATCATTCAAACATTGGCAAGGTACAATACAGTGCAAACTTTGTGTTCTCTTATGCTAAGAATAAGATATTATTCATGGACGAATCTGCACCTGCCTATCCAAACCTGCGCCACACGGGCTTGCCGATCAATCAGCCGTTCGGATACCATTTCGTAGGGTTTTATAGCCAGGCCGATGTAAATGCGATCAATCAGTACGAAGCTTCGCATGGCGGTTCAAATGCGGGCGATCCGATACCTGTTCCAGACAATGGCGAAAAGATCATCCCCGGCGATTTAAGATATGCAGACATTGCAGGCGGAGCTTTAGTAAACGGCAAAGCAACAGGCGACGGATATATAAATATTAACGATCAGGGCCCTATCGGTCATCCGAATATCCCAAATACCACGCTGGGTTTAAACCTGCAGGCATCATACAAAGGCTTCTCCGTTAGCTTATTGTTCCAGGGTTCATTCAATTATAGCTTTATCCTTACCGGTACCGCTATCGAGCCGTTCCAGAGCCAGTTCCAACCAATTATGGAGCAAGCCTGGACTCCGCAGAATGCATCCTCGGCCTTGTTCCCAAGGCTGACATCAATTCCGACAACCGTAAACAGCCCTACATTCTACCCGTCTGATTTCTGGCTGGTTAATGCATATTATATCCGTTTAAAAACGTTGGAAGTTAGGTATGCTTTGCCAAGTAAAATAATGCCATTTCACCTCAATAATGCGAGCATATACCTGAGCTGCTACAACCTCGTTACATGGGATAACTATGATAAATATCAGCAGGACCCAGAAGTGCAAACCAACACAGTGGGCGATGCTTACATCAACCAGCGTGTTGTAAACCTTGGTATAATGGTAGGACTTTAATATTGTGTAATCATTGCTTTTTCATAGCACGGCATTATTGCCGTGCTATTTTTGTATAAACACTATAATTTAGGGCCATGTTTCCAACGGTATCCGATCTTGTTGCTTATTTGTTTCATATCCATTTAAGGATACCCCTTGAAACGTTGGGCCTTTTTATGGCGCTTTCTTTTGTGGTTACATACATGGCATTTGTTTCTGAATTTAAGCGGAAGGAAGCGCAGGGACTCATACACCCGTTTAAAAGAAAGGTTGTTATTGGCGCACCCGCTTCAGCTATGGAGCTTGTGGCAAATGGGCTTTTAGGCTTTTTGTTCGGGTATAAGTTTATCGGCCTGATCATTTATTACAGGGATTTTATGGCCAATCCCCGCAGCTTTATTTTCTCAATACGTGGCAGCTTAATTGCTGGTATACTTTGTGGTTTGGGATGGGTACTGTGGGCATGGTACAGCCGTAAAAGGGAACAATTGCCCCGGCCCGAAACCGTAAAAGAAACTATCCATCCGTATCAATTGATGGTACGGATAACTTTCTGGGCCGGGATAATCGGCTTTGCCGGTGCCAAGCTGTTTGATATGGCAGAGCATTGGCAGGTATTTCTGAATGATCCGCTGGGAACTATATTTTCATCCAATGGATTCACCTATTATGGCGGTTTTATTTTCGGGATGCTTACCTTCTTTTACATTGGGGTAAAGCATGGTATGCGATTGGCGCATGTATCGGATGTTGGTGCGCCCGGAATTATGCTGGCCTATGGCGTTGGGCGTATCGGCTGCCAGTTATCGGGCGATGGCGACTGGGGGATAGTGAACCTGCATCCCAAACCGGAATGGCTGCACTGGCTGCCCGACTGGATGTGGTCATATAACTTCCCTCACAACGCGATAAATGCCGGCGAATATATGAACGGATGCGCCGGACGATATTGCAGCGTATTACCTCATGGCGTTTATCCTACATCATTTTACGAAGCGGTTATTTGTATCGGCCTGTTTGGTTTGATGTGGGCCATTCGCAAAAAAGTAAATATGGCCGGTTTTATGTCGTTCTTCTACCTTACCCTTATTGGTATCGAGCGTTATTTTATAGAAATAATTAAGGTTAACATCCGATATAACCTATTGGGCATGTCATTAACACAAGCGCAGGTGATTAGCATCCTTGAATTTTTAATAGGTGTTTGCGGGTTAACGTATATCTTCTGGCATAGAACCCGTAAACGCGGCAGAGCTGTCTTATCCTAAAGAAAGAAATGTATCATTTCTGTTATTATTTGTGAAAAAATAACGATTTAGCTGATTGGAATAATAAATATTACTACTTTTAAGGACTGATTATAAAACGATTTTGCAAAAATGAAGACAAGCCTTCTTGGCGCAGCCTTATTGTTTCTGACAGGTAACCTGTACGCGCAAAAACCAGATCTGGTGCAATATGCCAATACCTTGCAGGGAACCAACTCGAAGTATGAGCTTTCATGGGGAAACATAAACCCCATCACCTCGCTGCCATTCGGCATGAATGCATGGACGGCGCAAACCAACCGCGACGGGGAAGGGTTTAAATACCAGTATTTTGTTCATAGTATTCGTGGTTTCGAGCAAACCCACCAGTGCAGTCCTTGGGTAAGCGACTACGCGGTTTTTGAGTTGATGCCCGAAACCGGCAAGCTGGTGGTAAACCAGGACTCCCGCGCAGCTTCGTTCGATCATAAGAACGAGGTCGGTAAACCAAACTATTATAAGGTTACTTTCGATAACAGCATTACTACCGAGATATCGCCGACCAGTCGTGGTGCTCATTTGCGGTTTACTTTCCCTAAAGGCAGTGCATCCTACCTTGTGTTAGACGGTTACACTAAGATGAGCATGGTAAAGATCATCCCGAAAGAAAGGAAGATCATCGGGTATGTGAACAACGTGCGCTGGGCTCCGCAAAACTTCAAAAATTACTTTGTCATTGTGTTCGATAAACCTTTTGAAGAATATGGTACCTGGGAAAATCAGCACGATAGCATTTCTTACAAAAATCTTACTGCTGAAGGAAAAGGCAAGGGCGCTTATCTTAAATTTAAGGATGGCGATGTAGTGCAGGCAAAGGTGGCATCGTCTTACATCAGCACCGAGCAGGCAGAAGTAACCCTGGAGACTGAATTAGGCAAACAGCAGAATTTTGACGATACCAAAAAAGCCGCTTTTAAAGTTTGGAACGACCTGTTTAACCGCGTATTGGTTGAGGGTGGTACTGAGGAAGAACGCAAAACATTTTATTCGTGCATGTTCAGGGCAAATTTGTTTTCGCACGAGTTTTTTGAATATGGAAGTGACGGCAAACCACATTATTATAGCCCATACGACGGTAAGATACACGATGGTTATATGTATACCGATAATGGTTTCTGGGATACCTTCCGCGCGCAATTTCCGCTAAATTGTATCCTGCATCCAACCATGCAGGGCCAGTATGTGGAAGCTCTGTTGGATGCTTACGACCAGATGGGCTGGTTGCCTGCATGGTCGCAGCCGGGCGAAACAGGCGGTATGCTGGGTAACCATGCTATTTCGTTACTTGCGGATGCCTGGGCAAAAGGCATCCATACATTTGATCCGGACAGGGCATTAAAAGCCTATTTCCATGAAGCCACCAATAAAGGCCCTTGGGGGAGCGCAAACGGACGGCCATGCTGGAAACAATATTGGACGATAGGTTATATTCCGAGCAACCTTTCTGCTGGTTCTGTAGGTCAAACGCTTGAATCCGTTTATGATGATTGGTGTGGCTATCAACTGG
>JBQCIS010000324.1:0-10760 GCA_051953515.1 Mucilaginibacter sp.
CGCAGCTCATGTTATTTGGCGTGCTGAATATCATGTCGGTTATCGAAATGTCCGGCCGGTTTTTTGATGCGGTATATGATCCGTTTATTGCCTCCCTGAGCGATAAAAGCCGCAATAACAAGGGCAGGCGTATCCCTTTTATGGCCTGGGCTATTATTCCGGCAGTTATCTTTTGTTGCCTTACCTTTTGCCCGCTCACTTATAGCGAGAGTTTGCGCAATGCAATCTGGCTGGGTATTGTGCTCATCTGCTTTTTTATGAGCGTTACTACCTATATTATTCCCTATAATGCGTTGCTTGCAGAGGTAACACGCAGCCCTGCCGAAAAGGTAAAGCTTTCCTCGTTTCAGCAGGTTGGTTTTGTGATGGGGATGATCATTGCCGGCTTGGTAAACAATTATGCCGATCTGGTACAGCGATACCTGCACGTTGCCAGCCGCGACTCGGCAGTGCAGTATACCATCTGGGCGCTGGCAGTGTTTGCCGGACTGGTAATGCTGATACCGGTATTGGCCATTAACGAAAAGAAATATTCCACAGGCAAACCGTCGCATCTGCCTCTGTTACCGGCCATACGCAAAACGTTTAAAAGCAAAAACTTCATTTATTATCTTGTTTCCGATTTTTCCTACTTCATGGCGCTAAGTATCATCTCCAGCGGCCTGATGTATTTTGTAACGGTACTGCTGAAATTGAATGAATCGGAGGGAGGGCCATTGTTGGGCATTATGGTGATCGTGTCGCTGCTGTTTTATCCGCTCATCAATTACCTGGCTAAAAAAACAGGGAAGAAACCCATCGTGCTGTTCTCGTTCAGCTTGCTGAGCCTCATTTTTATAGCTTTTTATTTTCTGGGTAAGTTTCCGTTTTCAGCCCATGTGCAAATATATACCATCATCTTATTAGCAAGTTTCCCGTTGGCTTCGTTGGGCATATTGCCTACCGCTATCCTCGCCGAAATTGCCGAAGACGATGCCCGTGAAACTAAAGAAAACCGCGAAGGCATGTTTTTCGCGGTAAAATACCTGTTTGTAAAACTCGGCCAAACGCTGGGAATAGCTCTATTTGCCTTCCTCACCATTTATGGCAAAGACCCGGGCCACGACTATGGCCTGCGCCTTAACGGTATCTGCGGATGTGTGTTATGCCTGCTGGCAGTGGTTTTTTTCAGTCGGTTTAAAGAGAAAAAGCGAAAGTAAAACCGTTGCAGCAGGCATTTTTTTGTCAGCGGTAATTATATCTGCGAATAAGCCGCCGGTACCAATAAAGTGGAGGTTATTCGCGAAACTATGGCATCCGGGTATTCCGGCATTGATTTTAGCTTATTCCATTCCGGGTCGGCGCCGAAAGCTTTCCATAGGCGGTCGTGCGCGGCTACATCGTCAAAGGTGATCATATAAGTAAGGTTGGGCCTGAAGCTGCCGATGAGCGTTTCGCTATAAAATACCGGCCGGAAACCAAGACGCTTAAAGATGGATATCTCGTTGCCCCGGTTAAACATATCAATCTTCTTCTTACCGGCATATTCGGTTGGGCTTTCATACCTGCGCAGTTCAAAAATGCGCGTCGTTTTTTCGGGTACTTCTAGTTTGGGCATCCCGGTAAAGGCCTGTAAAAGCGAGCTTTCAATCCGTTCATACGCCGGGGCATTGAGTGGAGCGCTGATGTAGGCAGCCGATTTTTGGATATACTCCGCATCCTGGTCCAACTTGTTCTGTATTTTTAAGTAATCATCCAGTGAGGCATAAGGTATCAGCACAAATAATCTGGTCTGGCCATTGGGTTTCAGTTCGGTGAACGCGCCAACAGCATTGCTCCCCAGCCGGTTTAATGCCGGGATAAAGGCGTTTTGCAGGTAATCTTCTACTATCTTTTGCTGTGCATCATTTTGCAGCGTGTAAATGCGCAGCTCGTAAAATTCTGTAGCAGATCGTTTACTTAACGGAGCGGCAAAGCCGGTATTTGACAAGATACTGCCAGCCGCGCCTGTAATGAGCGAAGCCTTTACAAATGAACGTCTTTTCATTTTAGTAGATGTTTTTAGGTTTTAAATTGAGTAACAAATGTATCATCTTTCGGCGTTTGCCTTTCCGCTTTCAGCCTAAAAAGTAAATATCTTATTTTTTTTAAAATACTACTGACATAGGGCTGTCATTAGCCTGTGTTTTCTTTGTACTACAAACTAAAAGCATTACAGTTATGGAAATCATTAAAGTATTTTTAAAAGAACTCGACAGCGAAGCCGCTATCACCCGCAAAATGCTGGCCCGTATACCTAACGACAAATACGATTGGCAGCCGCACCCAAAAAGCATGACCATACGCCAACTGGCTAACCACATTGCCGAACTACCGGGTTGGATAACCATGGCCATTAATACCGATGAGTTAGATTTTGCGGCCCAGGCCTACACGCCTGAGCAGATTAGCGATACCAAAGAACTGATCGGATTTTTTAACGAAAAGGTTGAAGAGGCAAAGGAGAACCTATGGAAAACAAATGAAGAGGTGCTTGGTCAAAAATGGGTACTTCGCGAAGGTGAGGCTATCTATATGGAATGCACCAAAGCCGAAGTGATCCGTGTGGCTTTTAACCAGATCACGCATCACCGCGCACAATTAGGGGTATTTCTTCGCCTGCTGGATATCCCGATCCCTGGCAGTTATGGCCCGAGTGCTGATGAGCATGAGATAGAGGAAGCCGTTCAGGCGTAATTTAATTGAACGCCCTTTATAAAAGCATGTCATTCGGCAGTTTTGCTTTTAACAGAAGTAGGCATATCAATTAAATTCCTTCATGGCTTCGCACCTTACTCATACGCATACTAAAACAGGGAAATTTGGTAAAAAGCAACAAAAAAAGCCGGACAATTGTCCGGCTTTAATATTTTGATCTCAGATCATAGCTGAGCTTACAGCTTTCTCTTCACTTCAACATTTTCATAAGCTTCTACAATGTCGCCTACTTCTATATTATTGAAATTATTGATGTTCAAACCGCATTCATAACCCTGGTTCACTTCTTTCACGTCGTCTTTAAAGCGTTTCAGTGAAGCCAGTTCGCCGGTGTAGATTACTACGCCTTCGCGTATTATGCGTATCTTACTGTTACGGGTAATCTTGCCATCCAATACCATACAACCTGCAATGGTACCCACCTTACTGATCTTGAAGGTTTCGCGTATCTCAACGTTTGCAACAATCTTCTCTTCAAATTCTGGAGCAAGCATGCCTTCCATCGCCGCCTTGATCTCGTTGATCGCGTCGTAGATAATGGAGTATAGGCGGATATCGATCTGCTCCTGCTCGGCCAGCTTACGCGCACCGCTTGACGGGCGTACCTGGAAACCGATGATGATCGCATCTGATGCCGATGCCAGTAATACATCCGATTCGGATATCTGGCCCACCGCTTTTGATATAATGTTTACCTGTATCTGCTCGGTTGAGAGTTTCAGTAACGAGTCTGACAAGGCTTCTATCGAACCATCTACGTCACCTTTAACAATGATGTTAAGTTCTTTAAAGTTACCTACTGCCAAACGACGGCCGATCTCATCCAGTGTAATATGTTTCTGTGTACGCAAGCCCTGCTCACGTTGCAGTTGCATACGCTTGGTAGCAATTTCACGGGCCTCAACCTCACTTTCCAGTGCATTGAATTTATCACCGGCGGTTGGTGCGCCCTGCATACCCAGTACCTGCACCGGTGTTGACGGGCCTGCTCTTTCCACACGCTGTCCGCGTTCGTTGGTTAATGCCTTAACACGGCCGCTGTAGCAGCCTGCCAGTATTGGGTCGCCCACTTTAAGGTTACCGGCCTGTACAAGTATGGTAGTTACAATACCACGGCCTTTATCCAGCGCAGCCTCAATAACGGTACCTACGGCGCGTTTATTTGGGTTGGCTTTAAGTTCCAGTAACTCGGCTTCAAGCAATACCTTTTCAAGCAGCAGGTCCACACCCTGGCCGGTTTTGGCCGATATCTCCTGGCTCTGGTATTTACCGCCCCATTCTTCAACCAATATATTCATGGTTGATAACTGTTCACGTACCTTATCGGCGTTAGCGCCCGGCTTATCTATCTTATTAAATGCAAATATGATAGGAGCACCGGCAGCCTGCGCGTGATTGATCGCTTCACGGGTTTGCGGCATCACGCTGTCGTCAGCCGCTATCACAATGATAACAATATCCGTTACCTGTGCACCCCTTGCACGCATAGCGGTAAACGCTTCGTGACCCGGTGTATCCAGGAAGGTTATCTTGCCTTTATCGCCCGGCAATGTAACCTCATAAGCACCTATGTGCTGAGTGATACCGCCTGCCTCACCGGCAATAACGTTGGTTTTGCGTATAAAATCGAGTAATGATGTTTTACCGTGGTCAACGTGGCCCATAATGGTCACGATCGGCGCACGTGGTTTCAGGTCTTCCGGCTTGTCTTCCTGGTCAAGGTTGGCTTCCTCATCCTGTGGCTTCACAAACTCTACCTGGTAGCCAAACTCATCAGCCACGATGCTTAACGTTTCCGCATCAAGCCTTTGGTTGATGGATACGAACATACCCAGGCTCATACAGGTGGAGATGATCTGCGTTACCGGCACGTCCATCATGGCCGCCAATTCGTTCGCAGTTACAAACTCGGTAACTTTCAGTACTTTCGACTGCAGTTCCTGCTCCATTGCCAGTTCTTCGGCACTTGCGGCAACGTCATCACGTTTCTGACGACGGAATTTTGCACGCTGCGCAAATTTGCCCGACTTACCTGCACCGCTCAAACGGGCAAGTGTAGCCTTGATCTGGTCTTGTATATCTTTCTCAGATGGTTCTTCTTTTGGCACCATTGGCGCATTGCGGTTGCCACGGAAATCCGGACGGTTACCGCCACCCTGGTGCGGACCACGGTTGCCGCCCTGGTTGGGGCCGCGGTTACCACCCTGGTTAGGGCCACGGTTGCCACGAAAATCAGGGCGATTGCCGCCGCCATGAGTATTTGGCTGCCCATTCTGTTGCTGCTGTCCGTTTTGCTGCTGCTGATCGTTCTGCGGGCCATTTTCTTTGCGTTTTCTCTTCCGCTTATGGTCGGCCTGCGAGTTTGACGACGATGCAACGGGGTTACGACGCTCAGGCGTGACAGGCAATTGTATCTTACCAATAACATTTGGCCCGGTAAGCCTTTGGGCTTTAGCCCTTATCACTTCATTCTCTGCTTCCGGCTCTGCTGATGCAGGTGGCGCGGGAGTTACTGGCTTTTCTGCCACAGGCTTCACTTCTTCCTTAGGTTCAGGTTTTACTTCCTGAACAACTACCGGTTTTACTTCTTCCTTCGGCTCCGGTTCCTGAACAACAACCGGTTTTACTTCCTCCTTCGGCTCCGGTTTCGGTTCTTCCACTACCTTTTTAGGCTCCTCTTTCTGCTCGCCATATTTTGGTTTGGCGTACGGATTATTAAGGTCTATCTTGCCTACTACCTTTACACCTGGTAAAGAATCTGTAGCAGGTTCCTCTTCCTTTTTAGGCGTTTCCGGCGCTTTTGGTTTCTCAGTCTGCGGCGCAAACTGACCTGCATTTTTGATCAGGATCTCTTCGTTCTCGAAATCCCTCGACCGGCGGGACTCTGCCGGTTTTTCGAACTGGCCAGGCTCATCTTTCCTTATTTTACCTATGCTTATCTGCTTGGCCTCTTCCTTTACAATTTTATCGGCAGCAAATTCCTTGAGCAATGTGGTATACATGTCGCTATCCAGCTTTGCCATCGGCTGCTTTTCTATCTTGTAGCCTTTGGTAGCCAAAAAGTCGACAATGGTATTCATACCAATGTTCAGTTCTTTTACTGCTTTTATTAGTTTTATTGATTTGTCTTCTGACATTTAATAATTCTTTCTCTGCTTATTTATGCAAAAATACGATTTAATTTCCGGTTACTGTTAATTATTCAAACTCTGCCTGCAATATTGACAATACTTCCTTCACGGTTTCTTCTTCAAGGTCAGTACGTTTTACCAGTTCGTTTACAGATAATGCCAATACCGATTTTGCCGTATCCAAGCCGATGCGCTTAAATTCGTCCAGTATCCAGCTGTCAATTTCGTCTGCAAATTCTTCAATGTCCACATCCTCGTCTGATTCATCAGCCTCGCGGTAAACATCAATTTCGTAGCCTGTCAGCTTGCCTGCCAGTTTAATATTATGCCCGCCGCGGCCTATCGCTAACGATACCTGGTCGGGTTTCAGGTACACAGCGGCTGTTTTTTTCTCATCATCCAGTTTAATGGATGTGATTTTAGCAGGCGACAATGCACGCTGAATATATAACTGTAAATTATTCGTATAGTTTATAACATCTATATTTTCATTTTTTAATTCGCGAACAATACCGTGTATGCGCGAACCTTTCATACCCACGCAGGCGCCTACCGGATCAATACGGTCGTCATACGATTCAACGGCAACTTTTGCCCTTTCGCCCGGTTCGCGAACTATCTTTTTGATGGTGATCAGCCCGTCGAAAATTTCAGGTACTTCCAGTTCAAACAAGCGCTGTAAAAACTCAGGAGCGGTACGCGAGATGATGATCTTAGGGTTGCTGTTCATCATATCTACCTTAGCCACAACCGCTTTTACACTGTCGCCTTTCTTAAAGTAGTCGGCCGGTATCTGTTCTGATTTTGGTAGCAACAGTTCGTTACCTTCGTCGTCAAGTACCAATGTTTCTTTCTTCCAAACCTGGTAAACCTCACCTGTCACGATCTCGCCCACGCGATCTTTATATTTTTTGAATATTTCGTCTTTCTCCAGTTCCAGGATCTTCGAAACCAGCGTTTGGCGTGCAGCCAGGATAGCACGGCGGCCAAAGCTTTCTAAAGTGATCTGCTCTACATATTCGTCGCCTACTTCCAGGTCGGCATCATATTGGTGCGCTTCTGCCAGCTCAATTTCCAGGTCATCATCTTCGCTGAATCCATCTTGCATTACGGTACGCGTGCGCCATATTTCCAAGTCACCGTTGTCGGTGTTCACAATCACGTCACAATTCTCATCAGTGCCATATTTCTTGCGGATCATGCTGCGGAACACATCTTCCAGCACGCTCATCATCGTCGGCCTGTCAATATTCTTAAAGTCCTTAAACTCCTGAAAAGAGTCAATTAAATTAATATTGCTCATTTGCTTTTACTTGAATGATATTAAAACTTTTGTTTCTGTTATTTTATTAAACGGGATAACGCTTTCAATTACAGTAGCCTTTTTCCCTTTTTCTTTTACTTTTTCATCAATCACAATGGCATCTTCGGTAAGCGAGCTTAATGTCCCCTCGCGTTTGGTGCCATCATCCATTTTTATGGACAGGTTTCTGCCCATATTTTTTACATACTGCCTCGGCTGTGTAAGCGGTGTATCAATGCCGGGCGATGACACTTCGAGGTTATACGCATCTTCAATCGCATTTTCCTCTTCGAGGTGAAAGCCTACGTGCCTGCTTATCGCTACGCAATCATCTATGCCGATACCTTTATCACCGTCAACCAATATCACCAGTTTGTTGCCGTTCATTTTCACACTTACCAAAAACAACTCCGGGCGGTCGGCAATCTTTTCCTCCACCAGTTCTGTAACTCTTTTCTCGATATTCATTTACCTGATCTGATAAAATTGGAGATACTAAAAGAGGGGGCTATAGGGCCCCCTCCGTTTGATTGTAATGCAAATATATAAATTTTATTTCAATTTCCAAGCTTATTGCTTTAAAATCAAATCAGTGTATGGCTCACTGCTCATTTTTCGGTGGGCTTTAATGTGCTGCCACAGGCTGCTGCCCTGCGCAAAATGATAATAGCGCACAAAATAAGTTTGCCCTTTTTGCAGGGGCGTATCGGGCGTAAAGATCACAATGCTGTCCTGCACCGCATATTTGCCGGGTTGCACCGGCTGGTAGGTCTTCAGATCGGTGTCGGCAGGCATTTTATAAACGGGGATGAGGCTTTGCCAGGCGGATGAAGAAGCTGAATCGCTGCCGAGGGACTGGATCATGGTGAGATCAAGGCCGGAGAATTTGATGGTATTGTTGGCAGTTTTAGTGATGGTAACTTCATGCGTTTTTACTGATGGGCTACAACCTAAAAAGAACATTACTGCCACAAAAAATAAAGTCTGCTTCCACATATTAAGTTAAGCTAAGATAATGCTATTGATTATCGAATATGCACGGTGGAAAAATTTATAATATGACTCACTTTAACATCATCCACCTGCTGAAAACCAAGTGTTTTATAAAACACAGCCGCTGCCTGGTTATCAGTAAACAGCCGCAACGCAGTAAAATCTTGCCTTGCCGCGCTTATGATCTTTAGCATCAGCATGGTCGCGTAGCCATTTCGCCTGTATTGGGGCCGGATATACAAATGACGGACACGTCCAATACCTGCCATTGCCGTATATGGGTCGCGGTTAAGGCCCCCAATTCCTATAAGATCTGTTCCTGAAATCAATCCCCACAAATTTTCGCCGGGTGCCGAAAATTTGTTGTTGCCGTTGTGCCAGTCATCAATCGTTCTTTCAACAAAAGCGTAACCTTCCCGCTTTGCCTCATCTTTAAGATCGTGTACAAGGAAAAAATTCTGGTCGGTAATTTCAATCAATTGGGGGTGGTTATGCATCATTATCTCAAATATAAAAATATTTCATGCGCCAACACGCTTGCACCATTCAGGATAAATTTAGCCGACCATGCTAATTTGCTATCTTAGCCCGATGGCTGATTTCAGGCTGCAGGTTTTTTATACGGTTGCTAAACGGCTGAGCTTTACCAAAGCATCGGCAGAGCTGCTTATTACCCAGCCGGCGGTAACCAAACACATCCACGAACTGGAGGAGCAATACAAAGCCCGTCTTTTTGAACGACGGGGCAACCGCATAGCGCTGACCGAGGCTGGTAAACTGCTGCTCGATTATGCCGAGCAGATTTTTCAGTTATATAAAGATGCTGCATTTGAGATTAACGCCCTGCACAAACACCGCGAGGGTCTGCTGAAATTAGGTGCCAGTACCACCATGTCGCAATATATCGCCGCGCCGTTGCTGGCGCAGTTCAGGAATAAGTTTCCGGATGTGCAATTGAGCCTTATTACCGCCAATACTGAGCATATTGAGAGGGAACTCATTGGAAAAGACATTGAGATCGGCATTATAGAAGGCTATTCCCGTAACCCTGAGATCAGCTACGAGCCTTTTTTAAAGGATGAACTGGTGCTGGTTTGCAGCAGCAAACATCCGCTTGCCAAACGTGCCGAACTAACAGTAGATGAACTTAAAAATATCCGCTTTGTAATGCGTGAGCATGGCTCAGGTACGCAGGATGTGATTGAACATGCGTTAAAAAACGCAGGAATCCATATCGGCGAGCTGCAGGTAGAGATCAGGCTGGGCAGTACCGAAAGCATTAAGTCGTACCTGCGCAATGCGCCCTGCATGGCGTTCATGTCGGTTTATGCCATAACAGATGAAGTTAAAAGCGGTCTGCTGAAAGTGATCGATGTGGAAGGACTGACTATTGAACGGAGTTTTTATTTGGTGAGCCTGAAAGGAAAGATCACCGGATTGGCCGAACTATTTTATAATTTCTGCACGCATTATAACTTAAAGTTATGATGGATTAAAATTTGCAATTTTAACCGCAGTTGCGGGATGCTCAATTTTGTGTTATGAAAGACACAGAATTAAACCTTCGGACTACCATACTTAGCTTAACAACACGTAAAGCTATATTTATCACTGCTGTATTGATCTGTTTACTGCCGGTGGTTACGCCGCCAACAGCGCTATTACTTGGATTGATCATAGCGCAGATTATTGAAAACCCATATCAGCATACCACGCACAAAACAACTAACTTACTGCTGAAGATATCAGTAGTGGGCTTAGGCTTCGGCATGAATGTTTTCAGTGCCATAAAGGCCGGCAGGGAAGGGATATTATTTACCATCGCATCCATCACCATTGTATTTATAGCCGGTACGCTGGCAGGTAAATTTTTTAAAACTGATAAAAAAACATCCCTGCTCATCTCCGCCGGTACGGCCATTTGCGGCGGCAGCGCCATTGCGGCCATATCACCCGTAATCAAAGCGGGGGATAAGCAAATATCTGTGGCGCTGGGCGCGGTTTTTATATTGAACTCTATAGCGCTGTTCCTGTTCCCGGTTATCGGCCATGGGTTAAACTTGTCGCAAACGCAGTTCGGTTTATGGTGCGCATTGGCCATTCATGATACCAGCTCTGTAGTTGGGGCGGCATCCAAATTCGGTGCGGTAGCCCTGCAAACGGCAACAACCGTAAAACTGGCCCGCGCACTATGGATAATCCCGGTGGCATTTATTACAGCGCTCGCATTTAAAACGGACCGCAAACAGATTACTATACCGTACTTTATCGGGTTATTTATAGTAGCTATGCTGGTGAATACTTATGTGCCATTTATTCATCCGTTGGTACCCTATATTACCACCCTCGCCAAAACGGGACTAACGGTTACGCTATTTCTCATTGGCACCAGCCTGTCATTTAAGACTTTGAAAGCAGTTGGCGTAAAGCCATTGTTGCAAGCGGTGCTGCTTTGGGTGTTGATTTCTGGGATTTCGCTTTGGGCGGTGATGAATGTGGGTTAATGTAGTCGCAGACTACATGCATAGTCGTCCGAAGTCAGAGACTTCGGACAGCATCGGGTCAGAGACATTCGGACAGCACGGTTGATTGACAGT
>JBQCIS010000325.1:0-4988 GCA_051953515.1 Mucilaginibacter sp.
ACATGGACGATAGCACGAACCGCATCTGGTTTATCAGTAAAGATAAATGGCAGACCACGGGCTATATTGATGTTTATGATGATAAAAAACCAATAGATCAGATAAATGAGCTGGAGTATATAGATGGCAAGATATACGCCAATGTATATGAAACTGACAATATCATCGTCATAGACCCAAAAACCGGTGCAGTATTACAGAGAATAAACCTGGCCAGCCTTTACCCTGAAGATAAAAGAGCGCCAAACGCCAATGTATTAAATGGTATCGCCTATGATCCGGTTGGTAAAAGAATATTCATTACCGGCAAAAAATGGCCGCACTTGTATCAGGTGGAGTTTGTAAAGAAATAAGCCGGGTTATATGGTTGACACATGCCAGCCATATTTGTCCATAAATTCATCAACCTCATCGCTAAAGGATTTTTTAGCATGATGTGCTTCCTGATTGTCTATGTATGCGATAATACTTTGCAGTTTTGATTCACTTACCGAAACTGCAAAGTAATCATCCTGCCAGTTGAATTTATCCTTAATGAAATTATTCTGATTTATCCAAAATGAGGATTCGCCTTTAATGAGTTGGGCAATCTTTGCAATGTTTTGATCCTTGCCCAATGAAATAAGGCAATGGATATGGTCTGAATACCCATTGATCGCTTTTAAGAAAATCCCTTTGTTCTTACAGTTTTGTGCGATATGATCGAAGAGTTTATATCTCAAATCTTTTTGCAATAAAGATTCCCGATCCTTAGTTGCAAAAACAATATGAATCCATATTTTGAGAAATGACATGGTTGGTAAGGTTTTAGGTAAATGTACAATTAGTTTTGACTAAAGCCAATTAAGTATTGTTGATATTCCGTTGGCTAAAGCCAACCGCAATATTAGAAAAAATGCGATGGCCCGAAATCTTGCCTGAAATGTTTGCTGATTTAAATTGTCATTGGCTTTAGCCAATGATATAAGAGATGCATTCTGGGGTTAGAATTACAAATAGCCGCATAGCATACAGATTGGCTAAAGCCAATTAACTCACGCTTTGCTAATCCGTTTGGCTGAAGCCAACAGCAATATAAGGTACAGAAGGAAGAATAATCATGTAAGCTGTAAATATTGAAAATGCCAAATTGCCGTTGGCTTTAGCCAACGGGTATAAAAAGCGGCTATCTGGCTTTAGCCAAATATGTTAGCCTTGATTTTAAAAGATAAAGCATAATTGCAAATAACAGATATGTTAATTATCTTTCCGATAAATAAACCTTTTTTCACATGTTCAAAAATCTATTCTCATTCAATGGCCGTATCAGGCGTACGGAATACGGCATTAGCTTTATTATTTATATTATAATTTATTTTATACTCACTTATGTAAGATTAAGTGAAAGAGAGGATAAAACTGTTCTCGCCATCATCTTACTATGCTATGTGCCGGTGCTTTGGTTTTTATGGTCGCAGGGCGCAAAGAGATGCCATGATCTGAATAAAAGCGGTTGGTGGCAGATCATTCCGTTTTATTTTTTTGTGTTGATATTTCAGGATGGGAATCTATATCCTAATCAATACGGACCAAATCCGAAAGATCCTAACCAGGAACCGTATGATCCCACGGAATTTTATGTGGATCCTGATCCTTCTGAATTGAGTAATAACCAATCATTATAGCAAAAAGGGCCGGTATTTACCGGCCCTTTTTGCTATATACTTTTGGCTTATCTCCATTCTTTATACTGATTGATCAACCCATTAGTCGATGAATCATGACTGCTGATCTCGTCGGTATTCCTTAATTCAGGCTGTATTTTAAGCGCTAACTGTTTGCCCAGTTCAACGCCCCATTGGTCGAAGCTGTAGATGTTCCATACAATTCCCTGTACAAATATTTTGTGCTCGTACATAGCAATTAATGCACCCAGGCTGTGTGGAGTGATCTTTTTAAGCAGGATAGAGTTGGTTGGACGGTTACCATCAAACTCTTTAAATGGCGCCAGCTTTTTGATCTCCTCGTCAGATTTACCCGCTGCTTTCAGTTCGGCAATTACCTCGTCGATGGTTTTGCCGTTCATCAATGCTTCGGTTTGTGCAAAGTAGTTTGATATAAGCAGCATGTGGTGATCGCCAATAGGGTTGTGGCTTTGCGCCGGTGCGATAAAGTCGCAAGGGATTAGTTTGGTGCCCTGGTGGATCAGCTGGTAAAACGCATGCTGACCGTTAGTGCCCGGCTCGCCCCAGATGATCGGCCCGGTTTGATAGTCGACAGGATTGCCATTGCGGTCTACATGTTTGCCATTGCTTTCCATATCGCCTTGCTGAAAGTAAGCTGCAAAGCGGTGCAAATATTGGTCGTATGGTAAAATAGCCTCAGTTTCAGAGTCGAAGAAGTTATTGTACCAGATGCCCAGCATGCCCAGGATAACCGATGGATTTTGCTCGAATTCGGTATTGCGGAAATGCTCATCGTAAGCGTGTGCGCCGCTCAGTAATTCAACAAAGTTTTCATAGCCCAGGCTTAATACAATGGATAAACCTATTGCGCTCCACAACGAATAGCGACCGCCAACCCAATCCCAGAACTCGAACATATTTGCAGTGTCTATGCCAAATTTCTCAACGCCTTTGGTATTGGTTGAAAGCGCTACGAAATGTTTAGCCACATCTTCCTGTTTGCCACCGTTGGCCAGCAGCCAGTCCTTTGCAGTTTGTGCATTGGTCATGGTTTCCTGCGTAGTAAAGGTTTTTGAAGCAATAAGGAACAGAGTAGTTTCAGGGTTTACCGCCTTTAATGCTTCTGCAATGTGTGTACCATCCACGTTGCTTACAAAGTGCATGTTCAGGTGATTTTTGTATGGGCGTAATGCTTCGGTTACCATTACCGGACCGAGGTCAGAACCGCCGATACCGATATTCACCACGTCGGTGATAGCTTTGCCGGTAAAGCCCTTCCATTCGCCTGAAATAATCCTTTCGCTGAAGTTTTTCATTTGTTCCAGCACACGGTTCACATCGGGCATCACGTCTTTACCGTCAACATAAATAGGTGTGTTGCTGCGGTTACGCAAAGCGATGTGCAGAACCGGACGATGCTCGGTAGCATTAATCACTTCGCCGGAAAACATGGCTTCAATTGCCTCTTTTAGCTTACACTCTTTAGCCAATTGTATCAATAAGGCGAATGTTTCGTCGTTAATGCGGTTTTTAGAGTAATCAAGCAGAATATCTTCGAAGAAGGTAGAGAACTTTGCAAACCTTTGGCTGTCAGCTTTAAAAAGGTCCTTCATGTGCTCACCGGCAATATCTACATAATGGTCGGCCAGGTATTTATAGGCTTCCGTTGTGGTAAAATCAATATTTGGCAACATAATTGAGTGAGTTTTTAAGCAAAAGTATAATTAATAAACACAGGAAAAGTATTAATCTGAAAGTTTATAATCTGAATATGTTTTGTGTAAAAATAACACACCCTCTTAGTGTTTGTTTTACACCAAGTAAATTATGATTTTCAAAAAAAATATTACAAATCGTTTACAGATTAAAAACTTTTATTTACTATATTTGTCTATATGGTAAGGAAATTATGATTTTTTCATCATTTTCTTAATTCAATTAAAAGATTTGTCGGTTATGTTTGAAAAACTGTATCTGCTTGTTAAAAATAATGCCGGGACGGCTGTTATTAACAATCCGGTAATACCGGAAAAAAACCGTGAAGCTGTAATAAATGATGCTTCAAGTTCAATTATTGAGGTGTTGAAAGGCCAGGTTGAAGGCGGAAAATTAAAAGACCTTATAAACAACTTTAAGTTTACAGGTGCTTATAATAATCCGCTGATAAACAACGTGGAGCGAAAGTTTGCCAACAAGCTGAATAATTATTACCAGATAGCACCTGCAGAGGCGATGAACATTGCCAAAGCATTGATCCAACCAACAATGCAGGAACTGATCAAACAATCGAAAAGCGAACAAAATAAAGAGTTTGCGTTAAGCTCCCTCATTCAGAAAGTGAGCGGCAACCATGCAGATGCCCTTTTAAGGCAGCTTGCAGTTGCATAAAAAAACAACAGAATTTTAACTACCCATAAAGGCTTGCCGTACGGCAGGCCTTTTTTTTGAACCGGGATTTAACGGATTTATGGGATTTTCAGGATGTATATCCTGCTCATCTGTTTAATCCCTTAAATCCCGGTTTTTTTTATCTTTGCCGAATGACTAAAGAACAGATCCAGGATTTAAGGGATAGAGTAACGTCCCTGAGGAGGCATCTTTGACATCGATACTAAACTCGATGCACTACAAAAAGAACAGGAAATAACCCTCGGCCCGAGTTTTTGGGACCAGCCCAAAGAGGCTGAAAAGGTTCTCGCTTCTATCAAAACCAAAAAGGTATGGACGGACGCCTTCCAGAAGGTTGAATCGGTTGTGGAAGACGCCGGTGTAATGTTTGAATTTTACCAGGGCGGCGATGCCACCGAAGCCGAAATGCAGGAGCAGTTTAATGCGGCATTAAGCGCTGTTGAAGAGCTCGAATTTAAAAACATGCTTTCGGCAGAGGAAGACCAGTTGAATGCCGTATTGCAAATTACGGCCGGTGCCGGCGGTACCGAAAGCTGCGATTGGGCCGGTATGCTGATGCGCATGTATATTATGTGGGGCGAAAAGAACGGCTATAAAGTTACCGAGCAGGACTTTCAGGAAGGTGATGTGGCCGGTGTGAAAACCGTTACCCTGCAGTTTGAGGGGGAGTTCGCCTATGGATACCTGAAAGGCGAGAATGGCGTACACCGACTGGTACGTATATCGCCGTTTGATGCCAATGCCAAGCGCCACACCTCGTTTGCTTCGGTGTACGTGTACCCGTTGGTTGACGATACTATTGAGATAGAAGTAAACCCTGCCGACATAGAGTTTGAAACTTTCCGTTCGGGCGGTGCCGGCGGACAGAACGTGAACAAAGTGGAAACCGCTGTGCGTTTGTACCACAAACCATCG
>JBQCIS010000326.1:0-6964 GCA_051953515.1 Mucilaginibacter sp.
GATCAACAGCAATTCGTGCGATTATATCAATATCAAAATGGCCAAATCGGGCGGAATATTTGAGGCGAAGAAGATACACGACCTGGCAGCGGAGCACAAAGTAGCCTGCATGATGGGCGGTATGCTGGAAAGCCGAATTGCCCTAAGTTCGAAACTACATTTCGTTTACGCCAGCCCTAATATTAAGTTTTATGATATGGATACCTGCATGCTGGGGCATAAGGAAGACCCTTGTGTTGGTGGCGTTATTTATAAAGGCTACCATTTGGATATTGATGACACTATAGGAATAGGGGCGGATGCTGCTGATGCTTATTTGGCTAAATGTGAGCGATTTGTGGTATAAATTAGTCAAATCCCTCCAACGTCATCCCGAACTTGTTTCGGGATCTCATCAACTATCGCTTATTTGAATGGCGATTACATGCTTGTGAGATGCTGAAACAAGTTTAGTATGACTGGTGTAACTATGCCAAAATAAAAGCCGGAGAATGTTTCTCCGGCTTTTATCGTTAATTTACCAATTACTTGTTGTTGCTCTTTTTGTGTCCGCTGCCCATATTTTTGGCAGCTGAGCTTTTTTCCTGTTTTGATGCATTTGGATCGCGCATCTCCTTGGATGCTTCGCTCTTTGATTTTTCTTTGGTAGCCATAATTGTTATAATTTGTTAACAATTATATAATACCTATAAAAAGTGCTTTGTTTTAATTTAATTGATAATTTATTAATTTTAAATAAATTATTTCGCACTTAATTCGGCAAAGTACTTGTGAAACAACGGGATAGTCTCAATTCCCTTGTAATAGTTGTAAATGTCGTATTTTTCATTTGGCGAGTGTAGCGCATCACTGTCCAGACCAAAGCCCATCAATACGGTTTTAATGCCCAGTTCAGCTTCAAACAAGGCTACGATCGGGATACTGCCACCACCACGGGTTGGGATAGGTTCTTTACCAAATGATTCGGCTATGGCCTTTTGTGCTGCTTTGTAGGCGATGCTATCGGTAGGCGTAACAACCGGTTCGCCGCCATGGTGGGGGGTAACTTTTACTTTTACATAAGGCGGAGCGATCTTTTCAAAATGTTTGGTAAATAGCTCCGTGATCTCTTGCGAGCTTTGATTTGGCACCAAACGCATCGAGATTTTGGCATGTGCTTTTGAAGGCAATACAGTTTTTGCCCCTTCACCAATGTAGCCTCCCCAAATACCGTTTAGTTCAAGGGTAGGACGTGTACCTGTGCGTTCAAGCGTGCTGTAGCCTTTTTCGCCCCATACTTCGTTTATATCGAGGTCTTTTTTGTATTCTGCCTCATCATAAGGTGCTGCATTTAATGCTTTTTTCTCCTCCTGCGTCAGCTCAATCACTTTATCATAAAACCCTGGTATGGTGATATGATTATTTTCATCGTGCATGGAAGCGATCATTTTTGCCAGAATGGTGATGGGGTTAGCCACCGCGCCGCCATACACGCCCGAGTGCAAATCGCGGTTAGGGCCGGTCACTTCAACTTCGAGATAGGAGAGACCGCGCAAACCGGTTTCCAGCGATGGATTTTCCATGCTGATCATCGAAGTATCAGATATCAGCACTACATCGGCTTTCAGGCGTTCTTTATTCTGTTTTACAAATATGCCCAGATTGTCCGAGCCAACCTCTTCTTCGCCTTCTATCATAAACTTAATGTTGCAGGGCAAGGTGTTGGTTTGCATCATCAGTTCAAATGCCTTCACGTGCATATAAAACTGGCCTTTATCATCGCACGCGCCGCGGGCATATATTTTGCCATCGCGAATGGTTGGCTCAAATGGCGGGGTTTTCCATAATTCCAGCGGATCAGGCGGCTGAACGTCATAGTGACCGTAAACCAAAACAGTGGGTTTTGAGGGATCGATCAGCTTTTCACCATAAACTATTGGGTAACCTGCGGTCTGGCAAACTTCCACGTTATCGGCGCCGGCGTCAAGCAGTTTTTGCGCCACAAATTCTGCGGTTTTTAACACGTGTGGTTTGTATTGCGGATCGGCGCTTACAGACGGGAAGCGCAGCAGGTCAAAAAGTTCGTCTAACAAACGTTGTTTGTTATCTTCAACATACTGTTTTATGGTTTGCATATATATTGGATTTGCAGCAAATATAGTACGTTGTATTATTGAACTGAAATTTACTGCAAGCGGATGATCAGGGCGATTTTAATTTAAACAACAATGGCCAACACGGTTTATACCGGTTGGCCATTGCTTATATTCATTAAACAGATATAATGCTTTATAAAAGGTTATCAGTCAGCTGATGCCAGCTGTGAGCCTGAAAAGCTGCTGCTTTTCCCTGCAATGTCAGATGTTTCAACCTTTATGTTATTTGTATGTTTGTTTTCGGCAGTTTTACCCGAAAAGGCAAATGCAGTGATGGCTGATGATATGATAACTGCTGCTATGATGATGATCTTTTTCATTTTTTGTCAATTTTATGTTTCAACAATAAATCAATTAAGCAATTTTAACATCACCGCTGCCTAAGTCTCTTTTATCGCCCAGCATAGCTACCTTGAAGTCGCCGCTGCCTAAGTCTCTTTTATCGCCCAGCATAGCTACCTTGAAGTCACCGCTGCCTAAATCTCTTTTATCGCCCAGCATAGCTACCTTGAAATCGCCGCTGCCTAAATCTCTTTTATCGCCCAGCATAGCTACCTTGAAATCACCGCTGCCTAAGTCTCTTTTATCGCCCAGCATAGCTACTTTGAAGTCGCCGCTGCCTAAATCTCTTTTATCGCCCAGCATAGCTACCTTGAAATCGCCGCTGCCTAAGTCTCTTTTATCGCCCAGCATAGCTACTTTGAAGTCGCCACTGCCTAAATCTCTTTTATCGCCTAAAAAAGCTACTTTATGTTTGGCGGTTGGAACGGGTAAAACGTTTGCTTGTGCAATGATGGTTGAACCCAAAACTAATGCTGTTGCTACAAATAAATTTTTCATAATTATATTCTGTTTAATGTTTTTATTAATGTTGATTGTTAGTTGCTTGTTGTTGTTAGTATATGTTGAATGAATTAATCCGCACTGCCCAGATCTTTTTTATCGCCTGCCAGTATCGTTTGTAAGGCATGCGCCCTGATACTGTTAGCATTGCCCGATTTTGAGCATGACGAGATGAGGCCTGTAGTAAAAATTAATGCTGCTGCAATGAGAATCTTCTTCATGGTTTTCTTCTTATTAAAAATGTATATGATCAATCACCGCTTGCCAGTGCTTTCTGGTAATCGTAAAAGGTTACTTTTATGTCGCTAATGGCTGGTTTCATGTTGCCAACCCTGGTGGAGAGTGCCACAACTCCGGTTAATGCTATTGCTATTGCGATGACGATCTTTTTCATTTTGTTTTTAATTAGGGTGTTGTTATTGACGTGGTTTAATTAATAGGGAGATAAATTAATCGCCGCTGGCCAGGTCTTTGCGATCAGCCGAAATTGATTTTTGTACAGTAATGGTTTGTGTAACAGTAGGGTTGTTGTTAACTTTTACCTGTGATGAAAGTGCGCCGGCCGATAATATAAATGCAGCTGCGATGATGATGGTCTTTTTCATTTTTTTAATTTTTAATATTATTGGTATTGTTATTGCTTGGAAGATTAGTCTGCAGACGCCAGGTTCTTTTTATCTGCGGAAATAGATTTTTGAATAGTTACCGCCTGAATAGTTGGGGTATTGGTGACTTTTACCTGGGATGAGATAACACCGGCCGACAGCATTAGTGCTGCGGCAACAATTATTGTCTTTTTCATGTGATTTTGTTTTTTTTAATATTTTATAAAATCTGGAGTTTTTTGTTTTGTTTTTAAGTAAAAAGGTTAGGCAACTTTAGCGGGTTGCATCCGTATAAAAGTACTTTTTTTAGTATAAATGCCAATGGCATTATGCGCTTTACTATTTGTAAGCAATAGATTTACGCACGGTTAAATTTAACAATATGAATTTTAGTTGTTAAATTTATGATTATCAGCTTTTTAAACGAAACAAAGATAATTAAGTTTTAAGTTATTTTATTAAAAAATAAAATAACCACCAGGTGTTTATTATCTCTTTTAGGGAAATTAGTAATATATTGGTATGTTTTTTAATTTTCGTGGCAATTAATCACAAACATCATTGATGAAGTTTTACTGTGTAGTCATTTTTTTAATGCTATTTTCTCTTGTCGCCTTTGCAGACGATAATTCAGCAATTGACATAACAAGGCAAGATACCAACACAGTAATAAAGCTAAATAAGAATGCTTACGATGCCAGGCTTACCAATGCCGAAGAAACCATTAATACTGCTGCAAAAGCGCTTGAATTAGCCAAAAAATTGGGTTACACAAGGGGTGTTGCCGAGTCTTATCGCATACAGGGTATCGGCCAGTATTATCTTAACCTTCCGGAAGATGCGATCAACAGCTATATACAGTCTTTAACCAACTTTTTAAAATGCGGCGATCAACTGGGCGAAGCAAGAGTTGATAACAACATTGGTAACCTTTATCGCGATAACGACTACGATAAATCGCTTGAGTATTTTCAGAGAGCGGAAGTGATAGGCGAACAACTGCACAATCAATCTTTGATCGCTACAGCATACCTTAACCTTGGCAACGTTTACACGCGAAAAAAGGAATATAATAAGGCATTAAGTTATTATAACCACAGCCAGTCTATTTTTAATGGCCTTAAGGATTCTACTAACCTGATATTGTGCGAGCAAAACAGCGGCGTTGCTTATTACAATCTTAATCAGTTTGGCACCGCCGAAAAACTACTTACCGATGCAACTGCAAAAGCCAAGGAAAAAGACCTGAACGAAACGGTTGCCAGTATTGACCTTACATTGGCAGAATTATATATTAACCAAAGTAAATTTGATGATGCTACCCGAGTTGTTGCCGAGGGAAATGCCTATGCCAATATTATAAAGGACGAAAAAATAAAACACGATCTTTTATATACCAGCTACGAGCTTGAGCTAAAGCGTAAAAATTACGAAAAGGCGCTTTTATATCTTTCGGCAGTGTACAGGGCAGATAGTTTAATAGGTAAAACAAGCCTCACCTCGCAGATACATATATTTGAAGTACAGCATCTGCAAAAGGAACAGCAGATAGAAAATGAGCGTATCGACCAGCAGAACCAGTATGAGCGTGTTAGGTTCTGGATGGTAACCGCTTTAGTGGGGCTTTTGGTTGTTGTTGTAGCCCTGCTGTTCAATAACATTAAGCGCAAAGCGAAAACTAACCAGCAGTTAACCGAGCTGAATGGCGAGGTGTTGCGTCAGAAGGATAATCTTGACCGTGTAAATCATCATCTTGAAGAGATTATTGATGAAAGAACGAAAGATTTGCAGGTAAAGAACCGGAAACTTTCTGACTATTCGTCATACCTTTCGCACCAGATACGTGGCCCGATCGCCACCTTAAAAGGCCTCATGAATCTTGAAAAAGAAGGTTTGGTTGATAAACAGGAGTGCATCAATATGATGGATAAATGTGTATCGGAGATAGACGAAAAGATTATTGAAATGAGTGATATGATGCACGACAGCGGCAAACCGTTATAATGTGCAATTATTAACTTAATTCCCTGCGAAATTATTGGAACAAAAAAAGGAGCCCTTAAGGCTCCTTTTTGTATGATAAGTAACATATAATTAAAAATGCTTTAATTTATACATTACTATAAAGGCCAGTTAGGATGTATCTGCGCCTCAAGCAGACCCAGGTACACACAGTACCAGGCGATCATTTGCAAAATAAGCAGTTGCCGGTGCTTTCGGTAACCTACAGTTTCAAATGCGAATGTATTTTTACCTGCAGTTACAAAGTATCGTATTTCGCCACTTTGCGGAGTATATACCGGCTTTTTTTTGTTAATGACCCTCACCTTTAGTTTCGTTTTAGGGTCATGTATAATCCCTCCCTTTAACTCATCTCCGGGTATTGATAACAAATAATTCTGCATACAGATCAATTTGATTGGATTAGCAAACACAAAAGCCAAACCAAACTGCTCTATAATGCCCTAAATTTTAAGGATTTACTTACAATTGAATAGACAGAATAATTAATTTACCTGTTTGAATATTTGTTAATTATCATTTAATAAATTTCAATGATAATAAAATCCAATCAATAAGCAGAAATCGCTTAAAAATTAAATAACTGTTTTGAATACTGAACAGTAGCTATGTTAAACAGCTATTGAAGTTTTATTGCGCAGCTCTTCGTAAAGCAGTATTACTTTACGTTGCAATGTTGCAATTTCGGCCTCGCGGTCGATCAACTTTTTCTGCGCAATGCTTAGATGTGATGGCTCATGTTCAACGTCACCTGCATCCATTGAAAGCAGATAAACCACGCTCACTTCAAATACATTCGCGATCTGCTCCAGTCGCGACAGGTTAATGTCAGTTACGCCGGTTTCAATTTTTGAAAATGCCGGGATGGAAATGCCTAAACGGTTAGCAACATCTTCCTGGCTCCAACCATGCTGATGGCGCATAGTTCTAATGTTCATTCCAACGGATTTGTTAGTCTTCTTTTTGAGCTCGTTCATTTCAATTTTTAAATTAATCAGGGGAAAGGATAAAATATTTAACCAAAACGTATGCCATGATTAATTACCGCGAAATTTCCACGGAAATGACATTTCTGTATATGCTAAAATGCGCAAGCGTGGAAATTATTGCCCAAAAAGTGTGGAATGGGGAATTATTGGGGAAGGATACTCAACTTTGCAAACTTTAAAAGCAACTGTTTCTGACCTATCTCCTTAAAGAAAATGGTGGCTTTTACATCCGGCTTGTTTCCCTCTAAGCTAATAACTTTTCCAAAGCCAAAACGCTCATGTTCTACCTCCATGCCTACCTGCAGGTTAGAGGTATCAGACGGTGCGAAGTTTGGCGATGGCACGTGTGCCTTAGCCAGCATGGCGGTAG
>JBQCIS010000327.1:0-13718 GCA_051953515.1 Mucilaginibacter sp.
GTTTCAGGGTCGGGGCGGTGATGATAGAAGATATCCACATAATCCAGGTCCATACGTTTCAAACTTTGGTCGAGGCTGGAAACGAGGTATTTTTTCGATCCCCAATCACCGTAAGGCCCATCCCACATGGTATAACCGGCCTTGCTGGAAATGATCATTTCATCGCGGTAACCCCTGAAATCTTCTTTCAGCAACCAGCCAAAATTCTCTTCTGCCGATCCCGGCGGCGGGCCGTAATTATTGGCAAGGTCGAAATGGGTAATGCCGCTGTCGAAAGCGAGGTGCAGGATCTTGCGGTAATTTTCGGCCACATCCACATGCCCGAAATTGTGCCATAAACCCAGCGAAACAGCCGGCAATTTTATGCCGCTTTTGCCACAGCGGCGGTATTGCATATCCTTGTACCGGTTGGCAGATGGTTGGTAGGTTATCATAATGGTTTTTACGTTTGCGATAAAAATAGAATTTTTATGTTACCCCGAAGGTATATATTATTCCGATCAGGTATTTAACTTGCAACGAAAGAGAAACACATATTTCCATACGTTCAAATTTAGAAGCCTGAACCGGAATTATAGCTGTAACATTTCTGCATGGGGCGTATCTAACCGGGCATTAATAAAAAATCAGCCAGTAAAAGGTTAATAAATGTTTGATTTTAACGAAATCTATAACCGCTATTCACCGCAGGTGTTCCGTGTGTGTATGGGCTATATTAATGATCGTGAACAAGCGCGCGACCTTACGCAGGAGACCTTTATATCTGTCTGGAAAGGCCTGCCGTCATTCCGTAATGAATCGCTTATAAGTACCTGGATATTTCGCATTGCCACCAACAATTGCTTGCGTGCACTTGAGCGCAGCAAGAAATTTTTTAAAACCGAATTGCCCGCTAACCTTGCAGCACCGGTATATGAAACACTTGGCGACGAAAAGCTGGCCTTTTTATATAGCTGTATTGCCGATTTGCCCGAAACCGACAGGATAATTATTTCGCTGGTATTAGAAGATCTGCCACAGGCGGAGATTGCATCAATAGTGGGTATAAGCCCTGGCAATGTGCGGATAAAAGTTCATCGTATTAAAGAAAAGCTGACCATTAAATTTAAGGAGCATGGACAATTTGAATGAATTGAAACAGATATGGTTAACCGCCGATACCAGGGGATTGCCGCCTGCATCTCAAATGGAGGCCCTTGTAAAAAAGTACAGCGATCAGAAGATATTAAAAACGGTATTGACCATAGTTGCAGGTATTATCTGCCTGTGCGCCATCATCGTGGTTGCGTTTACCTACAATTCGTCAATGCTAAGTACACGTATAGGCGAAGTGATGATAGGCGCTGCCGGATTGGTATTGCTTTCAAACAGTTTTAGCTTGTTGATCAGCTTTTACAAGCTGAAAGACTGCAGCAACAGGGATTATCTGCAGCATATGGAGCATATCAAGCAAAAGCAGTTGTTCTTTTTTAAACGGACACAGCTCACCGGCTTCCTGCTTGCTTCGGTAGGAACTATGGTATATATGTTTGAGTATGTAAGTACGCAGGGTATAACCGGGTTAATGGAATACGGCGCTTTACTATTATATATGGCAATTGCGTGGTTCGTTCTGCGGCCAAAGGTAATGAACCGCCATACACGCAAAATAAACGAACAGATAGAAAGACTTAAAGAACTGGAAAAACAACTAAATAAAGATGAACAATAAAAATACACCACGGCCGCAGCTAAGACTTGTAGCCGCCGGCCTGTTATTGGCGGCTGTACCATCCCTGGTAAATGACTGGATACATATTCCCGATTTTGTCAGGGGCATATTAGTGGGTGTTGGCATCGGCCTGGAGATCATCGGCCTTATCCGCATGAGTCGCCGCCGGAAAGCGGGTGCTGCGTAATAAAAATATCCTCCCTGAACTTTATTCCGCGTAGGGTTTAAATGCCCATGCTTAGAGGGCAGTTAAAGCATCGTGCAACCGCCATTACTATCTGATTGTATTTTTACTGCAAAAGCAGGCACTATTTTATCATTCCTGCAATAATTTCTGGCCATCTCATAATTTAGTATGTTAAATAATTAGGCATACTGAAAACCAATTTATTATGAAAAAGTATTTTACCCTCACAATCGCCTTGCTCTTTACCACCCATTGCTTCGCGCAGCTTAAGCAATATAATATTGTTTCATATGGTGCGGTAGCGAACTCCAATACGGTTTGCACTAAAGCGCTACAGGCTGCTATAGACGATTGTAACGCCAATGGCGGCGGCGATGTGGTTGTGCCGACGGGTGTGTTTATTATTGGCACTACGCACCTCAAAAGCAACGTAAACCTGTACCTGCAAAAAGGTGCAGTGTTGCGCGGTAGCCCGAACTTGCAGGATTACACGCCTTTTGCGCCTGATACGCCATACCAGCCTATTCATTTGGGTATGTTTTATACAAAAGATGCCGAGAATGTAAGCATAACCGGCGACGGACAGTTGGATGGCAATGGCGATGCTTATTTTGAACTGGATAAAGCGAAAAAGCTGGATACCTCGGTAACCAAATATTCCCGCCAGGGGGCTAACTTCAGACATGTGGAATCGGGGATTGGCGATGGCCCGGTGGTGCCGAAGGACAGGCCTTACCAGATGTTTATTTTTAGCAATTGCAAGCGAGTTACCATAAAGGACGTGTTCATTACCAAATCGCCGTTCTGGTGTATGCATCTGGCTGATTGTGAATCTGTGCTCATCAGCAACATCCGGCTATGGACAAACCTGCTGGCACCCAATGCCGATGGCATCGACCTCACCAGTTGTACTAACGTGATCGTGACAGGCTGCGACATCCGAACGGGTGATGATTCCTTTGCCATTACAGGTTTCGATCATCATTTCGAGGTTCCGGGCTTTGAGCATCTGCACCATCTGTCAGAAAATATTCTGATCAGCAATTGTAACCTGCAATCGTCGTCGTGTGCGCTGCGGGTAGGTTTTCTCGATCAGAACGATGTGCGCAACGTACAGGTGAACAATTGTAATATCACTAACTCAAGTCGTGGTATCGGTATATTCTTAAGGGATAAAGGCTCGCTGGAAAACCTGTCGTTCTCTAATATCACTATCGATACCAAACTGCATACCGGCGACTGGTGGGGTAATGCAGAACCAATACATATTTCGGCCGTTCGTGGTAAGCCCGGCATAAAATTGGGGGTAATACGGCATGTTACTTTTGACAACATCGTATGCAAAGGTGAAAACGGTATGCTGTTATGGGGAACGGATGAGAGCGCCCTGCGCGATATTTATTTTAACCATATCCGTTTTGAACTGACGGATAGTAAGCTGAATGACGTTGCTGGAGGTAATATTGATATGCGCGGAACTTTATATGCGAAAGATGGCCTGTTTAAAAGTGATATTCCCGGATTACTGGCACAGCATGTAGATGGCTTGATCATCAATGACTTTCAACTGCAATGGACAAATTCACGTATGCCCTGGCTTACCAATGGTATTGAGGTCAATTATTTTAAAAATGTAAGAATCACCAATTTTGAAGGTACCGGTGCACCCAATAATCCAAGGTCACATCCTGTTGAAGTAAAACATGGCGAACATTTTGTGAGTGATCTCAGAACAGCAAGTGTGCACGAAGTGGATGTGAAATAAATATGCTTACTGAAACCATTTGCAATGATAGCATATTCTTATGGCATATACAGGATATAACATTATGGCAAAAAGTGGAGTGGAATTCGGTATCGAACCAGCCGTACGAGATTAATTCAGCGGTCGTGTGTCACATGCATTAATGTGGCTTGAGCCGCTGAAGGGTGGAACACTAATTATGTAAATAACCCGTCTGCGCAAGATTTTGGTTAAGCCTGCTCATATAGCCCAAAGACAGTTGCAGCTTTAAGGCTTCCCAGTGTGGGGTTAACGTGTGACGCCTGTGAAACAGCGTATCAAGCACAAATCCATCTTCGTCAGTCTGCTCACTTACGGCAAGTATACATTTGCCATAAGTGAGCTTATCCGCCGATAGCGATAAGAATCCGAACTGTATCTCCTTTTTATCCTTCACGCTTAAACGTGGTATTTCGATAATGGAACTGTGGTGATCGCCCGATAAGGACATGCGTACGGTAATATCAGCTTCGGTGGTGCTGTCATACCTCAGGTTATATTTGTTAAGTATAACGGGCTCAGACGGTAATTTAATAATGGAGAACAGGTTGTGATGCATAGTATCATAATAATACCGTTCCATGTCATACTGACAGGAAATAGTCAGGGCCCGGGCTATCCAAAAAAGGTTAAAACGCTCATTTACACTCATGGTTCCACAGGTTATGTTAACAGCATATACACATGAACGTGTGTTGTTATGTGATTAATGCAATGTGCTGGCCAGCTGTCTGTTCCGTTTACAATTACAAAAAAGTAAGCGGAAGGGGTTGGTTTATAAGCTTTACTATCAAATATAAAAAATATTCCTCTGTATTAAGCAAATAAACTATTGGATAATGGTGTAAGACGTGGAGAATTTATCGCGCAGGCTTTTCATGGCCATGTTCACGGTTCTTCAGTTCGGCAGCAACGCTATCTTCCATAGTGCCTGATGTCGCGGCTTTCCGGCGCGCACGTTCGGTGGTGTCATCAATAGATGATACGCGTTTTCTTTTAGCCTTAATGTCTTTGCCCGGAGTGGTTAGCTTATTCATGGCATTAAATGTTATATGATTCTATTTCATCGGCTATCAGGTTCAGCAGTTCTTCCTTTTCAACGCCTCCGTTCTTGCAGATATGTAAATGCCTGTGCGGGCCAGGTTCAAAACTCACCACAAATACACCGTGTCTGTACACTTCAAATTTGCAGTTTTCGCCGTCATGGTGCATATAATCGCGTACTTCGAAGTGATGATGCTCATCGTTGTAAGTCACCGATATTTCAAACAATTCCATTGTTGTTGTTAGGTAATAAGTATGAAACCATTATTATGGCTAAATTGTTGCAGGTAAATAATAAACAATTGTTATGAGCCTGGTTAAATACGTCCAAAAACGAAACTTCAACAAAACCGACGAGCCAAAAGCCGGTAAAAGCAGGGATAAACAACATTTGGTGTTCGTGGTGCAGAAGCATGACGCGTCGCACCTGCATTATGATTTCCGGCTGGAAATGGATGGCGTATTGAAGAGCTGGGCAGTACCCAAGGGCCCGTCAACCGATCCTAAAACCAAACGGCTGGCCATGATGGTGGAGGATCATCCGTTTGATTACCGCAGCTTTGAGGGAATCATTCCGCAGGGCCAGTATGGCGGCGGTACCGTGATTGTTTGGGACGAAGGTACTTATGAACCACTTGAAGATATTGACGGGAAAAAGGCACAGGAAAAGGAGCTGTTGAAGGAACTGAAAGCCGGTTCGCTGAAATTTCGCCTGCATGGTAAAAAGCTGAAAGGGGAGTTTGCCCTGGTAAAAACACACGGCATGGCCGAAAACGGCTGGCTGCTTATAAAACACAACGATGAGTTTGCAGACGAAGCAGATGTTACCGAAAAGGATACATCTGTAAAATCAGGCAAGACGATTGCGCAGATGGAGAAATCTGCCGACAAGGTTTGGAACAGCAACCACGAAGAGGATGCTGAAAAGCCAAAACGCGGTAATAAAAAAAAAGCCCTGGCAGAAACGCCTGAGAAAATGGTGGGTGAACAGTTGGCTGAGAGCGCGCTGGATACGACTGTAGATATAGCGCGGCTCCTTAAGTCGGCGCCAAAATCAGCTATGCCTAAAAATATACAGCCCATGAAGGCTACGTTGGTGGATGAACCCTTTGATGACCCCGATTGGCTATACGAGGTAAAATGGGATGGCTACCGGGCGGTGGCTTCTATTAATAAAGGAGATGTTGATCTTATCTCCCGCAATAACAAAACTTTTAACGATAAATTTTACTCCATTCATAACATTCTTAAAGAATGGAAAATAAACGCCGTACTTGACGGTGAAATATTAGTGCTGAACGACAAGGGCATTTCTGATTTCGGAGCGCTCCAAAATTGGCGCAGCGATGCAGACGGTCAGTTGGTTTATTATGTGTTTGATATTTTGTGGTATGAAGGCAAAAACCTGATGGAATTACCGCTTGAACAGCGCCAGGCCATCCTGCAAAACATATTGCCAACGGACGACGACCATATACGTACAAGTAAGTCGTTCAAAGCAAATGGGAAGGAGTTTTTTGATGCGGCGAAAAAGATCGGGCTGGAAGGTATCATCGCTAAAAAGGCTGATAGCCATTATATGCCGGATATCCGCTCACGTGAATGGCTGAAAATAAAAGTGCATCAGCGCCAGGAGATCATAATCACCGGTTTTACCAGGAACGAAGGTACCAGTAAACCCTTCAGTGCGCTTACCATGGGCGTTTATGAGGGTGGCAAACTGCGTTATGTAGGCAAAGTAGGCACTGGTTTTAACGACAGGATGCAAAAGGAAATGATGGAACAATTTAAGCCGCTTATTACCGATAAAAGTCCGTTTGAGGTGGAGCCGGATGTTGACAAGCCTTCACGTTTCCGCCCTAAAAGAATGGGAGCAAAACCAACATGGTTAAAGCCTGAACTGGTTGGCGAAGTAGAATATGCCGAGGTGACCGGCGATGGTATTCTGCGCCAGCCATCTTTTAAAGGGATGCGCATTGATAAAAAGCCGAAGGATATAATCCTCGAAAAGCCAACTGATGCTGAAGAAACCGTAAAAGAAGTGGATGCAGGAAACGTGGAAACAAAAGACCTTGCATCTCTGCAAAAGACCGATAAACACAAAGACATGGTTATGCCGCCCAAAAATAAAGACCGCCGCACATTACTCAATCCAACCGAAGAAACCCAGGTGCGCAAAGTATGCGGCCATGAACTGAAGTTCACGCATCTGAGCAAGATATACTGGCCCGAAGATGGCGTGACCAAGCGCGATATGTTTAATTATTACTATCAGGTTGCCGACTATATGCTGCCATATCTTATTGACAGGCCCATGTCGCTCAACCGCTTCCCCGATGGCATTCATGGCCCGAGTTTTTATCAGAAAGACATAAAAGGCAAAGCGCCCGACTGGATCACCAAAACATTTCCATATACCACCAGTGATGGCGAGCATAAGGAATATCTGGTAGGTTCTGACGAATCGTACCTGTTATGGATGGCTTCGCTGGGTTGTATCGAAATTAACCCGTGGTTTAGTAGGGTGCAGTCGCCCGATAACCCGGATTACTGCGTGATAGACCTTGACCCCGACAAAAACACCTTTGAACAGGTGATAGAAGCAGCGCAGGAAGTAAGGAAAGTGCTTGACGCTATTGACGTACCGTCTTACCCCAAAACCTCTGGTTCAACAGGCATACATATTTATATCCCGTTGCATGCTAAATACACTTATGATCAATCGCAGATGTTCGCCAGGCTTATTGTAAATATTGTTCACAAGCAAATACCGGATTATACCTCGCTTGAGCGTATGGTAGCCAAGCGTAACGGCAAAATGTATCTTGATTTTCTGCAAAACCGCCCCGGCGCTACCATTGCAGGGCCATATTCGTTAAGGCCAAAGGTTGGCGCCACTGTTTCAATGCCTCTATCCTGGGACGAAGTAAAGCCCGGACTAACCATGCGGGATTTTACCATTTTCAACTCCATTGACAGGCTCAAAGAAACCGGCGACCTGTTTAAAGGCGTACTTGGCAAAGGCATTGATCTGGAAAAAACAATCAAAAAAGCACAAAGTATTTTTGGCTGAAACTGAATGTATTTTTTGTTTTTCGTTTTTTATAACGGAATTATATCTGATATCATTGCCCTAAATGCCCGACAAAATAATACTGTTTTTTGTGCAAAAAACATGTTTATACTCTTATTATTTCTTTAAATATGACCAGATAACGCAATAGTCGCCTAACTGGAATGGTTTTCGCTAAAAGTTAAACAAACTAAAAACTACCTATTATGACAGGCCTATTGTACACAATCGCGGTCATCCTGGTGATATGCTGGGCGATCGGTTTTTTTGCTTATTCTGCAGGCGGCATTATACACGTGCTCCTGGTTATAGCCATCATTGCATTAATATTGGGCGTTATCCGCCGTGCATGATGATAAGGAACATTTACCGGCAGGGATAATTATTATTCCTGCCGGTTTCCTTTTATTCTCCTCCCGTCGTTCCGTTCGCAACACCCTCATTAAAACCTGAAGATTACTGACGGCTGCTATTTTCACGCAATATTGTTGAAAACCTTTTTTTGACTTTCCTTGCATTCTGCACAACTTCGCAATCCGTTTTTTAAGTTTATGATTACGCATTACAAGAAAATAGCCGACGAGCTTTCGATCAGTGAGAGACAGGTAAGTGCAACCGCCGGATTGCTTGACGAAGGAGCCACCGTTCCTTTTATTTCCCGTTACCGCAAGGAATTGACCGGTACGCTTGATGAAGTGCAGGTAACCGCCATCCGCGACCGTCTGCAACAGCTCCGCGACCTGGATAAACGCCGCGAGGCCATTATCAAGTCGCTTACCGAGCTGGGCAAACTAACGCCCGAACTGGAAAAGCAGCTTAACGAGGCTGAAACAATGGTTGCACTGGAAGATATTTATCTGCCATATCGCCCCAAAAGAAAAACGCGCGCTACCACTGCCCGCGAAAAAGGCCTGCAACCATTGGCTGATAAACTGCTGGAGCAAAACCGCTTTGAGGTGGAAACTGAAGCCGCCAATTTTATCGACGAGGAAAAAGGCGTGGCATCGGTTGAAGAAGCATTGGCAGGTGCGCGTGATATTATAGCGGAGCAAGTGAGCGAAAATGCAGAAGCCCGTACCAAGATCAGGGAGCTGTTCATTGAAAAGGGCGATTTTGGATCGAAAGTAATTGCCGGTAAGGAAGAAGCCGGTATAAAATATAAGGACTATTTCGACTGGAATGAGCCGGTGAAAACCGCACCATCGCACCGCGTACTGGCTATGCGCCGTGGCGAGAAGGAAGAGATTTTGTGGTTGGATATCAAGCCACAGGAAGAAGATGCCATCGCCATACTGGAAAATCAGTTTGTAAAAGGAAATAACCCGGCATCGCAACAGGTGCAACTGGCGGTACAGGATGGTTACAAACGCTTGTTGAAACCATCGATGGAAACAGAGGTGCGTTTGTTCACCAAAAAGCGGGCTGACGAGGAAGCGATACGCGTTTTCAGCGAGAATGCGCGTCAGCTATTGTTAAGCGCGCCCCTCGGACAGAAACGTGTAATGGCTATCGACCCCGGTTTTCGTACCGGCTGCAAAGTGGCCTGTTTGGACGAGCAGGGTAAGTTGCTGGAAGATATTGCTGTTTATCCGCATACCGGCGCGGGTCAGGCACGGGATGCCGAAAAAACGATACGCTATTTATTTGATAAGCATAAAATAGAGGCCATCGCCATTGGCAACGGTACTGCGGGGCGCGAAACGGAAGTATTCGTTCGCGATCTGAATCTGCCGGATGCTGTTATTGTAATGGTAAACGAAAGCGGCGCGTCTATTTACTCCGCATCAGAAGTAGCAAGGGACGAATTTCCGGATAAAGATATTACCGTTAGGGGAGCCGTATCGATCGGTCGCCGTTTAATGGACCCATTGGCTGAATTGGTAAAAATCGACCCCAAATCAATCGGCGTAGGTCAATACCAGCACGATGTGGATCAGAACAAACTGCAAACGTCGTTAGATGATACTGTAATTAACTGCGTGAATGCAGTAGGAGTGGAACTGAATACCGCTTCAAAACAAATACTGGCTTATGTATCGGGCCTTGGTCCGCAGCTGGCGCAGAATATCGTAGATTATCGTAACCAGAACGGCGCTTTTAAAAAGCGTGATCAATTGAAAAAAGTACCTCGCCTGGGCGATAAGGCATTTGAACAGGCAGCAGGGTTTTTACGCATCCATAATGCCGAAAACCCGCTGGATACCAGCGCCGTTCACCCTGAGCGTTATGAACTGGTTGAAAAAATGGCGCTGGACATGAAATGTACGGTGAAAGACCTGATGCGCGATGAAAAGTTACGCAAAAGCATTCCGCTGCAAAAATACACGTCTGAAACTGTTGGCTTGCCAACCCTGAACGACATCATAGCCGAACTGGCCAAGCCCGGCCGCGACCCGCGCGAGCAGTTTGAGAAATTCAGCTTTACCGAAGGCGTGAATTCTATTAATGATCTGCGTGTAGGGATGAAACTGCCGGGCATTGTAACCAATATTACCGCTTTTGGCGCTTTTGTGGATATAGGCGTACACCAGGATGGCTTGGTGCATTTGAGCCGTATTACCAACCGCTTTATTAAAGACCCTAACGAGGTGCTTAAAGTGCAGCAACGGGTTGAGGTTACAGTGGTTGAAGTAGATGAGGCCCGGAAACGTATTTCCCTCTCCATGAAGGAAAACGAGCCGAAACCAGCTGCGGGCGGAAATAAACCGCAGCAAAAGCCAGGTCAACAGCAACAAAGCAGAAATAACTTCCAGCAAAAAAGGCGGGAACCGGAAACGGATATGCAGATAAAGCTGGCAGCGCTGAAAGGCAAGTTTAAGCTATAACAAGCCATAAGAAATAAAAAAACCGCCTCATAAAATGGGGCGGTTTTTTTTATAACGGTTAGCTTCTTAAAAGTAAAAGTTTATTCCAGTGTAATCTGCCTCCTTATGCTTTCTTCAAGTGAAATAAATGTTTCTGTACGTTGCACACCGGTAATGCCTTGTATCTGCTCGTTCAGAATTTCGCGCAGGTGACTGGTGTCATGGCATACAATTTTTGCAAAAATGCTCCAGCTGCCTGTGGTGTAATGCAGTTCAACAATTTCTTTTACATTTTTTAACTGTTTAACGGCTTCAATATACTGCGATCCTTTTTCCAGGTATATCCCAAGGAAGGCGGTAATATCATAGCCTAATTTCTGAGGATCGACTTCAAGTGTGGCACCTTTTATTACACCCATCTCCTCCAGCTTTTTCATCCTCACGTGTATGGTTCCGCCCGAAACGATCAATTCTTTTGCAATTTCCGTGTACGGAGTGGTTGCATTCTTCATTAAAATCGATAAAATCTGTATATCCAGATTATCAATTTCTAAATTTTGGGCTTTTCTATGAGACATAAATTTAAAATTCTATACTATAATACAAGTTTAATTAAAATAAAACTAAAAATAAAATTATTTCGTTGAAAAATTTGCAAGAAAATGAATACTGCTTTAGATTTGTATTAAGCAAATGGATAATTGCTGTCGTTCTTTAAAGCAAAAAAACAATGTTGGGTGGTGAAATTTTTGGCAGACACACCTCCTTGTCCCGGTGGCGGAGATTATGGGAAACCCGAAGCGGGCTAACCACTCTGTGGAGGTTCGAATCCTTCCCCAACAGCAATTTCTAAGACGACCGCACTTGAAATGACAGTGCGTGCATACCGTGCTTAGAATTATAACACTGTAGGATGGTGAAATTTTTGGCAGACACACCTCCTTGTCGCGGTGGCGAAGATCATGGGAAACTTTCAGCAATGAGAATAACCACTTCGTGAAGGTTCGACTCCTTCTCCTACAGCTCTTCTCATAATTTAGGTTTATAATTGGTTAGTAAAGGCCCCTGCCCATCAGGGGCTTTACTGTTTTTATATACTTGGTTATTCATCATTCCATATTCAGTGTTCGATATTGTTTTTTGAATAATGCACATCGAATGCTGAATGTCGGATATTGAAGTATTGAAAAAAACAACAAAAATCTCCCGTGTCCTCTGTGTACAACTCCGTGCGCGCTGCGGTTAAAAATAATGAGTATCAATTCATCGCTTACAGATATTCCCCCAATTTTTTTACCGAAAAGGAGATTAACATGGCACAATTGTTCTGGAATACTGCTTAAATTTGAATACACAACACTTTAACATAACTTTACCATGAAAACTCAAATCGGAATCTCAGAAGAGAACAAAAATGCCGTATCCGTTCAACTCGCCAAATTATTAGCCGATGAATTCGTGCTTTATACCAAAACACGTAACGCACACTGGAACGTGGAAGGCCCGGATTTTCACTCCATGCACTTGTTCTTTGAATCGCAGTATGAACAATTAGATGAGATTATGGACAGCGTTGCCGAGCGTATCCGTCAACTCGGCCATTATGCGCCAGGCACTTTAAAAAGCTTTTTACAGTTAACCCACCTGGCAGAATTGACAGAAAGAAGCAACGATAGTCTTGGTTTTATCCGCGAACTGGTAGAAGATCACGACAGTATTATAGAATTTATCAGAGGCAATATCAATCCGTTCGCCAACGATTATGGCGATGCCGGTACCAGCGATTTTATTACCGGCCTGATGGAAGATCATGAAAAAATGGCCTGGATGCTGCGCGCACACTTAAAATAACGGATATTATTTTATAACAGAAAAGGCTGCTCAAACAAGCAGCCTTTTCTGTTTATTGGATGTATGCCAACTTATTGGGCCACCCATTTGTTGTTGCTTTCATCAGCATCCATAAAAATGCCGCCGTCAAGCGTAATATCTTTTACCGGTTTAAGGGCTTTTATGTTTACGCTGATGTTTTTCTGGTTGTGCTCCCAAGCAATTGGTGTTTTATGAATGGTATCTGTTGTGCCGTCAGTATAATTCACGATTACATTGAACGGAACAACAAACCCTCCGATATTCCGGATGCTTAACACATATTTATTGCCTGTTTTTTCCACTTTATCAAGCGCTATGTCAATATAAGAAGGGGTATAGAACCAGTTGTAGAAAAACCAGTTCAGGTTTTTACCCGAGCCTTCTTTCATCGAATTAAAATAGTCCCACGGAATAGGGTGCTTTCCATGCCAGTTGCTCATATAAGTGTGCAAGGCTTTCTTAAACAGCTTATCGCCCAGCATGTCTTTAAGTGCAAGGTAACTTAACGACGGCTTGCCGTACGCGTTATTTCCCCCACCAAAAGTAACCTGCGGCGATGGCGTAATAATAGGGTTCTCTTTATCATGCTTGCCATGTATCCAGCGTTTTACACGGAACATTTTATAAAATTCATCAGCACCCTTCTGTCCTTTCTCGGTTATACCAATCAGGTACTCAAAAGTAGTGGCCCAGCCCTCATCCATAAATGCATAGTAGCTTTCGTTGGTGCCCATATAAAAAGGCATATAGGTATGGGCCTGTTCGTGGTCCTGTACCAGCTCTGCAAAGCCCAGGTCGTTTGTTTTGCTGTCGTTTATCATCATTGGGTATTCCATATCGGCAAAGCCCTGGAAAGCGGTGCTTTTCTCATACGGATAGGGCACGCCTGGCCAGTTATGCGAGAACCAGTTAAGCGAATAACGGCTAAACTGTACCGAATGGTGGAAATCCTGCGATGCATCGGCAAACGCAGCCTGTGCGCTTACACGACGGTTCGTTTTCTCGTCCACCACTACGCTTGCCGCATCCCAATCGTAATGATTGCTTATGCCCAAGGCCATATCGCTTACATCGTTAGCGGTCCACACCCAGGTATTGGTAGCATTTTGGGCGGTGATATTATTGGTTGCCAGGTCCTGCGGCGTAACGATGTGGATGGTCGAGTCGCTATTTAACAATTGTTTCAAGCGTTTATCAAATTATTGCTTCAAAAAATAATTTGCATTTGTAAAGGTAACCGTTGA
>JBQCIS010000328.1:0-6338 GCA_051953515.1 Mucilaginibacter sp.
GATGAAAAATATTATTCACAAACAACTAACCTGCCGGCCTTTGCCGGGAGGACTTGGGTACCTGTTATTAGGTGCTTTACTGCTGTGCTTTGCTTTTCAGTCCTGCAAAAAGGAACTGTTTAACGCGCATGGCACTGTAACCGCAACGCCTGTTCTCAAAACATCGACAGACAGCGTTACCCTGCAGCAGCAGGACACAGCGCAAACCGCATTAACGCTTACCTGGAGCGCAGCCGGTGTGTCCGGTTCTACCGGGCAAATAACCTACATATTACAGTTCGGTAAAAAGGGGGATAACTTCTCTAATTCGATAGATATAAAGCTTAACGCCGCCACAACCAAAATGACCTACACAGTAAAGCAGTTGAACAACTTGCTTGGCGCCTATCCCATCAACACACCTACTGCATTTGATGTTCGTGTGGTAGCTGCCACTACAGACGGAGCAATCATGCCGGTTTTCTCGAATGTGGTTAGCATTAACATTACCACCTTCGCTGATGTGCCTTACCATAAATTATGGCTCATGGGCGATGCTACACCGGGTGGTTGGGGACTGAGCACACTTACGCCGATGGTTGAAAGCAGCAGTGATCCGTTTACCTTTACTTATACCGGTAATTTTGTGCCGGGAGAGTTTAAAGTAGCCACCGCCGCAAACTATAACGCGCCATTCTACAGACCAACCACCAACCATCCGACTTTAAGCGCTACTGCGGTGCAGGTTACAGCAGGTGATCCGGACAATAAATGGCTGATCACCGAACAGGCAACCTATTCTATCACACTGAATACAAAAACAAATACCATTGCTATAGTCGAGATCAATGCGCCTAAACCACCATACCCAACTGTGTCACTTGTTGGTGATGCTACAGCTGGCGGATGGGACCTGAGCAAACTGACGCCGATGGCACAAAGCAAAACTGATCCGTTCATTTTTACGTTTTCCGGCGCATTAGCCACCGGCGAATTTAAGATAGCCACGGCAGCCAGTTTCAGCGCGCCATTCTACCGGCCAACAATCAATCACCCGGACCTGTCGGCTACAAGTGTACAGGTTACTGCCGGAGACCCTGATAACAAATGGCAGATCACCGACGCGGGCACTTACACTATTACGCTGAATGAGCGCGATAACACCATCAGCATAGTTGAGCAGCCTAAAATTACCACACCACCTTACAGCAAGCTGTGGCTGATAGGCGATGCCACACCGGGCGGCTGGAGTTTGAACGCGATGACGCCAATGGTACAGAGCGGCAGCAATCCGTTCATCTTTACTTACACGGGTGCATTCGTTGCGGGTGAATTTAAGATTGCTACTACAAACGATTTCAACGCGCCGTTCTATCGTCCGACCACCAATCACCCTGATCTTTCGGCCACCGCTGTGCAGGTTACTGCCGGCGATCCGGATAACAAATGGCAAATCACAACAGCAACTGCCGGCAAATATAAAATAACACTGGACACCCAGCATAATACAATTACCATAACGCAGCAATAGCTAAATAAACCGGCCGGTGTAAAAGCCGGCCGGTAAATAATAGTACCAATGAAAAAACTGAACACAGCGATATATGCCGTGCTACTGTTATGCTCCTTTGGCTGTTTAAAGGAGAAAATAAAAGATAACACAGGAGCAGTAACTAAGATTAACGATACCGTGGGCAACTCCGGATCTGTTAAAGTGAATATGACCATTGATAAGGCCGCATATAATCCTGGCGAAACGGTTACGTTTACTATCGACCAAAGCCTGCCTGCAACAGCAAAGGTGCGATATAAACAAGCCGGGACTATAGTGCAAAACGGTATCGTTAACGGTAAATCATGGACATGGGCTACTCCCTCAAATGATTTTACCGGCTATATGGTAGAGCTATTTGATACTGTAAAAAGCAAAGAAGTAATTTATGGAGCAATAGGGGTAGATGTATCATCAGATCCGGCACATTTTCCGCGCAATGGTTTTTTATCGGCCTACGGAGCTTTGAGCACGACTGATATGAACGCCACCATGGCCACATTAAACCGTTATCATATCAATTACATCCAGTTTCAGGATTGGGAGTATGAGCATTCTATGCCGCTTGCGGGTACGCCGGCAAGCCCTGATCCGTCATGGAAGGATATCGCCAATCGTGATAATTACATGAAAACGGTGCAAGGATATATCGCCTTGTCTCAGGGTTATAACATGAAGACGCTGTCGTACAACCTTTGTTATGGCGCTTTGAGTGATGCTGCCTCGGAAGGTATCAGCGACACCTGGTACTTGTATAACGATGCTTCGCATAATAAGAAAAACGAATCAGACCTGCCGATGCCGCCGTTCAAGAGCAATTTGTATATACTCGATCCATCCAACACCGGCTGGCAAAACTTTTTAGCAGGCAAAACACAGGATGTCTTTCAGGTTTACAATTTTGATGGCTGGCAGATTGACCAGTTGGGCGATAGGGGCACCGTGTACAATTATTCAGGCTCGCAGGTTGATGTTTCATCTACATTTAATCCGTTTATTACCGCCATGAGAGCTGCCTTACCTCAAAAACGTATGGTGATGAACGCGGTGAACAAATATGGCCAGGCTGGTATTGCAAAAGCGCCGGTAGATTTCCTATATACCGAGGTATGGTCGCCGAACGAGAATTTTAGCGACCTGGGCACTATCCTGCAAAGCAACGATGCGCAAACTAATGGGGCTAAACGCAGTGTGTTAGCAGCTTATATGGATTACAACCTGGCAAATAATCCGGGTTTCTTTAATGCTCCGGGTGTTATCCTTACGGATGCGGTAATATTCGCCTTTGGCGGATCGCATCTTGAATTGGGTGAGCATATGCTGGGTAAAGAATATTTCCCGAATGCAAACCTGACTATGCCGGATGATCTGAAAACAGCGATGGTTAGCTACTACGATTTTTTGACCGGCTATGAAAACCTGTTACGCGATGGCGGTATCATTAATAGCCCATCGGTTTTATCAAGTGACGGTAAAACAAAGCTGAACAACTGGCCACCGCAGCAAGGGCAGGTTTCGGTTATAGGTCGCGATTTGGGTAACAAACAGGTAATACATCTGCTGAATTTCACAAACGCGAATAGCCTTTTATGGCGCGATGCCGATGGTAAACAGGTAAAACCGGTTACCATAGCCAGCCCGGGTTTTTCTTTAAGCACTACCAAAACGGTTAAAAGTGTTTGGATGGCATCCCCGGATCTGAACAATGGCGCATCGCAACCGCTAAGCTTTAAACAGTCAGGCGGTAGCGTTACCTTCACGTTGCCATCATTGCAGTATTGGGATATGGTTGTGGTTGAATATCAATAAACAGACAGACACGAATGATTAAACTAAAACTTCGCATCGCTGCATTTCTCGCTATACTTTTGGCTACTTCAGTAGCGCATGGACAGGTTATTATTAATACTGATAAGGCTGCCTATAAACCGGATGAGGTGGTGACCTTTAGTTTAAACAAAACCCTGCCGGCCGGTACACACGTGAAGTATTATCATTTAGGACATTTACTTCAAACTGAATCTGTAACAGGAACCAGCTGGAAATGGATGCCACCTAAAGTTGATTTCAAAGGTTACCTGGCGGAAATAATTAATGGCAAAAAGATATATGCGACAATTGCTATCGACGTATCATCAAACCCGGCGCGCTTCCCGCGTAACGGATTTTTATCCGCCTATGGTAAGTTGAGCAAAGCTTATATGGATTCGGTGATGCGTGCCATGAACCGTTACCACATGAACTATGTGCAGTTTCAGGATTGGGAGTATGAGCATCATAAACCGCTCGCGGGAACGGTAGCGCATCCGCTCGATCATTGGAAAGATATAGGCAGCCGGGACAATTATAAATACACCGTACAAAATTATATCAAGCTGGCGCATCATTACAACATGTTCACCCTGCATTACAACCTGATCTATGGTTCGCTTGACAACGCGAATGAAGAAGGCGTTTCGGATACCTGGCGCTTTTATGAAGATGATCAGCATAAAAGCAAAGAGCGCATTGGTTTGCCTGCTCCGCCATTTAAAAGCGGATTGAACATCATGAACCCGGCCAATAAAAACTGGCAGCAGTACCTGGCTAAAAATACGGCCGACGCCTGGAAGGTATACGCTTTTGACGGCTACCAGATAGACCAGATGGGCAACCTGAACAAGCCGCTGTATACATATGACGGTAAGCGCGTTTTGATGGATACCACTTTCGGGCAATTTATCAAAGCCATGAAAAACTATTTTCCGCACAAAAGCATGGTGATGAACGCGGTGAGCCAGTATGGACAGCAAAGTATTGCCAGCGCACCTGTCGACTTTTTGTACACTGAAGTGTGGCCACCGGACAGTGGTTTTAAAGACCTGGTAAATGTGATACTGCATAACGATAGCCTTACCAATGGCAGGTTGCGCACGGTTGTTCCTGCCTACATGGATTATGATATTGCCGAACAGCCCGGATGGTTCAATACTACGGGAATCATTATGGCAGATGCTGTGATTTTCGCTTTTGGAGGCGCGCACCTTGAGTTAGGCGACCATATGCTGGGTAAGGAATATTTTCCGAATGCCAACCTTCAAATGCACGATGACCTGAAAGAGGCAATGGAGCGCTACTATGATTTTTTAACAGCCTATGAAAATTTGCTTCGGGATGGCGGGAAGTTTAATCAACCGGAGATCAGTACTACTGATAATGGTATAATACTGAATAACTGGCCGCCGGTAATAGGGCAGGTATCTGTAATTGGTAAACAGATGGGAGGCCGCCAGATTATACATCTGTTAAACTTTAATAACGCCAATAGTCTGAATTGGCGCGATAACAAGGGTACGCAAAATGCCCCACGCGCCATCAGTTCTTTGAGGCTTGTATCAAACTCAGTAAAAAAAGTTAAAAGCATCTGGCTCGCTTCGCCTGACATTAATGGCGGCGTGCCTCAAAACCTAAATTTTACACAAAACGGCACTACCGTATCGTTCACGCTGCCATCACTCAATTACTGGGATATGGTGGTCTTTGAATATTAATGGCGGCAATTAATTTATATCAATGAAGATCTGTTTATATTTCCTGGCGGCGCTCCTGCTGTTTTCTTCCGGCACCTTGCCAGATCGGAAAGTGATCTATCGGTCAAAAGCATATATCGTTTATGAGGATGGTGTTATACAGGGCAAAAACGTTGCAGTGGCGAAGTCGCCATTTGAGATGAGCTCTGATTACCAGAGCCCGGCCAACCAATACATTAGTCCGGTTGTGGATTTCAAATTCAGCATCAACGGCAAAGACAATGAGATGCCTTCCGGTCAGGACGATCATTTTGCCTGCATCGCAACTAACGGGAAAAATGAAACGCCGCTAATAAAATTTGGCCAGCAATGCGTAGACAAACGCCATTTTCCTTCGAATTGCTATCTCAAGCCCGGCACCTTGTTAACCATCAGGCTGGACATGCGCGATGTGCTGTCCGCTTTTAAAAAGAAAGGCTATTTCACATGTTTCAACGGAGAAAAGATATATAAAGACGATTTTAGAGGAGTATTTGTAGCAGGCAAGCCATCGCCCCTGATATGGGATTTTAACAACCTGATAAACCACCAGGGTCTGAAACTGGAAGACCCTGATGGCGATGGTATTTATGAAACTACGTTAACTTTTGGTACGGATGATAACAAAACAGCTGCTTCCTGGAAATTAAGTAAAGATATCAGCGCTTTACCGCAATATCATTCCGATTACAAATTATCAGACGCGTTGTATAACATGTCGTTGGAGGAAATGGAAAAAGCTGTTGAACCCGATAGTACATTCCGTACGGGTAAGGAGTGGAGTGGGGTATGGACACGCGACATTAGTTATAGCATCATCCTATCTATGGCCATTTTGCAACCCAAAGTAGCTATTTACAGTCTGATGCGAAAGGTAAAAGACGGTAAAATTATTCAGGATACCGGTACTGGTGGTGCTTACCCGGTATCATCCGACAGGATGATTTGGGGCGTAGCTGCCTGGGAAGTTTACAAGGTAACCGGCGACAGGGATTGGCTGAAAAAAGCTTATGCCATAATTAAAAAGTCTGTTAATGATGATGAAAAAAATGTGTACGACTCATCAACCGGGCTGGTGCATGGCGAATCATCTTTTCTGGACTGGCGCGAAGAAACTTACCCGCGCTGGATGCAACCCGCGGATATTTATCAATCTGAATGCCTGGGTACCAATGCTGTACATTACCAGGTAAACCGTGTACTTGCTTCAATGGCCGCAACACTTGGCGAAAGCGATGCCATAAAATATAACAAGAATG
>JBQCIS010000329.1:0-10626 GCA_051953515.1 Mucilaginibacter sp.
TTATTTAAACTATATTAAACAGTAAATACTTATTACGCTAAAAGATTAACATTGTACCTACTGAAACAGTTTTTTAATTTTACGAAATCGTCCGTCACAAGCGTATAGCCAAGGAAGAACTGACAGGAAACTGGGAAAAACGACTGGAAGAGATCCGCAGCGGCGCATCTGTTGCAGATTTCCAGGAAGAAATAAAAGCCTACACCCGAACCATAACACAAGAACTATTGCGGACAGGGGCAGTTGCAAAATGATATTTAATAAGCAAATAGTAAATGAGCACCATCAGAACAGCATTCTGAGGTGCTCATTTTCTGATATTACAATAAATATTTCCATCAGGAATTGATCACGAACCCGCTTTTTCAATAACAGTTTATCAAGCCGCGTTCATACACAAATTGATCAGTCACATGAATGCTGCGCGCTGAAATTTGCTACCTTAGTGGGCTATGTATGAAGTCTTTCAGCAATACGTTGATAACCGTATTGCGCTTACCGACGCCGAAAAGGACCTGGTGCGGTCGGTGGCCGTGATCAAAAAGCTTCGCAAGCGCCAGTACCTGCTACAGGAAGGCGATGTGTGGAAATACGATGCCTTTGTGAGCAGCGGCTGTCTGCGTACTTACTCTGTTGATGAAAAGGGTAATGAACATATCATCGGTTTTAGCATCGAGAACTGGTGGACCGGCGACCGGGAAAGTTTGTTATCGGGCGAACCGTCACGTTTTAATATCGATGCGATTGAAGACAGTGAACTTATACTGTTTACCCACACTAATTTTGAAATGCTTTGCCACGAAATCCCCGCCTTTAAGCAAATGGTCGACAGTATATTGAATAAAAGCTTTATCACTCAGCAAAACCGCATTAATGCTACCCTGAGCCAAACGGCAGAAGAAAAATACCTGAACTTCGTTAAAAAATATCCTGAGTTTGCGCGCCGCGTTCCGCAAAGCATGATCGCTTCCTACCTGGGTATAACGCCGGAAACGCTCAGCCGCATCCGGACGCAGACCGCCAGGAACAAACCCTGATTGATCTACATCAATTGCTTTCTTATTTTATGTCAATGTGTAGGTTCCAGCGGTCCTGCACCTTTGTAATGTTCAACAAAACATTAACAAACATTAAAAATAAGAACCATGTCAAAAACAATTTTCATTACCGGAACAAGCACAGGCTTTGGCAAACTAACTGCAATCACCTTAGCAGGCGCAGGCCATTCCGTTATTGCAGGTATGCGTAACGTTACCGGCAAAAATGCAGCAGCAGCGCAGGAACTAAGCGCGATAGCCAACATTGAAGTTGTAGAAATCGACGTTACCAGCGACGATTCCGTTCAGCATGCTATCGGTCAGGTATTAGCGAAATACGGAAAGATCGATGTACTTGTCAACAACGCTGCTGTAAGCGGCTTTGGGCTACTGGAAGGCTATTCGCTAAATCAGATTCGTAACATGTTCGAGGTCAACATGTACGGCGTATTACGTACTTACCAGGCGGTGCTTCCAGCCATGCGCAAAGAAAAAAACGGCCTCATTATAAATATCACTTCTGGCGCCAGCGGCCACACTTTACCCTTTATGGTTCCTTACCTTGCTTCCAAGTTCGTGGTTGAAAGCATCACAGAAGGTGCGCAGGCCGAATTAACAGACTTTGGCATCGAGAATGTGAGCATCCAGCCGGGTGTTTACCCCACTGAGATGACCAATGGCTCCAAAACCGGTGTTAACGCTGACCAACCACAGATCGTTGCGGAATACGGAGAAGCGGCTACCGAACGGTTTAATGCACTCGGCACTGCTTTGTTTGGAAAAATGGCCCGGTTTGACATGAATCCGCAAACCATTGCTGATGGCATACTGCAATTGGTCAATATGCCTAAAGGAACCCGTCCACTACGCCTGCCGCTGGATGCCATTGCCCAGGGCACCGACAAAGAATTTATTGAAAGCCGTGCCGCAATCAAAGAAAAATGGCTGGCTGCTTATACTGCATAATTTATGCTAAAAAACAATACAGATGAAAACTGCGAAAGAACTATTATTGGATTATTTGCAAAACATTGGCAATCCGGACTTTCAAATCGAATTGTTCGCTGATGACGCCGTCCTTGAGCTGCCGTATCTGTCAAGCCTTGGCCTTCCCTCACGCTGGGAAGGCCGGCCAGAATTGTACAGTTTGCTGAGTAACCTGCCCAAAACATTTACCGGCTTTAAATTCAAGAACATACAAGTGTTTATTGATACACCTGAACAGGTTTTCGGCGAATATGAAGCAACCGGCGTTGTCGCTTCAAATGGCAGAAACTACAGTCAGCATTATATGGGTCGGCTGATGGCCGAAAACGGAAAGATCAAACTGATCCGCGAAGCTTTAAATATGGTTCCCGTCATCAGGGATGTTAAGGGCATTGCGATCAATATTTAACAACCATATCTGCTTACAGAGTCGGGACCATGCATAGTCCTGACTCTGTAAGTTATAGGCCACCCACCGTATGGACGCTGCACTTCCTATTTGCGCGCATATCAACCTACCGCTTATGTTTTGCAGCATCGGCATCTCTTAACATGCCATCCGTTGCATTCTTTATAATAACGGTAAATTTTAGTAATCTACAAAAGAAAACTACACATTGAAGACGGTTACAGAAAAGATTCGTGTTTAAAACGGAATACAATATACAGCGCTGTGAAATATGTCTAGATTTGTGTCTTTATTAATACCTATATGAAATACAAGTTAGGCGATTTTGTGCGGTTTGTAGATGAGAAAATGGAGGGTTTTGTAACCCGTATCATAGACGATCAAATGATTGGTGTTACCGGCGACGATGATTTTGAGATCCCGGTACTGGCCAGTAAAGTCACCTTTGTTCATGGCTATGAACCGGCGGATGCAAAGGGCAGCAAAAATAACGCAATCCCTAATAATGCAACCAATTTGCGGGAAACTACCGTAAACTTTGAAACCAAAGGTATTTATCTCGGTTTGTTAAATGATCCTAAAGCCGGTTCGGTTGTACATTTCTACTTGATAAACAGTACCTCTTATCACCTGTTAACCGCTTTAACCACAGAAAAACAACAGGCCTGTAAAGGAGAGTTTGCAGCCATAATCGATCCCGGGACTACCGTTAAGATCTATTCGGCCCAGTTGGCCGATCTGCAATTATGGCCCGAATTTATACTCAACATCATCTATTTTACCACACAAAACATTAAACCTGCAGCACCGATCGTTTTTAATAATAAGTTGAAGGCGAAGGACTTTTCGGGCGCCAAAAAGAAACTGCCCCTGTTAAATGAGATGGGTTGGCTCATCCAGCTGGATGAGCCTGAGCTGATCATTGACCCACAAAAATTAAAGGAAAGTTTTTATAAAACTGCCGAAGAAAAAAAGGAGATCGAGAAGCCTGCCGGCGAGGTAGACCTGCATATTGAAAAGCTGCGCAATGATCACCAGTTTTTAACCAGCAGTGAGATATTGGCTATTCAGTTATCGCAGTTTCAAAAAGCGCTGGATGCAGCTATTGTACATCAATTACCTGAAATGATTTTTATCCATGGGACGGGCAACGGCACACTCAGGCATGAGTTACACAAAGCGCTAAGTAAAAATCAAAAAGTGCAAACATTTGCAGATGCCCGTAAAGATAAATTTGGATATGGTGCTACCAAGGTCATATTCAAATAATGCGCACGAGGTTTACAGGCTTTTTTTCTTCTTGTTGAGGCTTAGCCACATCCTGTCTCACCGCATGCCCGCTGCAGCGTCATCGTACATTTTAGATCAGGAATTTTGATTCTCTCCTTCCGATAAGTCCTGATAATAAAAAGGGGGTATTATTTGGAAAGATGATTTAGAGGAAAAATTGATTTAATCAGTTAAAATTCGTGAGTATAAAACGATTGGACACTATTCCCATCACCCACCATTTTATGAAATCAAGCGTACAAAAAACTCAATGATCCAAAACCCGTATCATTTCGAGTGCTCAATATTGTCTTCTTAACCCACACTTATTAAATCCAAAATACTAATTAAAAGATACTTACACCATACATTTTCTCATCAAACATAGACAACATGACGGGAATCGAACCCTTCCTCAAAACCAATTGAAATATCCGCAAAGCCATGACGTTATGAATCAGGAATGATGAATCCGCGTATTTTGGCTTTCGGAACAACGGCACTGCTGCTTATGGCAGCCGCGGGCTGCGGCATGGTCAAATCTGTAGGAGAAAGCCCACGAGGGAAAGAGCTCGCCCGCCTCCGGGCCTTGCCTAACTACAAAAATGGCGCTTTTGAAAATCCGGCTGAACGCGCTGATTCCACCGTTAAGAGTAAGTTGCTCTTTCTGCGCAAGCGCCCTGCATCTATAAGGCCTTCTCATCCATTACCCTGGGTTCAGACAGATTTGAAGACACTGCCTTCAACTACACCAACCATTGTCTGGTTTGGTCATTCATCGTTACTTATTAAAACCATACAGGGTAATATATTGATTGACCCTATTTTCAGCAATCATGCCGGACCGGTACCTGGCCTGGTAACAGCATTTGCAGGTACCAAACATTATCATGCCAACGATATGCCGCCGATTGATGTACTGATCATTTCCCACGACCATTACGACCACCTGGACTATCGCACGCTGGAAAAATTGAAAGCGCATATAAAAACCGCAGTAGTACCAATGGGCGTAGGTTCTGATCTGATATACTGGGGATTTGACCCTAAAAAGATCATCGAGCTCAACTGGGCCCAGTCCATCACGTTGCCGGGCGGTCTCCGGATCACCGCTACACCTGCACAGCACCGTAGTAACCGGATGTACGCTAAGGAGAACAAAACACTCTGGGCATCTTATGTAATACAGGCTGGACAATACCGGCTGTTTTATAGCGGCGATAGTGGTTACGGGCCGCATTTCAAACAAATAGGCACACAATACGGCCCGTTTGACCTGGCGTTACTGGAATGCGGGCAATACAGCCCAAATTGGCCATGGACACATCTATGGCTGAGACAGACAGCCCAGGCGGCTGTTGATCTGCAAGCCTGCCTGATAGAACCTGTGCACTGGGCTAAGTTCGTGGAAGCCAATCAGCCATGGAACGAACCTATAAAAATGCTGTTGCCTGCGGCTGACAGCCTTGATGTCAAAGTAACCGTTCCCCGTATCGGGGAACCCTACCGATTGGGTGACCCGCCTATAAAAACGGATTGGTGGGATTTTAAATAAAACCAGTATTCAAAGTCCTTTTGACCTTCGGCACCAGCTTTGAAAATGAGCCCCTGGTAACGGTAAATAAATAACTTATCTCCCGATCCGGTACAGATTGCCGTTATCCGTCACTGCATAAATCGCGCCGTCTTTACCGGTAACCAGCGAGCGCCAGCGTTCGTTACGGTCTTTCAATAGCTGTTCTTCGCCAACCACTTTATTATTTTTGATGATCAGCCGGATGATCTGTTGTCCACTCAATGCGCCGACAAACAAGTTACCCCGCCATTCCGGAAACAGGCTGCCCGTATAAAACATAATCCCGCAGGGCGAAATACTCGGATTCCAGTAATAAACCGGCTGCAACATTCCAGCCTTTTGCTGTATCCCCTCGCCCACTTTTACGCCGCGGTATTCAATACCATACGTAATCACCGGCCAGCCATAGTTGCCACCTGCCCGTATCAGATTAATCTCGTCACCGCCACGCGGACCAAACTCCGATTCCCACAACTGACCTGTTTTCGGATTTATTGCCAAACCTTCCGGGTTGCGAAATCCATACGCATAAATTTCCGGCAGAGCGCCTGCTTTTTTAGCAAACGGGCCGCCAGCTACCGGTTTGCCGTCACGTGTTAAATGTAGTATCTTGCCGATACCCGTGCTTAAATCCTGCGCCTTAACGCGCATCTCGTCCGCCGCATGCTCGCCAGTGCTGACAAATAAGTTTCCCTGTTTATCAAACACCACCCGCGAACCAAATTGCAACTGCCCGCTGTATCCCGGCTTTGCATGATAGATGACCTCAACATGTTCCAACCGGCTATCATCAGGCGACAGAATGCCCCGGGCTACCGTAGTTTCGTAGCCTTCGCTTGTTTGGGCTGAATATGTCCAGAATAACGTTCTGTTCCTGCTGAAATTCGCGTCAAAATTTACATCAAGCAAACCACCTTGCCCGCCGATACCCACCGGTGGTAAACCAGCAATCGTCCTATCCAGACGACCATCCGACTTTAAGATAAGCATTGTGCCGCCTTTTTCCGTCACCAGAAAACGACCATCGGGCAGGCAGCGTAAACCGAATGGCTGTTTCAAATCATGATTGATAATTTTAACATTAAACGCCGCACGCGTTTTTGCGCCGGGTGCCCGCGTCTGTCCCGGAAAAGCAGGTTTGTAATCAGCCGTAGGTGCCTGTGTCTCCACAGGCGGTAAGTTTTGCGCCAACAGGCGTGAAGTACCTGCAAAACATCCCACAGCTGCAAGCATTGTTAATAAAGTTGTTTTCATAAAATGTATCAGATAAGCATACAACCAATGCATTTAAAAATTGTTCGCACGCCGGTCGTATCGGATATATGGTTATGGCGTTCCCTTAATCATTCAGAAAGTGTGATACCAACTGCTCCCATTCCGCTTCTAATGATACGTTGGGTCGGGTTTTACCGGCTTTTCGATACCAATAGTCTGCGTTCCAGCTATCACCTTCTTTACGATGAAGATAAGCATGTACCCATGCTGAGGCCCGGTCCTTCAGCTGATCTACCTGTGCATGTGCCTCGGGCCAGTTCCCTTTTGCATCATACCAGAGGCTCCGCAACTGTGCAGACAACCCGTTAACGGGATAACCGGAATTTAATGATGCTTTAAACTCATTTAAATCTTTCATGTTCCATTATAATTTCCATTTGTTAAACATCGGAATATTGCATCAATGTGTGAAAAGCATGAAAATAATCCGTTTGGCCGATATTATCAGAAATATGAGGCGTTTTTGTTTCAGGAAACAAAAAAATGATGTTCGGGCGAGCCACAGAAGGCGAACGGTGTCAGAAAAACAGGCCAGATTCGTTGCTTACCGGTTCAACCTCAACACACTTTTATACACTCAATATTTAACAGCTTAGCCAACTTGTCGATTTTCGATGCGATATGTCCTTTACCTACCGCACAATGATGAGCAGGCCCATACGAATTCCAGCTTTCAACGAAACGCCTGGCGCCTATCGGAAATTTGTAACGGCTGTTGGTATTCCCTATCTCAAGTATGGGGCCTGGTACAGACTCCGCTTCGGCAACAAGAAACTGCAAATTACCGTCTCCTGTTTCAACAACGGATAGCAAGGTCACCGGTCCGTGTTTGACAGACATTTCTACCGACAATCCGTTTCCGACCTTACCATGATACACCTGCAATGGTTTTACCTTGATCTTCCCTTCGGCGATTGCCGGATGGCAAGGGCCGTCGTGCCCCATCAGTACAATATCATCATTAAAATCCATGGCGTAATACTCTGTAAAAGAGCCTCCCGCCCCAAAACTATCCATGATTTTCATTGCCTGGGCGTTCTTAATCTCATATTCGCCGGCCACAGGCACTCCACTTGCGGTCAACAGCGATGTGCCCAGAATCACTGACGTCATCGTATCTTCATTTTGCAGATTACCAACCCCCTTATGGTAATAAGCCAAAGAACCGATTTGATGTTGCGTAACAAGCTTATCAAGCGCCACAGCAGTAACTGCCGCACGTTTGATCTCTTGCTCCGGGCAATCTTCCTGCATCTCAAACCTATCGTAAAACTCCACTATTTTCGCGCTGATTTCTTCCTCCGAGACCTCAGTTCTTAAAGCGGACAATTCATCTACTTCAATCACCTCAATGTGGCCGCCAAAAATGCCGCAGTGCAGTGTAATATCTGTATAAATATCAAGCATTCCGTTATAATAGTTGCCCATTACGCCCAGGCGATTGTTAGCCATAATAAGGGCCACTTTAGCTGCTCCTACCCATTCTGCAATTTCTTTAGCTGCCGCAGGGTCATGGTGCAACATCCCCGTTATTTGGTAAAAAGGAATTTTGCAACGCCGGAACACATTAGCAATCTCCGGAACCGGGCACGCCGAGCAATAAGCCAGCCATTCGCCCGTCATCGCCGTGCGGTTATTCATTTCATTAAATGCCGTATAGTTAATCGCCGCATCCGGGGAAAGATTTAACACAATAACCGGCACATTCGCTTTTCTGACAACCGGCAAAACCGTGGATGACAAAGCATAAGTTGTTACATATAAAAAGATCAGCCCCACATCTTCCTGCCGGAAACGACGGCCGGATGCAAAGGCCTTTTCGGGCGTATCAACCAAACCAAGGTTCACAATATCCACCCCGAAAGTGCTTAATAGCTCTTCTACAGCATCTACATAACCGTTAAGGCGTTGTTCCAGACCCTCAAATTGATCCCAATAGGCCCGCAAGCCTATGCCAAACAGCCCTACCTTAAGTTCGGGTTGGATTTCTTTTTCAATCATTACGTTTATTTTAAAAACAAAAAACTTCCCGTAGTTTATGGCAACCAAGGGAATAGTGTGCAAAGCCCGCGCGGCAAAAAACAACAAGAAATAAGGCAACCGAAAAACTCTTTATTTAATAAAATAAGTTGAGTTAAAAATTGAGCTTAATAATTAGTATTGAATTGCTTGATTAACCGACTGGCCAAAAGTACTTTAAACCGAAAAGGGAAAGTATAGACGAAATGATATTTAGTATATATCTTTTGTTTACGTTCCAACGGTGTATTTGCATTCATGTAAGCAAAAGCGGCATACGGGTTGATGTCGATCAATTTGGATTTGCGATTGTAATTTATACATGATCTGATATTTAGTATAGTTTTCCTGTCATTCCGGTAGAAGGACAGAAAAACTTGGTAGTTTTAGGGGGATTATAACTGCTAATTCATCATAACGTGATCAATTACTACAAATATCTGCCTGTTAGCGAAGAAGATGAGCGCTGGGGCCTGTGCGTACTGAATACCGGGTGTACGCATGTTGAAGCGCTGGGTGCCTATCCTTCCAAAACCCATCCTTCACATCATAACTTCAGCTGGCGCAACGGACGTACCTTAAATGAATACCAGGTCATTTACATTACAAAGGGTAAAGGATTGTTTGAATCGGAGCATTGTAACTTGCAGGAGGTGAAGGCAGGAACGCTGATATTTTTATTTCCGGGGGAAAGGCACCGCTATAAGCCTGATGATCATACCGGCTGGGACGAATACTGGATCGGGGTTAAGGGCGAGGTATTGGATAACCTTGTTAAAAGGAGCTTTTTTAAACCGGAGGTGCCGTGTCAATATATCGGTTTTAATGAAAATATTTTTTGCTTGTTTAACACGATCATCGAAAACACCAAGCAGGAGCTACCAGGCTATCAGCAATTGATTTCGGGCGCCGCGCTGCACCTGATGGGCAATTGCCATGCAATTACCAGACAGAACAGCTTTTGCTCGGAGGAAAAGGAAATCATTGTTAACCGGGCGCGTTTATTATTTCGTGAAAATATTACGGCCCCCTTTTCGCCTGAACAGGCAGCCAAACAATTGAACATCGGCTATTCCCGCTTCCGGAAAATATTTAAAAGCTATACAGGGCTTTCCCCTGGCCAATATTATATCCAGCTTAAAATAGAACAGGCTAAGTCCTTATTGCACGACCGTCATTTATCGGTGAAAGAAATCGCCTTCAAATTGAACTTTGAGTCCTACTTCTATTTTGCGAAGCTGTTCCGGGAAAAAACCGGTTTATCGCCCACCGATTTTCGAAAACAAAGCGGAGAATAAAACCGGTGCTACTATTGACCGGGCAGGATACGGAATTTATATAAAAATTCTGATTGCGGTGTGATATCCGGCATCGCATAGTATAAAAAGCCATAACGGCCTTTCATTGCTAAAGTGGTCACGGTAACCGAATAGTGATTGTTTTTTTTCACCTTAATATCGGGATGCAGGATGATATTCTTCGGCGACCAACTGATGCTGTCACCAGGGATTGTGAATGATTTCAGCACTGCTCCATCGGCGTCATTTAAACTGATGGACAAAGGATATTCTGGATAAGATGTTTTAAAACAGGAGATACTTAACCACACTAACCTGCCGCTTTTTTGAGCGGTAAACTTCGATTGATGCATAACGCCGCTGTCAAGGTCGTTAACCGGCGCCAGGTTTACCGGGTTGTTTTCAGGCTGTAATTTACCTTTTTGTATAGAAAAGTCGCGTATGGCTTTACTGCAATTGATTGGGTTGATAGCACCGTTGCTTGCAAAGCTCAGCGGTGCCCAGTAATAATTTGCCAGCGCTTCATTTTTAGCCCCATTGTTCCACAGGTCACTTCCGAAAAGATAGATGGCACTGGTTTTCAGTTTAATGATAGAAACAAAAGAAGGCTGTCCGCCGCAGGAATTGTCGCTGATCTTTATTCCTGCAGACCACGGGCCCATTGGTGATGATGCGGTGCGATATGATGTGCCGGTTCCGGCGCAGTAACCACAGTTAGGATCCGAGTAGAGCAAATAATAAATTCCTTTTCGTTTA
>JBQCIS010000330.1:0-6241 GCA_051953515.1 Mucilaginibacter sp.
ATATATGAGGTCCTGCCAATTTGTACTTCTGCCGGTTTTTATGGAGGTAAGCTCCTGCGAGCCAAATGCGCCGCTGGTTAAAATTCTTGGGTCATCAGGGCTTGTGTATAAAGGATTAGCAGCCGCAGCGTTGAAGTAAGCCCATTTTTTCAATTCTTCATACTGTGGCCCGTTCATTACGTCATATTGTGCCAATACTTTTTCTATACCGGCATAGCCGCTATAAGTTACTATGGGTTCTCCCGCCCTGCCGTGCCTGGTAGTTACCAGTATCACTCCGTTGGCTCCTCTTGAACCATAAATAGCAGTAGATGATGCATCCTTCAAAACCTCTACCGATGCCACATCATCCATGTTCAGGTCCTGCAAGCTGCCTGTATATGGAATGCCATCCACCACAAATAACGGGCTGTTAGATGCCGATTTTGAACGCGTACCCCTGATGGTTATAGAAGGTATTGAGCCAGGATGACTATTACCGCCGCTTTTCTGAATATCGATGCCTGTTCCCTGCCCTTGCAAGGCTGTAACTAAGTTTGATGACGGAACATCTTCAAGCGCCTGTGACGTTACTGATGTAATGGATCCTGTTACGTCTGATTTTTTTTGCACACCGTAGCCCACAACGATAACATCAGCTAATGAATGCGGCTGCGGTATCAATTTAACATTAATAACTTGCTGATTATTTATGCTAACCCTTTGTGGTTTATAACCTATGTACGAGAAAACAAGTACGGCACTCCCTGGTGCACTGATACTGTAATTGCCATTCGCGTCAGTTATGGCTGCTGCGGTTGCTCCCTCAACTTTTACCGATACACCTATCAGGGGGCCGGTTTCATCAGATACGTTACCCTTAACGGTAATATCGGCGATAACTTTGCTTAAAGTATTTTTATCATCAGCGGTTGCGCATGACTCGTTTCTTAATTTATAAATAACAATCTCGTTATTTATTTCCTTGTACTTCAGGGGCGTATTACGCAAAAAGGCGGCTAATAAATCATTTAATGATTCATTTAGGTAATTACCTCCCTCTATGTTGTATTTATCAAGATCCTTTGAGTTAAATGAGAACCTGATATGTGTTTTCTGCTCTATCTCCTGAATAGCGTCTTTTAAAGGCTCGTTGTTAAGTGTAATTGTAACCAGCGTGCCCGTAATTTGGCCACTTGCGTTTTTTGCAAATGCCAGTCCGGCAAAAGTGAACGAGCAAATTATAGCAAGCACCGATAATTTCATGAAAATAACGGATAAGTGAGTTAGTTTTTTTATCATATTTGTAAAGTTTTATCTTAAAACCATGTATGTAATTGGATTAGCTTCAGACCCTTACCAACGCATACATCAATAATTATCAGCAATGCTCGCAAGAAATTGACGGGCATTGTTTATTAATTGATTTTTAGTTATTGCTCCTAAAATCTACCTCCTTTCCGTTAATGACATAGTCTAAGCCATGTATAGTTTTAATAATTTCAAGTACCTGCTTCAGGTCGTCGCCGCTTGAAAAATGTATGGTAGTTATTACATCGTTCATCCGATCGCGGTCATGATTAACTTTTACATTGTACACATTCTCGATAGTCAGCATCAAGTCTTCAAAAGGGACATCGAAAAGATTAATTTCACGAATTTTCCATGCGGCAACCTTTTGCGAATTGATGAGCCTTGAGTTATGCTTACTTGTTTTCTGGTCATAGATAATTTCTTTATTGGGGCTCACCAAACCAAAACTTCGCTTTTCGTCACCAACTTCTACCAACCCTGTTACCACGGTTACCCGCACATCGTTTAGTTTTTTGTAGTATTTTATATTGAAACTGGTTCCTAAAACTTCGGCATGCAGGTTTCCGTAATGGACGATAAAAGGATGATGCTGATTATGTTTGATATCAAAAAATGCTTCGCCGTTTACCAACTCTACAGATCTTATCCTGTCAAATGTCTGCGGATAGGTCAGTGTAGAACCCGAGTTCAGCCACACCTTCGACCCATCGGGTAATAAAACAAGAGATATATGGCCTTTATTTGCTGTAACGCTTATTAATTTATCAGCGGCCCTTTTGTATTGCAGATATATGAATGTACAGGCGCAGCATAATAAAACGGATGCGGCCACAGTATAATTCAGGGTGCGCAGTTTCAAAAAATGCCAATCCCTTCGAATGCTTTTATGGATATTTTTAAGCATATCCTTTTCGATGGCATTCATTACCTGTTCATCGTAAAAATGATCCTCGCCGCGCGGATCAATCCGACCGGGCTTGCCTTTTTTGAACATATCAGTGTTATAACTTAGATTTATTTATACTGCCAACAGAAACAGTATTTTGCTATATACACTAATACACTTCTCAGGAAACTTTGGTACCAGATTTATTTTGAAAAAAAATAAAAGAAAATACCGCTGCAAGTAATTATAGCGGCGCGAAGGATTTTCAATGCAGTTGATAACTGGTTTTTAACCGTACGCGGAGTAATATTGAGCGTTTCGGATATTTCATTGATAGAAAGGTTTTTGTAACGGGATAATACAAATACCTGCTGCATTTTATTGGGTAAAAGAGTTACCTGGTTATCTATGCGCCGGGCAAGTTCTTTTGCAATATAATAATCCTCATTTGTATAAGCGGGCGTATACTTCACATTCAGCACCGCTTCATTACGCCGCCTGTTCACGTCATCCTTCCTGTAATGATTGATAATGGCGTTTTTTAAAGATGTGTGAAGATAAGATACATGAAACCTGTTTACCACAATGTTTTTGCGGTTGTTCCAAAACCCGATGAATACATTCTGAACCAAATCCTTTGCATCATCAACGCACCCGGTTGACCGGTAAGCCATCTGGTAAAGAGGACGCCAGGTGTTTTTATAAAATTCGTCAAACGCCTTTACATTACCCTCCCGGATCAAAGCAACTAATTCTTCCTGGGATAACTTATTCATTTTTAATCATGCCTGCGCTTAATATCTTAAAACATGGGTTTCATTGCAAAGAGATGCACTAACTGGTACAGCAAATTTAAGTTTCGCCCATTGCCAAGATTAAGCTGTTTTGGCATTGTGTTCAGCACAGTATTCCTTAATATTTTTTATAAAAACACCCTTATTAAGTTCAAAATTCCCGTATTATTTTACTATCAGGTACGGTATACCAATAAACTTGCATAGTATATTAATAGCAGATAATAATTAGAAGAACGTAAAGCCGGTTTTGCGATCTTCAGCCAGCGCAACCGATAAACGGACGATAAAATTTCTGGCAGGAAGCCTGGCTTACCATGTCTATAGTAAGTGATCCTCCGGCTATAAGGGCCTTTATAGCTATCTATGGGGTAGAGAGCAGGGTAATTTTCACTTTGGTTCGAAATATTTGGCTAACACTTCCATCCCTGCCGTAGCTGCTTCTTTATCCTGATCAGGGCTGCCACCTGAAAATACAGCCATAATGTACCCCCGGTTTATCTTTCTGATCACGCCTCCTTTATAGCCATATTCTCCTTTTAATGGAGGCCTTATATCGCTTCCGCTATCATGGTAGGTATCTGCCATCTCGGCAGCCTTAGAACTGGCCACACCCAGTAAGTTAGACTTTCCCTTTTTCATCTGGCCAACGATCTTCATTTTCGATATCCACGAAGTAGTTGAGTCGCCGGGAAGAAACATTACCATGGCAACCCCTTTTATAGAAAGCTTTTCGGCACCTTGCTCAATTGCGGACAAAGCATCATTGGCATGCTTTAAAAATATTTTCTCGCCATCTTTTGCACTATCATGTACAATTGATGTTTTATTAGCATTCATTTTTAAGGTAAACGAGCTCAGCCCTGCACACATTAAAAAAGTTATTGTAATAATTTGATATCTTTTCATTGATTATGCCTATGTGTTCTCTGCAAATTACATTGAATTGCAGGTTGCTGTATGCAGTTTAATTAGCTTATTAATAAACTGTATTGGTAAAGCGGGAGAAAGTAGTTTGGGAAATTCTGACAGTAGCTTAATCCTGATAAGAGCATAAGATATTTGTAATAATGGCAACTCCTCAAATCATCTATAAAATGATTCGATAAGCACCCAGTCAGGTGCACAAATTAGACCACGTGGTTTTTTTTAATAAAAACTTTTACAGGTCAAAACGAAACGCCTGATTTCATTCAAGAAGTCAGGCGTTTTATCGTTAGTGCCCATCTTAGAAATGATATCATCGGATACAATATCAGAATCTGCTGACATTCCGAATCAAAAAGATTTAATAATATCCGGTCGACGTTTAAACAGTGCCAAAACAAATGAATCAGGTACGATTAAGCAATTAGCCGGATATTCATATTTATTCCTGATAGAGTTGTATGTTTTCGTCAGGCTTTTGCAGGTCATCAATCCAGCCCCGGATATAGGTATCCATGTCTATTTGTTCCAGGCCGGATTTTAATTCGCCACAACAGCCAAATACAATAAGGCCGAGTGCAATACAGCTTGCAATACCGAGATTCATGAGCAAGCCAAGACTATAGCCGGCAATAAAGTTTTGACGGGCGTCCGAAGCGATTTCTATCGTATAATCTACCTTTTTTCGCGAAAAAGCAAATTGCTCGTCGCCGGCATATAATATGGCTTCGTTAGCGGAATAGATCAGCAGCCGGGCAATATTCATCGTTTCGAAAATTGAAAAGTACTTCCTTCTCAAGTCTGAAGAGGTCTGTTCCGCAATTTCCGTATCCGGTTGTATTCCGTTCAATATCATCCATAATTTAACACTTTCATTTTCATCCAGTGCAAACGTCACCTTGCCGTGCAGGGAAAAATCGCTGATGATATCAAGAACTTCATCCACTTCAAAAGAAAACTTCTTCGTAGGATCTCCCAGGTAAAAAATAAACTCCAGGTCGGCTTTGCCGAGTGGCTTGATTACATTTCGCAACAGTCCGTCCCACAAATTTGAAGCTCCGCTTAGTGCCGACCAATCATCAAAAGCAATAGTGCGACAGTTGTTAAAGATGGATCGAAGTTCTTTGATAACTTCCTCGTCTTTTAAAAATTCCAGAATATATTTTTCCATCGCTGCTGCAGGTGCGAGTGCATTGAGTCGAAAAAGCGCCTCGGCATCATGAGTGGAATTTAACGTCAGGCTGCGTATTCCCAAAACAGATAGGATGTCAGGCAACGGCGATTCCATGATAGCCAATGTGCCTAATGATTGCGGGAATATAGGGATCAATTGTTCCTCTGCTATTGTCCGACGCATATATACATGCTCTTTGGCATCAAAACTGCCAATTGCGATTAACAGGTCCGTTAGTATCGGTCCTGTATTTTTAATTTCCATATTGTACGTTACCATGACTATGTTTTTTAATAGTTGATAATAATTCTTTCGATATCCGGCAATTATATTACGCCCTGATATGATGACAGCGACGTGGTTCAGAGATACGTTTCAAATATTTCCGCCAAGAGGTTGTTCTGTCATTCTTAAAGCATCGTCCATATATTCGCTGCCTTCGCTTAGGCAATCTGCATGTGCGTCAAAATATTTTGCCGGTTCTTCAACTTCTTGCCCGTTTGTTTTAATTTCAGGATCTGCGTAAGGTCCCCACTTAAAATCGTCCATTTTACTTAGTTTTAATGATCCGTTGTAATAATCTTCATTAGCAGGGATCAGATACCTCAGGAATCTTAATTGAAACCAGATTAAACATTCGGTCTGCTGCCTGTTAACTTGCTGTGTTGCTGACCGGTTTTTGTAAGGATCATACACCGGCGTAGGGATATCCAGATGCACGAACAGGTAGAAAGTGCATTCCCGTTACAACAGCCTCAGCAAACTGTCACCTGTCATCTTCGTTTTAACAGGTTGCAGACCGACTGTTATTATACTTTTTGCAACTGATTACTCCACCATTTTTCAAAGCTGATGGCACCCAGCTCTGCCTGTCCGGCCGGCACTAACGCTCTGTGGCTAATTTCTCCGCCATAGTACGCAGGCTTACCATTAGCTACTACTTTCCGCGGATCATTTGCATGCCGTAAATACCGGGCGATCACTTCATACATGGCGAAACGCTCTGGCCCGGCTATTTCTACTATGCCATCGATAGGCGCCGCCACAGCATATTTAGCAACGAATGCTGCCACATCATCTGAAGCGATGGGCTGAAACCGAACGTCGGAAAGATGTACTTCGTTTCCATCGGTAGCCTGATCGGCGATACCTTTCAGAAACTCAAAG
>JBQCIS010000331.1:0-4881 GCA_051953515.1 Mucilaginibacter sp.
AGTCGGCACCGAAGCTTACAATTACATCAGCTTTATCAAAGTTATAATGCGGCAATACAGCTTTACCGAAGCTTGCAGCATTTGCCTGGATGATACCGGTATAAGATACCGCATCATAAGTAACATGCTTGGTATTTGGGAAAGCAGCAGTAAAATCGGCAATAGCAGCCAGCGTAGAAGGGCTGTTAATGGTTGATGATACGATACGGATACCTTTACCGCCCGCTTTAATAGCAGTCAGTTCGTTTTTAACGAAAGCATCTATAGCATCCCATTCGTTTTCGCCGCCATCCTGCATTGGGTTTTTCACACGGTTGATATCGTACAGGTCAAGCACCGAAGCCTGTGCCTGCGCGCTCAAACCGCCATTGCTCATGATATCGTTAGGGTTACCTTCAATCTTGATAGGGCGACCTTCGCGGGTTTTCACCAGGATGGCATGACCGTCATAGCTTGATACGTAGAAGTTGGCTACGCCCGGGGTAACTTCTTCCGGTTTGATCAGGTATGGGATAGATTTGTGCACCGGCACTTTCTGGCAGGCAGCCAGTGTTACCGCGCCAACACCAAAGCCCATTGCTTTCAGGAAACTACGGCGAGGTGTTTTGTTCTGCAGGCCACCACTCTCCAATACATCCTCAATCGGAATCGGCTCTGCAAATTCGTGTTTATTCTTCTCAACAAATTCTGGTGTGTTGTTCAGTTCTTCTAAACCTTTCCAGTATTTTTTATTGCTGTCCATTTAAAGCTATATAAACTTGTAATTGTTAAGTTTCAGTTCGTTATTAATAGTGGCACTTACCGCACTCAATACCACCCAGCGATGCCTCAGTCACTTTCTCACCGCGTTTGATACGGTCGTGAACAGCTATCATATTATCATAGTAGGCATTGCCTTTGTAATCAACTTCGGTGCGTTTGTGGCACTGTATACACCATTTCATGGTAAGCGGTGAATACTGGTACATTTCCTTCATGGTTTCTACCGGGCCGTGGCACTGCTGACAACGGATCTTACCAACTTTCACGTGTTGCGAGTGGTTGAAGTATACCAGGTCTGGCAGGTTGTGAACCCTGATCCATTGAATTGGATGAGCCTTGGTAGAGTCATACTTCATGGTTTTAGGATCATAGCCCAGCGCATCATATATCTTATGTATTTCCGGCGACTCGGTTTTAACCGTTTTGTGGCAGTTCATACATATATTTAATGAAGGGATAGAAGCATTTTTTGATCTGTATGCACCTGAGTGGCAGTACTGGCAATCTATCTTCATTGCACCGGCATGCAGGTTATGCGGGAAATGGATAGGCTGCTCTGGCTGATAACCCTGATGTACGTTGGTGGTCCACATAGTTACCCATGCCCAACTGCTGAAAGCAATAGCGCCGCACAGGCAAACAAAGAATACCAGTTTTTTATTCTTCGCCAGTTTTTTGATGGTTGCAAAGCGATCGACTTCCACAACAGCAACTTCTTCTTCCGGCTGAAGATCTTTAGCGCGCAATACCACTTTTTCAAGTGAGCCGATAACCTTGTTCAGTACCAGGATAACAATGAAGGCGATGATAATGACACCGATCAACGCTAACACCACGAAGTTACTCGGACCACTTTCCGGTGCAGCGGCACCGGCAGCAGGGGCTGCAACAGCTTTTGACTGATCAGTCTTCCATTCTGAACGGGTGTAAGCCAGGATGTTTGCAACGTCGGCGTCAGCTAACTGACCGAAAACGGTCATACCCTGCTGATTAAACTGGTTGTAGATTTTAAGAGCCTTTGGATCTTTAGCGGCTATCAGGGCCTGGTTGTTCTCCACCCATTTGTAGAGCCACTTGTCGTCAGTCTCTTCGGTAGTGATCGGGCCAAGGGCCGGACCCACCAATTGGTGATCGACAGCGTGACAAGATGTACAGTTGGCTTTGAACAGCGCCTCGCCTTTGGCGGCGTCGCCTTGCGCATGTGCTGAAAATCCCAAAATTGCAAATCCGGCAAGTAGTAAAACCGTCTTTGAAAATTGTTTAAAAATGAATGAGATATTTCTCATAAAGTGTATTTATGCTGAATAATTCCTAATATTTTTGAATAAAACCGAAGCAGATGGTATGCTGTGTCATACTTTTTCAGGCACAAAAGTATAATTTATTACATAATGCCTGACAAATTAGTGACACTTAAACCTAATTTATAATCTTTCTAAATAAAGTTTTTTTTGGGTGAAATCAGATACAAAGTTTTGCGTTATTAATCAGGATTTTATCCGCGTATTAACCGCACCAAAATCTTGTAAAAGCCGCGTGCACGACGCAATTTATACTAAATACTACGCCTATACCCTGCCGTGTGCCTCAAACAAACCCGCTGATCCGGTGTTCAAAATCGTCGTAATCGAACCATTCGACTACTAATTTTTTGAAATCAGAGTGTATTTATTACGCTAACCCGGCTTAATGATAATAAAAAGCCGCTATGTGGTTTCCATAGCGGCTCCTGTTATATATAGTATATCGTGCCTATTGTTTCAATATCCAGGCGAAGATCAAAGGCGCTACTATGGTAGCATCAGACTCCACAATAAATTTTGGTGTATCTATATCCAGTTTACCCCACGTGATCTTCTCATTCGGCACAGCACCAGAATAAGAACCATACGAGGTGGTTGAATCTGATATCTGGCAGAAATAGCTCCAAAAAGGTATTTCAGGCATTTCCATATCCTGGTACAGCATCGGCACAACACAAATCGGGAAGTCGCCGGCAATACCACCGCCTATCTGGAAAAAGCCGATACCTTTTCCGCCTGAATTTTTTACGTACCAGTCGGCCAGCCATGCCATGTATTCAATACCACTCTTCATGGTGGTAGCTTTTATATCCCCTTTTATAACATAAGATGCAAAGATGTTACCCATTGTAGAATCTTCCCATCCCGGTACAACTATTGGCAAATTACGCTCGGCAGCAGCCAGCATCCACGAATTTTTCGGATCTATTTCGTAATACTGTTCCAGTTCGCCGCTCAGCAATATCTTATACATATATTCATGCGGGAAATAGCGCTCGCCATTGGTATCGGCATCCTTCCATATTTTATGGATATGTTTTTGCAGGCGCCGGAAAGCCTCTTCTTCGGGAATACAGGTATCCGTTACGCGGTTATAATGGTTCTCTAACAGGTCCCATTCGTCTTGCGGGCTCAGGTCGCGATAATGCGGCACGCGTTTATAATGCGAATGCGCTACCAGGTTCATAATATCTTCTTCCAGGTTAGCGCCCGTACATGATATAATATCAATCTTACCCTGGCGTATCATTTCGGCAAGCGAAATGCCCAGTTCGGCAGTACTCATGGCGCCGGCAAGGGTAACCATCATTTTACCACCCTCAAGCAGGTGCGTTTCGTAACCTTTAGCCGCGTCTATTAATGCAGCCGCGTTAAAATGCAGGTAATTCTTTTCGATGAATTGGGATATCGGGCCTCTTGTAGTGCTCATGTTCTGATTAAAAATTTGATCGGTGCAAAAGTAGGTATTTTGCTGTACGAAACATTTTAAAATCAAAATTCAAAAAAAACACCGTTCTAAAGATAATTTGCATATTATTGACAACACCTTCTTATGAAAAAATATTTAATATTGCTTATATGCATTTTGGGCTATCAGCATGTGTTTGCACAGAGTGATTTTCTGAAACGCTTTATACAAAAAATGTACTTTGATAAAGACAGCACCAAAAAACCAAATTTTGTGCTTGTCCCCGCGCTTGCTTCTTCGCCCGAAACAGGGATTGAATTTGGCGGCGCTGCCCTCCTATCTTTTTATACTGATACCGCCAGGCACAGCATCACCCGTGTATCAAGCCTGTATGGTTACGCCAGTGTTACTACAAAAGGACAAGAAAAAATAAGTTTGAATGCAACCTACTGGACACCGCAGAATAAATGGCACTACACGGCAAATGCCAGTTTCTATAATTACCCGTTTGATTTTTACGGCATAGGTAATAATACACTGAAAGCAAATGTGGAGAGCATAGAGGAGAAAAGGACACGCCTTGCAGTAACTGCCGACCGACTTATTACGAAAAACGTTTATGCCGGATTTTCTGCTGGCGGGACCAAATATTATTACTACTCAGGCACCTACCTGGAAAACCTAGAGTTTAAAACCGATCCGGCTATACAGGACCACAGTGGCGGTTCGGTTATATATGGCGGGGGTATTTTGGTTTATGACAGCCGTAACAATAACACCTATACTACCAAGGGCACTTATATTAATACATATTGTAACCTGTTGCAGGGTATGTTTGGCAATAACAGTTATACAGGCGGCTTTTTTAACCTTGATTTCGGCGAGTTCATTAAACTGCAAAAACACCTGGTACTGGCCTTTAACCTGAAAGAGCAAAGTTTATTGGGTGGCCGCTCACCTTTTTACCTGCTGCCGCAATTAGGCAACGACGCCCTGATGCGCGGCTATTACACCGGCCGGTACCGCGATCGTAACCTGGCCGCGGGGCAAACCGAGCTACGCTACCGCATTACCGACCGTTTTGGCATTGTGGGCTTTGTGGGTACCGGCGAAGTGGCACATGATTCCTTTACATTCGCAGCGTTGAAACCTAACTATGGGGGTGGCGTTCGCTATTTCTTTGATACAGAGAAAGGGCTGAGTTTACGAATGGATTATGGCTTCGGTCAGAAAGTTGCCGGCGAATCAAGGCAGGGCGGTTTTTATATTGCGCTGGGACAGTCGTTCTGAGTATTGGATTAAAGGGGGGGCGTGCCGCATAAGTTTTGGCAAAAAAAACCGAGAAGGCCCTTAACAAAAAAACATAGAAAAACAAACAAATAAAGCCCCCCAGTACCACCAAAAGTT
>JBQCIS010000332.1:0-35255 GCA_051953515.1 Mucilaginibacter sp.
AGCTTTTACCCGATAATAAAAATCCTGTAATGGCGCATCTACGTTATTACTGATGATTTGGTCGGCAACATCCTGAATTTCCGGAGATATAATCTCTTCAAAAAAAAATGATCGCGAACCGGATAGTATGTTTTCCAAAAAATTATTCTTTCCATTAGGATTAAGAAGTTCTTTAAGCATCTCGAGCTGAATCAAAATAATCAAAGTATTCACTTTCGAATCTGAGGGAAAGAAGTCTTCATAATCAAGTTCGGCGGTTGAAATCTGAACCGATGGCAGGAGAAAACCGGCAGTATCGACTTGAGAAGAGTTCCGGTGGAGGTTGTGAAAAGCAAGTATAATAATATTTGCGCCATCGTTCAAAGGGCCTCTTTTAACAATCAGCTCTTCTGCCAGCTCATATTGCCGGATCAGCATCATGAGCCGCTGATTGATGACAATTGCTTTAATATATCCGGTGCCTAACGGTGGCCGTATTTCAATCCTGCCATTTTCAATTACAGTTCCGGTTACAGACGCAATTGCCGGCAGAAGGCCAAAAGGGCTTGTGCTATTAAATTCCACTATCATCCGCTGACCGTTTAAGACTATTATTGAGCCTAATATAGCTATTTAACCCCTTTAAATATGATGAATTTCGCACTGTGTATTTAAGAGTAATTGATTCCGGTAAAGAAATTTAACCCCAACTATAGCAATGAAAGCAGTTATTATTAACAAATTTGGTCCCGCAGACGAACTCTACTTGTCAGAAATACCAATCCCTGATATCAAGGGAAAGGAAATCCTGGTCAAAAATTATTATACAACCGTGAACCCGATGGACTGTAAGGTTCGCGCAGGACAGTTCAAGCTATTTGCGGGCAGTAGGTTTCCAAAAGTTTTAGGATGCGAAAGCGCCGGCGTAGTAGAAAAAGTTGGCGAAGGTGTAACCAGCTTCAAAAAGGGCGACAAAGTAATGGCCTACACAGGATTCAAGTTCGGCACGTATGCTGAGTATGTAGCTGTTAATGAAAAGAATGTCTTTCGTCTTTCTGACAAAGTTAATTTCAAATACGGTTCTTCTTTACCTAGTGCGGGATGTACAGCACATAACGGCCTTTTTAAAACGGCAAGGATCAGAAAAGGCGATAATGTTCTGATTAATGGCGCATACGGCGGCATCGGGAGCATTGCCGTTCAATTAGCCAAATTAGCAGGAGCTACAGTTACCGGAGTATGCAGCACTGAAAATTTGGAAAACGTAAGAGCATTACATGCGGATTATGTGATCGATTACACGGTGAAGGACGTTTACGCTTTCAAAAATCAGTTTGACATCGTTTTTGATACGGTTGGTAAATTAAACGTACGGCAATCAAAAGACATTTTAAAAAATGGAGGTGTTTTTGTTACAACCGTCGGCTCATTCTCTATAATGTGCGCGATGATGCTTAATCTATTTCAATCTAAAAAAATCAAGAGTATTTGGAATAATCCAACTCAGGAAGAACTCGATTTTCTTTCGGATAGGATATACGAACAAAAGCTGAATGTTGTAACGGACAGGGAATATCAATTGACAAACTTACCGGAAGCCCACACCTACAGCGAAACCGGCAAAGCAAAAGGTAAAATATTCATTAAAATTTAACCTTAGCTTCTCTTTACTTGTGAACAATTTTCTTATCCGAGATAAAAGTCAGCAATCAACCGTTGTTTTATTGAGTGCAAAAGCTAAGTTTAAGCCATAATTCAATCGATTTTATCTGATCATCCGACCATAAAAATCGTAAACAAAAAGGATTGAATGGAATAAAACAGGTAACAAACTAATGCAAAACAACCTTAATGCTTACGAAAGTCTGTCGGTCGCGCTCCTGTAAATTCCTGGAAGGTATCGCTGAAAGAGCTGATTGTAACATAACCTACCTCATAAGCAATATCGCCAATGGGTTTCCTGGTTTTCAGTATCAGTTCAATGGCCTTTACCATGCGAATGGTTTTGAGAAATTGAAGAAACGACAACTGCATGGTGGATTGGAATAATCGTGATAGCGAACGCTCGCTCATATGAAAGCGGTCGCTCAGGCTTTTTAGGGTATGGCCCATGGCTATATTTTTTTCCAGGTACCTTACAATCTTTTGCATCTGCTCGTTATCCGTTGTAGGCAGTATAATAGGTAATGCCCTGTTATTCAGCTGAGGTAGCAATTTTTTTAGTGCAATTAAAAATTCAAAGTTCTCGTCCTGATTGCTTACATGTTTGCCATCCCACCGTTCGGTATGATTAATCATCCGGATGAGCAGTTCGCTTGCCGGGTAGATGCCTAACTTGCTATAAAAGGGATTTTCGGCATCATCGTGAGCATAAAAGTATAATGATCGCAACACAGTTGCCGAATAACCAATGCGCAAAATATGCTCCATGCCATGTGGTATCCAAAAATAATGCCGGGCAGGTACCACGTAGGTGCGGTGATTGACTGTAATATAAGCAATACCGCCTTCTACATAGCTCAATTGCCCCTTGGTGTGCGTGTGTAGCGGAATCAGTTTCTCTGATTTTTCGTGCATCACAAACACACTATTTGCAACCTTATCGATCTTCGGCAGAGAGGCGATTAATCCCATTTTTCACAACAAATTTTTGTCAACAACTCAAATATAGTGGACTTTTTGGCTGAAATGATGTAAAAAATGGCTTTTTCGGGAAAATATGTCATTTCTGAAGCTAATAACTTTGCCCTCCATAAAAATATGCACCGTAGTATAGTTGTAATCTTATCCGGTCTGCTATTTGTGGGTAATATAATTCCCGCTTTCAGTCAGACAGATTCCCCGGCAAATGACACGTTATTTATATCACTTTCAGACGCCTGGAATAAGGCAGAGGCGCATAGCCGACTGATAGAGATCAAGAAAAAATCTACCGGAATAGCAGACGAAGAAGTTAAAGACGCCAAGATGGACCGTTATCCCGAATTGGGTGTAATGGGAAGTGCCGAGGAGGCGAGTAACATGCCCATTTACCAGAATGGAATATTTTCGCAGCCGATAGAACATGAGATCATCCATAACCTGTACCATGTGGGTGGAGATTTCTATCTGAACATCTACAACGGCAATAAAACCAACCTGAAAATAGTAGAGGATAAAACCTTGCATCAACTGAGCAAAATTCAGCAGGATCAGGCCATTTCTGATATACATTACAAAACGGCAGCATTGTACCTCGACCTGCAAAAATCACTTATATTCAGAAATCTGGTTATTCAGGACATAGCCGACCAGGAAAAACAACTCGCAGAAATAAAAGCTTTCCATAAAAACGGAACCGTACTGAAAAGCGATGTATTGCGGGTCGAACTCGATCTGTCTAAACGCAAAATGGCGCTTATTACTATCGAAAATGACATCCTTATCACGACCCAGAAACTTAATATTATTATGGGCGAGCCGGATGAAAGGATTATACACCCAACCGAGATCAGTTCACATTGGGATGAGCAAACGTCTTATGAGCAATATCTTGCAGAAGCATTTCAGCATTCGTTTCCCTATCATATATCAGAACAACAAACAGTGCTAAGCAAAATACATTTAAAACAGGTGAAAGCCAACCTTAGCCCTAAAGTGGGTATGTATGGCGAATACTATTATGCCGATCCGCAGATATTTCTCTACCCATATAACCCTTACTGGTATTCGCTAGGCGTTGCAGGTATTAAAGTTTCTTTCCCTATATCCGAACTATACCACAACATTCATAAAGAGCGTGCCGCCCGACTGGAAGTAGAAAGGGAGGAAGAATCACACCGGGATACAGAAGATCAAATGCGCCAGCAGGTAAAAGAAGCATACCTACGTTATAAAGAGGCAATTGACCAGATCAAAGTATCCGAAGTAAATCTTGCCCGAGCGGAAGAAAACGCCCGCATCATCAGAAATACCTACTTCAACCAAACCTCGCTGATAACAGACCTGCTGGATGCAGATGTGCAGGTGCTGCAAACCCGTTTTGAGTTGGCTACAGCCCGCATTATCGCGCAAAATAAATTCTACTTGCTCCAAAATATTACAGGCGTTCTATAGTAAACAATGAAAAAAAAATACACCGTTACAGACAAGCTGATCACCAAGATAACCGGATGGATAGCAGCGTTGATCGTTATAGCGCTTGCCGCGTGGGGAGTTGATACCCTATGGGGATACTATATCTATGAGCAAACCAACGACGCGCAGGTTGAAGAATATGTAAATCCCGTTATATCAAGGGCGGGCGGCTTTATTGTAGCCGTGAAATTTGAGGAAAACCAGCACGTAAAAAAGGGTGACACATTGCTCATTATTGACAACCGGGAATATGTACTTCAGATACAACAAACAGAAGCATTACTGCAAAAAGCAGAAGGCCAGTTAAAAGTATTGGAAAGTAATATACATACGCTGAAGCGGTCGGCTGCATCTTCAAAGGCACAGATCACGGCGAATAAGGCCAGGGTGTGGAAACAGCAACTGGATTATAACCGCTATAAGCAACTCTTCAACGAAGAATCGGCTACGGAACAACAGATAGAGAACATGCAGGCTACGCTGGATGTAAATCAGAGCGATTATCAATCGGCGGAAGATAATTATAGCGCAGCTGAATCGCGTATTGAAGACATTCGCGCAGAAAAGGCAGTAGTACTTGCCGATATTCAACGCCTGAAAGCTTTGCTAAACCGGCACAAATTAGACTTAAGTTACACTTTTGTTACAGCATCTTATGATGGCCGTATGGGCAGGCGTACAGTGGAAGTTGGACAAATGATTGACGTAGGCGAAACACTTGCCTTTATCGTGGATAACGAGACCGACAAATGGGTTGTGGCAAACTACAAGGAAACGCAGGTAGCTGGCATGCGCCTGGGAGATTCTGTGAATGTGATTGCAGATGCTTATCCGGACAAGACGTTTAAAGGAACTATCATTTCATTTTCACCTGCTACTGGCTCCAGTTTTTCCTTATTACCTCCTGATAATTCAACGGGTAATTACGTAAAGATTGTACAGCGTGTGCCGGTACGCATCCGTATTGACGGCGCAAGAAAGAATATAGATGTTTTAAAGGTAGGTATGAACGTAAACGTGTTTATACCAAAGCACCAGCATAATGGATAGGGCTATTCCTATATTTAAAAGCTGGGCGCCTGAATGGCTGATAAAAATCATTTTGTTCGCATTGATACTGCCCGGCATTGTTCTGTTTTTTTTGCCGCTGGCGAATATTAATGCAGCAGCAGGATATTATGGCAGTGAACCGGCGGATATACAATTTGCAGTGGCACTGTTTTACGCAGGTTACGTTGGTTTTTACAGCCTGGAACGACGTTTCTTTACCTTTCTTGCGGCCAAGGAGTATTTTATAGTATTTACTTTTTTGCAGTTACTTACTAACTTCATTTGCTACCGGACACATGAATTGTACATTCTTTTTCCGATACGTTTTATACAAGGAATGTTGTTTGCCTGTTCAGTGAATCTTTCCTTATCGCTCATGTTTACCCGTCTGCATAGCGAACGTGCAAGGGAGATTAGTTTTTCTGTTTTCTTTGGCCTACTGTTGTGCGCTATGCCATTCAACAACTTTGTAACGGCCAATATTATAGACGATTACAACTTCAATATTGTTTATAAAGGTGCGCTGTTTTCTTATCTGCCTTGCCTGGTTTTGCTACTCGTAGTTATGAACAACATACGGCTGAACATTCGTTTTCCCCTTTATAAACTGGATTGGCAAAGTTTTGCATTGTATAGTATTATACTATGTTTGATCGGCTATATCATGATCTTCGGTCAGGAATATTATTGGCTGGAAGATACCCGCATCAGGTACAGCTTTATTGCTATAGCAGGGCTGTCCGCATTATCTATATTGCGGCAGCGGGCTATGAAGCGCCCTTATATCGACCTGCGTACATTCAGTTTCCGGAACTTTAAGATAGGACTACTGGTACTGTTTGTAATGTACATCTGCCGGTTTGCGTCAGGGCTTTCCAGCAGCTTTTTCGCCACGGTATTGCGGTTTGACCCAATGCACGTTTCGTACATTAACTTGCTTAACCTTTCCGGCCTGGTTATTGGCGTTATAATTGCCTGCGGTATGATCCTTCAAAAGAAAAAGATACGGCATATCTGGCTACCCGGTTTCCTGCTTCTCCTAATCTTTCATGTTCGTATGTTCTTTTTGTTTGACGTGGAAGCAGATGAATATAATTATTTTATCCCACTGTTCATACAAGGTCTTGGCGTAGGTATGATCATGGTGCCGACCATTGTATATACCATTTCTTCGGTACCGGTATCATTGGGGCCATCAGCAGCCGCTATCTGTCTGGCCATACGCTATTTGGGGTTTTGCGTGAGTATTGGCATCATCAATTACTTTGAGCTTTATGAAAAAAGCCGTCACTATAACGCGTTTCAGGATCACCTAACCAAGGTGGATCCGATGGTAAGGCAATTTCTGCATAAACAAACTGTCCGCCTGGCCGCGAAAGGTATGTTGCATGGTCGTGCTGTTAAAGGTGCGCAAAAACTGCTGATAGGTAGCATTAATGGGCAGGGTCAATTACGTTTCGCTATGGATTATTACGAAATGATGTCATGGCTGATCGTAGGCACACTGCTGCTTATCGCACTTTTCCCCTATCTCAACAAAACCACAGCTTATTTAAAATCTCGGAGACTTTCTCCGGCGTAATATTCAAACCCGTTTCATCCCAAAATAAAAAAGAATGCGCATTAAAAATATATTTCTCGGGTTGCTTACTGTTGTACTTGCAGGTTGTGCAAAGAACAATAAAAACTTCACACTTACATCCATCCAGTTAAATGGTTATAAGCATGTAAACATACCGGCACAACACCTTTATCTCAAAGTTTTTAATGATCAGCTTGCCGTCCCATTAACTCGCACGCAATTGTATCCGAACGATCTTCCCTTGCCTGCAATCTTTAATGTATCCCCCACAATATCTATGACATTGTATAAAAAATCTTACCACATCCAGTTATGGGGCGATTCAACCGGCTACATCAGCAGTTGCCGAATAAATATGAATAGTTATAAGATCATATTTCCACTCAGTATGACTGCAAAAAGCGATAGCTTGAGCGTTACCATCAATGGTAGCTGGCAATAAAAATTCCACAAGCGCATTGCCATGAGCGTTTTGCCACCAATCACGGTATGATCCGGAGTTCACCGCGAAGGTACTCAATTCAGGCTTGCATTAGGTTTGCCCCCGAGGGGGTGTTTATTGTTGTCTTAACTTTTATGTTTTTTGAGTCAAGATTGCCGGCAGGTTTATCGACCATGATATTTGATCATCAAGCAGCTGTTTGTTAAGGCTTTAATTTTTCCAATACAAACTTCTCGAATGAATTTACGGCGATATTCCTGTCATGATGCTTGAGTAGTGAAATATGCGTATCGTCCAGATTTGGAAGATCTTTATTTGTACGAATAATTTGAAGATCACCAGGTACCATATTGCGGGGAAGTACGGTAAAGCCCATGCCCGCTTTTACTGCAGCGACTGTTCCTGCATAGCTATGACTTGAAAAAACGATACGCCAACGACGATTCAGCCTTTCAAGGGAATGTATTGCCCTGGCCCGGTAAACACATGGTTGAGGGGATAATACGAGCGGTATTGGTTGCTCTTCGTCAAACTTGCTTAGATTTTTACTTCCGATCCATTCTAAAGCCTCAGACCACACATCCATCCCATTAGGAAAATCTTCCGGCCTGTTCATTTTCACCAGCACAAGATCAAATTCCTTTTTCTTGAAACGGGCAAAAAGATTTAGTGTAAGATCGCATTCAATATTGAGCAAAATACGCGGATGAAGGGAAGCGAATTCCGTCAATACATCGGAGAGAAAGACGCTCGCGAAATCCTCCGGCAAACCAAAACGGACCTCACCCTGAAGTTCCGGATGCTTAAAGCGATCGAGAGCATCACGTTGCAATTGCACAATCTTTTTCGCATAAGTCAGCAGTATTTCGCCGTCTGAAGTAAGCGAAAGATGCTTGTTTCTTAAGAAAACTGGCTTTCCGATCTGTGTTTCAAGTTTAGTGATCTGCTGACTGACAGCTGATTGCGTTCGGTGTACTTTACTGGCTGCACGTGTAAAGCTACCAGTTTCTGCTACGGCAATAAAGCATTCCAGTGTTAATGCGTCAAAAGACATTATTAGAAATTCTTATTTTATGTATTAAAATTAATCGTTTTTCTTATATGCAAACATACTATAAGTTTGCCGCAACAAAAAAATTAATAGAAATGATTAAAAAAAGCACAGATTTTACGCCGTTTTTTCATGCAGACAAACTCAGTTTCGTCCTTATGGGGCTTGTTGCCTTTGTCGCTCTTTCTGTTGGGTCGTTCTCTGTTCGCTATCTAAAAGGCGACAGAATGCAGAAGGGCTTCTTTTTGAATTTAATCGTTCTCGTGATATCTGTTTTTGTAATGGTATGCGCAGATAACATTGTTATGTTACTGGTCTCCTGGGCAGCAAGCAACATAATATTAGCCAGGATGATGTTACACAAGGGCGAGTGGAAAGCAGCTAAACAATCTGCTATTCTGGCATTAAAAAATTTCATTTTAGGGTTCATTTTTCTGGCAGCAGCATTATTCATATTATATTATCTTACCGGGAAAACATCTATACAAGCTATTATTAATAAGCCACTGCAATCCAAATGGGGCATTGCGAGTGACTTATTGATATTGCTGGCTGCTATGTCGCAATCAGCAATATGGCCTTTCCATCGTTGGCTCACCAGTTCTTTAAACTCTCCTACGCCTGTGTCAGCGATTATGCACGCCGGACTTGTTAACGGAGGTGGCTTTTTATTTGCGCGTTTTGCGCCAATGCTGTGCAGTCAACCACCTATTTTAAATATCATTTTTGTTGTGGGAATAGCCACTGCTTTGCTCGGAACGCTCTGGAAACTGATGCAAAGCGACGTAAAACGGATGCTCGCCTGTTCAACCATGGGGCAAATGGGGTTCATGATCGCCCAGTGCGGACTTGGTTTGTTTCCGGCAGCGGTTGCACATCTGTGCTGGCATGGATTATTTAAAGCCTATCTATTTCTTGCATCCGGATCAGCTGCCAAAGAAAAACGCCTCGATCTGGATTACCCGCCATCATTGAAAGAACTTTCAATAGCACTGGTTTGTGGGTTATTAGCGGCTTGCATGTACTCGGTAACAAGTGGAAAACAAATATTAATCGCGGATACAACCTTATTCCTCACATTTCTTTCCATGGTTGCAGGAACGCAATTTGCACTTACAATCATTCGCAGCCATGCGAAGGCAAAGCTCCTGGTAGCTGCAGTTGGCGCTATATTGGCGGGGGCATTCTACGGTTTCAATGTGCGTATGATCGAATTTACGCTCGCGCCGATGAAAATTTCCGTCCCCCAACCTTTAAATGCCTTTCACATCATTGCAGCGGCATTACTGCTCATTGCCTGGCTGGTAATTATGTTTAAGCGTTCAATTGTAAATCGTCCGAATCCGGGGTGGCTACTTTCCGGATATGTTCAAATGTTAAATGCCAGTCAACCACATCCTAAAACGATAACAGCACACCGTAACGAATACCAATTCTAAATAATTTGAATATGAAAGCAATATTAGAAGATGAGTTAATAGATGAACCTATGGAGGTTTCATTTGTCGCTGACAGCACATCAATCGACGAGACGGTCGAAAAGAGTTGGTCAAGAATTGCCCCTTTCTGGCCGCTCAAAAATCTGATTGCTGTCAACCCGGTTTCAGGGTTTGAGGATATGCCGTTTAAAGAAGCGCTGATGCAGGCAAACGCTTATTTCCAGCAGTCCGAATTACCGTTGAAAATGCAGGAAGTAAACAGGCAAACTATCAAATGGCTGCAGGCTTTTTTTGACTCAGGGCAGTCTACGATCAGTATGCCGCTCAGAAGTATGGGACTATTAAAAAGCACATTAGCATTGATGCGCTTTGATGATCAGATACATAAAAACAATAAGGATAAAATAAAATGGATTGAAAAACAACCTCAGGAACCGGAAGGATTTATTGCTGAAGCACTTCTTTTGCTCGAAATTGAGGATGATGATCACGAGTTATTTCTTACCCTTATGCTTACAACGCTCCCAGGCTGGGCGGCATACATCCAATATTGCGCGAGTTGGACACAAGAACAGGATGCGCTTCAACAACCGCTTGCTAAAAAAAGCGAATACCTTGCGTTGAGATTGGCTTTGACCTGCCTGCTCTGGCCTGAAGCCAAAGAGTTAATCAAGTGGCATAAAAAGGCACTGGATAAAGCTGATCAACAAAATGCATACAAGGCCATTGTTAGTGCCGAAGCATCATATCAACAAGGTCTGCTCAGACAACTTGAGGCATGCAGGCCTTCACAAAAAAATAAAAAAGCCCAGGCGCAACTTGTTTTTTGTATAGATGTACGTTCAGAGCCTTTCAGGCGGGCCGTAGAAGCCCAAGGTAACTATGAAACTTACGGTTTCGCCGGTTTTTTTGGCTTACCTGTTTCAATCTGCAACCCGGTAACCGGCGAGTCTCATGCCTCCTGCCCTGTTCTTCTGAAGCCTGTGTACAGCATAGATGAGATTCCTGATCGCTCAAATCAATCGTGTAAGAAAGGCTATAAAAGGCTGCAAGGGTTGAAGAAATTATATCAATCTCTTAAATACACTTTTACCATTCCGTTTAGCCTGGTAGAGGCCATAGGATCGGCCAGCGGATTATGGATGGCGATCCGGAGCTTTGCACCTGGTATATCAGATTTTATTCAATCCAGACTGAAAAAAGCCATTATGCCGGATTATTCAGTGACACCTGACGTTGACACCATACCAGTGGCGCAACAAGTCGCTTTAAGTGCAGGTGTATTAAAAATGATGGGCCTTACAGAAAATTTTGCACCACTCGTTGTCTTCTGCGGACACGGCAGTACCACGGAAAACAACGCGTTTGCCAGCGCTCTTGACTGTGGCGCCTGCGGAGGACGCCATGGCGCGCCTAACGCAAGGGCCCTTGCCAAGATTCTCAACAGAAAAGAGGTGCGAATAAAACTCAGAGATGAAGGTATTGAGATTTCAGACGATACGCTGTTCATTGCTGCTGAGCATAACACTACAACAGACGAAGTTGAGGTTTACGCCGAAAAAATACCGACCTTATTTGCTGAAAACGTCCGGGAGCTTAAAAATGCACTTAAAGCTGCCCAACATCAAAATATCCTGTGGCGAAGTGCTAAAATGGCTGGTCCTGCTAATGCCAAAAGAGCACAAAAAGCCACTTCCTTGCGTGCAATAGATTGGGCGGAAGTGCGGCCGGAATGGGGGCTTGCCGGAAATGCCAGTTTCATTGTCGGGCCCAGATGGCTTACCGAGAAAGTCAATCTTGAAGGAAGATCATTTCTCCACTCCTACGATTGGGAAAAAGACCATGACGGGACACTCCTTACCTCTATCCTGACAGCTCCTGTAGTGGTAGGTCAATGGATCAACGCCCAGTATCTTTTTTCCACATTAGATAATGTGGCCTTCGGCGCAGGCAGTAAAGTAACGAAAAACATTACAGGCAAGATAGGAATCATGCAAGGTAATGCCAGCGACTTAATGAATGGCTTGCCGTTACAATCGGTTTTTCAGTCAGATACAACGCCTTATCATACACCCATAAGGCTATCTGTAGTTGTTTATGCTCCTAAGGGGAAAATTTGCCAAATAGTTAAGCAAAAAGAGATTCTGCAAAAGCTTTTCGGTAATGGTTGGATACACATGATTTGTTATGATCCTAACGATCACCAAAAGTACCGCCTTAACGGTGATATAAGTTGGACGAAGATCAATTAAACAAGTTAGATGCAGAATGAATATACAACACTAAAGTTCAAGATTCTCGTCTGCAAGTTTCTTAAACTGGTATTTGGCTTATCAATTAATAACCAAGAACAGAATAATAAAAAGGCAAATGAGCACCAAAAACAGCGAATATTATAGTTTAACTCAAATAAATTTAAACGATGGAAACACTAAAAAATGAATTCAATCTTATCGATGGAAAATTTAAAGCATCAGAAACGAGAGAACTATTATCGACTCTTTTTTTAAATAAATTGCGTTTTCACAGCGTCAAAAATTTTACACACCAGGAAAAATTTGGCACAACGGACGCATATGTAGAAAAACGTATTGAAAGATTGGAAGCAACACTTGAGGAGGTATTACAATTACTTAAAAGTTATGATCAGGAGGAAGAGTTTGAAATTTATGCCAATGTAAAAATCAAGCCGGTAAATGCAGAAGTTGGTTATTGAAGAACATAAAGCACACTGGCAAGCAATGTAGCTGAACCGCTTGCAGATATTTTGAGGATTTAAAGCCGCTTACCAATAGGCGGCTTTATTATTTATAATTAATGTTCAAAATTGTTACTTTATTGTCAGGACAGTTGGTGTGTTTTTTAAAGAGATATAATGTGCACCTCGCACAATTTTGCTACTATTCACCAAGCGATAAACATGACCATTCTGCGTGTTTACAGGCTGGCTGATGTGCAGATAAGCAGCTGGCGTATTAGCGTTTTCAGGATCAAGGGTTATAATAACCACATTCTTTCCGGCATCAATTTTTACCGAATTAAACGTGCCTGCATCCAAAGTCAGCCATAAGCCTAATGGTGCAATATATATCCGCGATCTTCCGCCATCGGTAATGGTCACATTAACCGCTTTACCGTTATTGGTAAGATTACCGCCAAAGGCTAACCAGCCCAATTTAGGATCATTAGTTATATAAGTACCACAGTTTATTGCATAACCAAAGAAGTTCGGGCCATAATCACCTGATAAAGCATCTATTTTGAGTGTTGATGGGAATGAGTGGAATGCCGCGGAGCCGAATCCATCTTCTGTAATATTAGATATCGACCCCATTAAACCGCCATAGCCTACACGTAATAAGTACAGGTCGTTTGGTTTTTTGCGGTATTCGCTCAATACTGGTATAGCGTTTATACCTGAACCGTAGTGATGCAACTGGCGCTCGATACGCGATAGCTTGCCGCCATAGAGAAAATCCCAGTATCTTCTTGCTGATCCGTTATAACCCCAGTGCGGAACTGTTGGCATATAGCCGAGAATGGCGTCAATCGTACTCTCTGCCTGTGCCGTGTAACCGAAGTATGACAGCCACAGGTAAACCTCCTCCTGCCCGGTTGAATCCCATGGCATTTCGCTGCCAAATGGGTATTTTAATGAGCTCCAATGTTCGGCGCGCTTTTTCATTTGGGCTTCAAGCAATGCGGCTTTCTGGTTCCAGCCTTCGGCCTTCAGGTCTATCAGTATCTGGTAAAATACATCGCCTTCCATCTGCCCGAATTGGGTATAGTAAGGCGCAAGTTTCATCATAGCCATGATAGTTTCATAGGCATTGTTCAGGTACCAGTCCCAGTTTTTTTCGGTTACCAGCCCGGTGTGATAGCGCGCGAGGCGATACATTACCCAATGTGCAGCAGCAACATGCGGATAGTTAAAAGATCTGCCGGGATCATTAGCCGATTCATGATTCCACGATGTCCAGCTTTTCCAGTTTAGCGCCGGGCTGTAGGTACCTGCCGGCATTTTTGTCGGCTCGTAATAAAATACACTTTTTTTCACGCCATATTTATTCACGCCGCCGCTGTACTGAATGTTGCCCCATAGCGTGTGGTTAACGAAACGCTGGAGTTTATCTACCTCGGTTTTATCGGGCTGAATATACTCCTTCATAACACCGGCAAGCCAGCTCCCCGAACCGCCTTCATCACTTAAACCCGAGATCCATACACGCGAATCCTGTGTAACCTGCTGCTTTTTCTCATAATCGTAGGTAATGATGGATTGATCACGACCAAACGGATCTGATTTATTTTCATACCACTGCCTGGTAAATAAAAAGTTGCCAAGTTTTTTTACTACCTGCGTTTCAGGGTTGATTACTTTATAATTGATGGTCTGGCAAAGTCCGTCATCATAATTAATGATTAATCTCGCCCTCCCCCATTTTACGCCCTGAACCGCATATATTTTAAGCAGTTTATTTGCAGATGGTAAGGCTTTAATATCCAGCGCACCTTCAGGCTCTACATTCATGGATTTTACCGCATGCGGATAATTCAGGAAAAGCTTTGCTTTGGTATCCTGCGGCAGTACATATCCGGGAACGCCTACGGCCACCGGACGTTGGTTTGCGATTAATGCAGCCTCAATTCCCGGGATAGATTCAGCCAATATAAATTTAAAACCAAATTCCTTTGTTTCGCCGGGTTGCAGAGTTACGGACGTAGGTGTATTCCAGGGCAGGGCATCTTTCCATTCGTGTTCGGCATAGGCTTTACTGCACGTCATCCATTCATAAAATCCTTCAAAATCCATCCCTCTTGGCGTGGGGTCGTTGAGCAACGGATTATAAGCTTCGAAAGGTGTTTTGCCATAAGGCACTACCAGTAAAGCAGGGCCATGACCGTTTAAGCGGGTCACTTGCAGATAACCTGCATCCATGCCGATATAAGGGTCGTAAAAAACATTCTGCACATGTGTTTCATCCAGCGATTTGCCCTGCAGTATATTATTAAATATCATGGGGAAGCCAACACTACCTATCTCGACAGATTTGGCGCTGATATTCTTCAATTTAAATAGCATTACCAATTTCCCATTGTCTACCCGCCAGTAGCGACGTATGTCCAGTGGAATATTAGCCGGCAATGTGGCCGAAAGATCGGCTGCTGCCAGAACACTGGCGTCGTTATCTGTTATTGGCGTTACTTCGGCACGCTGTGTTGCGGTAGAAAAGTTCCTCCAATCGGCATCGTCTTCAGTTTTTATACGCAGGTCAATATCGCCCAACTGATACATGCGGTTGCTGCTTCTTTGTTTTAAACGCTCGCCTGGTGTAAAATCGAAAGCAGTATCTGTGTTAGGCTGCATTGCAGCAACAGTTTGCGATGCCTTTACAAGTTTCAGTGTTATATCTGCCGTATGGTAGCTGGCAATACCTTTTTCCAGGCCTAATGTTGAAGGCCTTTTTTCAAGATCTTTCCAGGGATCCTGTGCGAATGCCTTTATTCTGGCTAACGCCATTAAGCCCATGATAACAATGGGAATAACAAACAGCCGGGATTGTATTCGTTGCATTTGTAAATTTTATTTACCGATAATACTGAGGAATAAAATTAGGCGATTATGTAATAAGCCATTACATGTAATTTGTCAAATATTAGCAGGTTATTACCCCAAAATACAACGTTAACTATAGCTGTGACAATTGCCGTATCGATTAGTTATTAAAGCAAAGCGGCTATGCGCAACCGGTAATTCTGTAGTTAAAGCATCAATAGTAAGTAAATATGCGTAAGTCAGCCATCCAGCTTTACCTGTTTTTCTGCCTAATTTAAGGCGCTTTTCACGGAGCCGGCAATCCTGCTACTCCGGGTTAATTTGCGCATCAGGCGGTAAAAAAAGTATTGCAGAGCGATTGGGGTAAGTCTATGTGTATCCCAACCACTTACCCCACTTTACCAAGCTGAAGGGAATTATACTAATAATCGTAAATAATGGGTTAATATTTACAAAGTGCATAGCTACACATATTTTATTTTTGAAGCATAAAACTAATGCGATGATAAAGGAAAGATTAGCGGCTATACGCAAACAAATGAGCGAACAGGGGATTGATGCTTACATTATCCCTTCTGCCGATCCGCATATAAGCGAGTATGTGCCCGAACATTATAAATGTTTAAAATATGCTTCAGGCTTTACCGGCTCGGCGGGGACATTGGTCATTACTCAGGATTTTGCAGGATTGTGGACTGATTTCAGGTACTTTGAGCAAGCTGCAGAACAGCTTGAAAATAGCGGCTACGAACTTGTAAAACTGAAAGTGCAGCATGCACCTGAATATATACAGTGGCTGGAGCATATATTGCCCAACAATGCCGTTATCGGGTTTGACGACTGGCTGCTCTCGGCACTATTGGGCAACCAACTCAAAGCTGAACTCGCCGGCAAAAACTTCAAATATAAATACACCGATTTGTTAGGCACGATATGGGATGACAGGCCAGTATTGCCCTCTGCACCCGCATATATTATTCCCGACCAGCAAGCAGGTAAGTCATTTGCTGATAAATTGCAAATGGTACGCGATGTTCTGTCGACTCATAAGGCTGGTATGCATCTCATTTCGTCGTTGGATGATATTGCGTGGCTTTTTAATATCAGAGGGAACGACGTAAACTATAATCCGGTTATACTAAGTTTTGTGCTGATTAGTACTTATGATGTTCAGCTTTTTGTTGACCAGGCTAAATTATCAGCAGATGATGCCCGGTTATTAACTGTTTCGGGGGTTCAAATTTTGCCGTATGCCGCTATTGAGAATGTGATGAAAGGCATTCCGGCAGATGCTACAATATGGATCGACCCTAAACGTAACTGCTACCGTTTATTAAAAATGATGCCGGACACGGTAAAGGTACTATATGAAATTAGCCCAACTACCCGCTTTAAGGCCATAAAAAATTATACCGAGATAGCCAATATACGCAATGCCATGATAAAAGACGGTGTGGCAATGGTTAAATTCTTTAAATGGATAGAAGAAAATATCGGCAAGATCAGGATCACTGAAATATCAGCAGAAAAGAAACTACAGGAATTAAGGGAGCAACAGGATACCTGCGTTGGATTGAGTTTTAAAACCATTGGCGGTTATAAAGAGCACGGCGCACTACCGCATTATAATGCCGTACCTGAAAGCGATAGTGAACTGCACGCTGAAGGCTTATTCCTGGTTGATTCCGGCGGTCAATACCAATACGGCACAACGGATATTACCCGCATGATAGCATTAGGAAACAATACCGACGAAGAAAAGACCGACTACACGCTGGTCTTAAAAGCGCTGATTGAAGGCACCAAAACTATCTACCCCAAAGGCACCTGCGGTTACCAGATAGATGCTATTTGCAGGCGCCCATTATGGGACCATCTGATTAATTACGGTCATGGTACAGGTCATGGCGTTGGGTACCTTCTCAATGTACACGAAGGCCCGCAGGTGATCAATCCGGGCAATACATCTGTTGCTTTAGAACCTGGGATGATTACTTCCATCGAACCCGGCGTCTATCGCCCCGGCAAGCATGGCATACGTATTGAGAATTTAGTACTCACCACAACTTACAAAGCAAGTGAATTTGGTGAGTTTTTAGCTTTTGAAACACTTACGCTTGCGCCAATTGAAACGTCGCTCATTAAACCGGAGTTACTTGATGAAAAGCATATCGCCTGGCTGAATGATTACCATACAATAGTGTATCATAAATTATCGCCTGAATTGGACACCGAGGAAAAGCTTTGGCTGAAAGATAAAACGAAGCCGTTTAACATCGGTTAACTTGGATCATCCGGTGAGGATACAGCCACAGGTAATTATTCAGTATCAGGCGTCTCCATCGTCGCCACCAATATATATCTCCTGTTCCTCGGTTGTATGCTGCTTTTTCAGAATAAACAATAAATCTAAATATTTGATAATTTGCGACTTATACACGCATACAAGCAATATCTTCAACAAGAGAACCTAAACCTTCTTCCAATATATAAAATGACAATCATCATTTAACTAACTGACGTTGATGATTTTATAAATGACATGGTTATAAGAAATTTAAGAGTTTAACCTCAAAAAGGCATGCCACTCATTAAAGATCTAAAAATCAGATCATTGACAGGATTGGCGTTGGCTGCGCTGGTATACCTCCTGATTTCAGCAGGGCCATGGTCATATTTTGTGTTGACCATGTTAATAAACATTGGCGGACTTAACGAGTTTTACGGTCTGAATAAGCTTCCGGCAGTCAGACCAATGAAAACGGAAGCAATTTTGCTATCTCTGCTCCTGCTACTGACTGTCTTTCTTACAATAAAGCGCGACCAACCACCGGCGATACTATTAATTAATTTACTTCCGGCTTGGTTGCTTTTTATCCGCGAATTGTACCGACAGCAAGCTTTTCCAATGCTAAACCTCGCAGTTACGTTTATGGGGGTGGTATATGTCACAATTCCACTATGCTTTTTACTGGCATTGCCATTTTCTACGCGAAGTTTAATTTATCAAGGTGGTGTGCCCCTTGGCTTTTTTATTATACTATGGCTGGCTGACAGCGGCGCCTATTTAGGCGGACGCCTGATTGGCAGGCACCATTTGTTTGAGCGGATATCCCCGGGAAAAACCTGGGAAGGCAGTGCTGTAGGTGCCCTTTGTGCAATTGCCGCGAGCTTTGCCAACCATCATTTTTTTCCCTTTCTGTCTTTACGTTTATGGATGTATGTGGCTTTTATAGTTATTGTAGCAGGTAGCTATGGAGATCTGGTAAAATCAATGCTGAAAAGAAGTGCAAATGTTAAAGATGCCGGCAATATATTGCCAGGCCATGGCGGCATTCTGGATCGTTTTGATTCATTACTGGGTTCTGCGCCATTCGTATTTACATGTATATGGTTATTCAGATGAAAAAGCATATTTACCAGATAGCCCGCTACATAACTTTGTATCGCTTGATTACTGCCCCATTACTTTTTTTGTTATTACTCGCCGGGGCAATAAGCGTGTTTCGATGGGGATTGTTAATAAGCTTTCTGACAGACAGCATTGATGGGTACATTGCCCGTAAAAGTAACACGGCAACCAGGGAGGGCGCGAGGCTCGATTCTGTTGCTGATGACCTGACGGTAGCCGCCGGAGTAACAGGTACAGCTATAACCAACTGGGAATTTTGGCGGGAACATGCCTTTGTGATCATCGGATTGGCGCTTCTGTTTGTAGTTCAGACAGGAGTCGCGCTTATTCGATATGGCAAGACTACAAGTTTTCATACTTTGCTGGCTAAACTCGCCGCAATAATACAGGCATTCTTTCTGATCGGCTTTTTTTTCATCGGGCCTGTAAACAGCTTGTTTTACGTAGCGGTTATTATCACGGCAATGGACCTGATTGAAGAATTTCTCATGGTGCTTGTATTGCGAGAATATCATACTAATGTTAAGGGTATTATTCACGCCTTAAGATTGCGATCGTGAGTTTATTAATCGCCAGAAGATATTTCGCCGGCGGAAGCAGACGAGCATTTTTTCTGCGGCTGCTTATCATCCCAATGACATTATACGAAGAATTGTGCAGACACTATCCCCTATTTGGCAGTAACGTTTTACTTTAGCAGGAAAAATTGAATATTGAATAGACAAGCTGCACAAAACCCGGCAACTGTAACAATTAAAGATCGCCTTAGAGCATTGCGTAATTTACCCGCGTTCTTTAAATTGGTATGGCAATCGAGCCCCAAAATGATGCTCGTTAATGTCATTTTGCGCTTTCTGAAAGCATCATTGCCTTTTTTGCTGCTTTATATTGGCAAACTGATTATAGACCAGGTGGTTCATCTTAACAGAAGCGACGGTGCGTTTTCAAAAGATTTTCTTTGGAAATTGGTTGCGATTGAGTTTGGCCTGGCAATATTATCCGACGGTCTTGGCAGGGCTATTACCTTAATGGATAGTTTACTGGGTGATCTTTTCTCCAATCACACTTCGGTCAAGATCATGGAACACGCAGCGACGCTTGATCTTGACCAATTCGAAGACGCTGTTTTTTACGATAAGTTAGAGCGGGCGCGACAGCAAACCGTAGGCCGAACTATACTGCTATCGCAGGTGATGAGTCAGGTTCAAGACTTCATTACGATGGGCTTTCTTGCAGCCGGGTTGCTGGTATTTAATCCATGGCTCATCGTCCTCCTGATAATTGCTATCTTACCCGCATTCGTAGGTGAATCTTATTTTAACGATCAGACTTATGCGCTAACACGCAGTCAAACCCCGCAGCGACGCGAATTGGATTATCTGCGATACATCGGTGCAAGCGATGAGACAGCTAAAGAGATTAAAATGTTCAGCCTTTCAGCGTTTATTATTGAAAGGTTCAAGCTTCTCTCTGACAAATTTTACACTGATAACAAGCAGATTGCGGTAAAACGTTCTGTCTGGGGAACTTTTTTTGCGCTGCTGGGTAGCCTGGGTTACTATGCTGCTTATGTTTTTATTATTGCACGTACGGTAAGTGGAGCGTTAACTATAGGCGAATTAACATTTTTAGCAGGATCTTTTCGCCAACTGCGCACATTGCTTGAAGGCATACTCAGCCGTTTTACCGCGGTGTCCCAAGGTGCGATATTTCTCAGCGACTTTTTTGAGTTTTTTGAAATACAACCCAAAATCCATAACTCAACTCAACCACGCCCCTTTCCAAATCCCATTAAATATGGATTTACTTTTGAAAACGTAGGTTTCCAATATCTGAATAGTGACCGCTGGGCCAACAGAAATTTGAATTTTACGCTTCGCCCGAGCGAAAAACTGGCTTTGGTGGGCGAAAACGGTGCCGGGAAAAGTACGCTGGTAAAACTATTGGCCAGGCTATACGATCCTACCGAGGGCCGTATCCTGCTGGATGGATATGACCTGAAAGAATATGACTTAGTAGAACTGCGACAACACATTGGCATTATTTTCCAGGATTTTTTGCGTTATCAAATGACTTTTTCTCAAAACATCGCCGCAGGCAATATTGATGAGAAAACAAACGAAGAATTAATTAAAGCGTCGGCACGGCAAAGCCTTGCCGACGAACTTGCCCAACGATTACCCGGCGGTTATGATCAAATGCTGGGTAAGAGGTTCTCTGAGGGTGTTGAATTATCAGGCGGCGAATGGCAAAAGGTTGCTATAGCCAGAGCCTACATGCGCGAAGCACAGTTGCTAATACTCGATGAACCGACATCTGCTTTGGATGCAAGGGCAGAATACCAGGTATTTGAAAGGTTTACAGAACTGACACACGGTAAGATGGCTGTGCTCATATCTCATCGTTTTTCAACGGTGAGGATGGCCGACCGAATCCTGGTGCTTGATAAAGGTGAAATTGTTGAAATCGGCTCGCATCAAGAGCTACTGGCAAAAAAAGGCAGATATGCCGAGCTGTTCCAGTTGCAAGCCATGGGATACCAATAAATTTTCAATCGGCCATTTTATAGAGAATTAGCCCGGCTTGATGACCCTCAGCTGAACGTGCAGCCAGTATAAAAAGCCGCAACTCCGGCACCCAAAGCGAAGTACGCGCGCCGCTACGGGTTTTGATATTGGCTACCTCTTTAAACTTATTATGGCCAATATCTTTAAAGATATTTACAGAACCGCTGCCACCGCTGATTAATAGTTGTTTGGTCTTTTCATCCCAATAAAAATCATCCACATCACCAACCATGCCCGAAGTGAATAATTCCTTGCCGGTATTTGCATCAAGTACTTTTAATGTTGCAGGTATCCTGCACCCCACCATGATACGGTGCTGAACAGCATCATACGCCATCGGGAAATTAGCCCGCGGCAAAATCCGTTTCCATTCGGCAGCCAGCTTTTCGCTTTTTAAATCAACTAATCCAACTTCTCCGGCCCCCGGCAGGTTCACCCACAGTTTTCCGGCCCCTGCATCCAATTGAAACGATTCAGGATGCGCAGGTAATTGAATGTTGCTAACTTGCTTATGGGTTGCTGCATTGATAATACCTATGCCCCCGCTCCCGTATCCGACGTATACGAGGTCAGCATTGGCGTCATATCGTGCGTCGTCGGCATCGTCATCATACTTCACTGAGGTGATCTTTTCCCAATTTGAGGTACTATAAAATATGCATTCGCCTGTACCACCATTGGCCACAAATAATTCGTGATGTCTCGGAATATATGCAACACCTTGTGGTTCGCTAAGGCCAGAAATAGTATGTAATATTTTCCCGTTTTTCAGATCAACCACTTCAAGTGTATTGTTACCCAACGCAGCAACATAAACCACCTCATCTTCCACATTGATATCCATGTGGTCTATCCGCCCTTTTATGTTTGGCATTGATATTTCTTTCTCCAGTTTAAGTACAGACTGCCCATAGCTTCTGGTTCCATTGCAGCCGCAAAGCAATATTACACCTGTTAACGCTAAAAGCCGGTTGAGATATTTTTCCATAGTTTTGATCTAAGTTAAAACAGGACTCTGTATTTATTGCCGAAATATAAGGTGGAATACAGATTTAACGGTCTGTATTTTCAAACATAACTTCTTGCAAAATACCTATTACAAACAGAGCGGCAAAACATACCAAAAGCAAATATCACAAGAGCAATGCCGGCCTAAACTCTACATAAAACAATTACTATCAGTCGTTTAAAATAAAATCCGGTTAACAATATAGCAATCAATAAATAACAAAACAGTATTCGCTCGTTTTAAACACCAGCTTACTTTAGCAACAGCATAAGCCCGGAATTACTCCAGCTATAAGTAATGCGTTAACCGACCAATTATTTACCTCTTAAAGCAATACACTTGCTTCACGGCATATTTTAAGCCCAACGCTGTATGCAAGCGATTGGCTTATATAGCGCAAATCGGTAAGAAATTAATCCATAAAACCAATTCAATCAATTATGTCTATTAAATCCTAATTTCATGAAAAAACAATTATTAACTAACTTTCTTTTTTTCATTTTATTGAGCTTGTCATGGGTATTGACAAGCCAGTCTGCCTACTGCCAGGCTAGCAAAATAACTGGCAGGGTAACAGACAACGGAGACGGCACGCCTCTTCCCGGCGTTACTGTTCGGTTAAAAGGCACGTCTGATGCAGTAAGTACAAATGCAAACGGAACATTTGCCATCAATGGCACTCCGGGAAGCACACTGGTTTTTTCTTTTATTGGTTATGACACCAAAGAACTGCCTGTTCCTGCTTCAGGTAAACTTGACGTTTCGTTGAGTAAAGTGGCCAACAATCTAAATGAGGTTGTAGTGATCGGTTATGGTACAGCTCGTAGAAAGGATCTGGTAAGTTCTGTAGATGTAGTAGCTGCTAAAGATGCAGGTGCAAACACATCAACCAGTCCGGCACAGTTACTCATTGGTAAAGCTCCGGGGGTGCAGGTAGTACAGGCCAGTGGCGTACCGGGCTCAGGCGCCCAGATCATTGTTCGCGGAACCGGTTCGTTTACAGATGTTAGCCCACTATATGTTATTGACGGCATACAGGGCGATGCCAATCTGTTCAATACCATCAGCCCGCAGGATATCGAAAGTATCACTATATTAAAAGACGCTGCTTCTACAGCAATATATGGGGTTGCTGCTGCTAACGGCGTGGTAATTATAACCACCAAGAAAGGCAAAACGGGTGCAACACAGATATCATTTACATCGCAGGCAGGTTTATCAACAACACCTAAGAAACTCGATCTGTTGGATGCAACCGATTACGTTGCACTCCTTAAAGATATTGATGCCTCGAACAATCAGCCTGTCCCGGCAAAACTTAATACACCGTTTGTTTTAGTTGACAGGAATAACTGGCAAAATGAAATTTTTAAAACCGCATTATCAACCCAGAATGAGTTAAGTGTAAGCGGGGGAAGTGATAAAGTTACCTACAATATGTCTGTAGGATATGTAACCCAACAGGCAATAGTTAAGAGCTACGACTTTAACAGGTTTAATAACCGTTATGTATTAGATGAAAAACTGGGGCGTTTCCATTTTGGCGAGACATTAAATTTAAGGTATACCAAAACTACCGGTCAAATAGCAAGCATAAGTAGTGCTCTCGAGTATGCACCTTATCAACCTATTTATGATCCGACTATCCCCGGAGGCTACTCCATTGTTACCAACGTTGATGACAACAGCAATATTGTAAACCCTCTGCAGCCATTAGGTGTACAAACAGAAAGCAGCCATGATCTTGTATTGTTTCCACAAGTATTTGGCGAAGTGAGAATTATCAATGGTTTAACTTTCAGGTCACAAGTATCAGGTGTATACGGTAATAGCGTAAACGATTCTTATCAGATACCTTATGTAACCGCTAATAACCTGGGTTACAGCCGTCAGGCGGGGCGAGCATTTAACAGCTACTCTAATTATACTATTGAGAATTATTTCTCCTATAACCACAGCTTTGGTAAAAACAATATCTCATTAACGGCAGGTACCAGTTATATCGATGCAGGTAATAGTAAATATCTTAGTGTATTAGGCACCGGTATGTTAAATGATGCCGTAAAGGATATTGGTGTTGCACCTACTCTTACCGTTCAGGGTAATTCATCAGGCTATTATACCCAATTTGGCGATGTAATTTCCTATTATGCCCGTTTGATCTATTCATTCGACGATAAGTACATACTCTCAGGCAGTATCAGGCGCGATGGGTCATCAAACTTTGGTCCGTTAAGCCGTTATGGTAATTTCCCGGGTGCGGGTTTTGCATGGCGTTTTAGCCAGGAGGATTTTGTTAAGTCGGCGCTGCCATTTATCAGCGATGGTAAACTGCGCATAGGATGGGGCCGTACAGGTAATAACAGATTTGGCCTTACAAGTACAAACGTATTTACTTTTGCCGGATCGCCTGGCGGAAACCTGGTTTATTCGTTTGGGCAGAGCGAACAGTTTGCTAACGGTACAACCGTAACCACCGTTGCCAACCCTTTGTTACATTGGGAAACCACTGACCAAACTGACGCCGGCATCGACCTTGCGTTTTTAAATAATCAAATAACTTTTACTGCTGATTACTATAACCGTAAAAGCAGCGGATTAATAGTGGCTATACCCCTGCCGCCAAGTTTAGGAGTAGGTATAAACACTTCAGGAAGCAGCGAAATTGTTAACGCTGCTGATGCCGAAAACAAAGGGTTTGAATTTCAGTTGGGTTACCATTCTGCTACTAAAAACGGCTTCAGCTACAATGTAAGTATTAATGGAGCGTACAACAATAATAAAACGCTATCATTAGGCACCCAGTCGCCAACACCGATAATTGGCGGAACCGGGCCTGTAGAAACATTAACCCAGCCGGGCACTCCTATCGGAGCATTTTATGGTTACAGGGTTGAGGGTGTAGCAAAAGACCAGGCTCAAATTGATGCATTAAATAAAGTTGCGCAACAAAAAAGCGGTAACCCCAACGCTGTTTATCAGTCTGGATTACTTCCAGGCGATTTTATATTCAAGGATTTGAATGGCGACGAGGTTGTTGATACCAAAGACCAGCAGGTTTTGGGAAGTCCGATTCCAAAGTTCATGTATGGTATTAATCTTGGGGCTACTTACCATAATTTTGATCTGAATGTTGTATTATCGGGCGTGCAAGGCGTGCAGATCGGAAATAATCTGGAGTCGTCTTTGGAATTTGCAGGAACAGGGCATAATGCCTCAACAGCCATATTAAACAGATGGGAAAAACCTGGCGATAACGCCCTCTTGCCAAGAGCCGGCCAGGATGCAACCGGGTCTGGAAATTTAAGACCATCGGATTTCTTTATACAGAATGGCGCCTATTTGCGTGCGCGTAACGTTACCCTCGGTTACACTTTTACAAAATCCTCTTTACAATCGTTTTCGGGCAATGTGCTGACAAGCCTGCGCTTATATGTTGCTGCTGAAAACCTATTTACCATAACCGGCTATAAAGGGTATGATCCTGAGTTAAGTACCATTTACGGCGATAATAATTCAAACGACACCATATTTAACCGAAATATTGATAACGCCCAGGTTCCGCAGCCGCGCACATTTTTATTCGGGATACAGGCAGGATTTTAAAAGATATTCTTTAAAAATAATAACATGAAAAAGTATATAAAATTTCTTTTGACGACAGCACTTCTGGCTTTCGCAATGGGTTGTAAAAAGGATCTGAATTTGGTAAACAAAAGCGCTTACACTTACGATACTTATTTTAACAGTGACGCGGCAATAGACCAGGCGGTAATAGCCACTTATGCCGGTCTGCTGCATACCGGTATGTGGTCAGGCGACTATTACACTACTTTTGACCTTCTTGGGTATGATGCCAAGAACAACCAGCCGCTGGTAGGCGATTATCTGCAAGTGGCCCAGTATAACTTTGGTCCGGATCTTGATGTGATGGACAACACATGGTCAGCATTATACCAGATAATTGCACGTGCCAATGTGGTTATTGATCGTGCGCAAACAGCATGGAAGCCAGCCAATGCCACAGAAACAGCTGACCAAACGCAATATATTGCCGAGGCTAAATTTCTGCGTGCTTATGCCTATTTTATACTTGTTAATTGCTATGGTCGGGTGCCTTTACACACCAAGTACGTACCCTTGCCAACACCTGCAGAAATTAATCTGCCGCGGTCGTCGGTTGCAGATGTATGGGCTTTCATTGAAAAGGATCTGAAAGATGCTGAGGCGGGCTTACCTGTAACCTATGCTTCAAGCAATTACGGTCGTGCTACGCAAGGTGCTGCCGTGGCATTGCTTGGTAAATCTTACTTATACGAAAAGAAATGGAGCCAGGCACAAACAGAACTTACTAAGTTAACGCAAGCACCTTTCACTTATGCGCTGGCACCCGTTTATAACGACCTTTTCGATGATCCGAATCAGGACGATCCAACAAAGAACCCTGAGACAATTTTTCAGATCATGAACCAAAAATGGACAGACTGGGGAATTGGTAATCAGTATTATATGTTTGGCGGACAGGAAACATGGGGTGGCAAAGCAACCCATACTGATCGTGCACAATCTTATGGCTTTAATGATTGGAACAACGTATATGTAACTACAACAGCGGTTAAGGCATTTACTTATCCTAATCCGCAAAACCCATCGGTAAATTATGTAGATCCGCGCGCTGCCTTCACCTTCTATGGCGATGCCGCAAGTGGAGGGCAAACTCAATATTGCCAGCAATGTTCTACAGGGCCAATAGCCTATCCGTTCTCAACAAAGGGGTATGAGTTTCTTAAATACGAGTATTATAACAAAATACCTATTTTTAACGGCCCACAAAGCGGTATCAACGGCCAGGTGATACGTTATGCCGACGTATTGCTAATGCTGGCTGAAAGTTATATACAGCAGGGAAATACTGGTGCACAGCCTTTGGCTTTGATTAACCAGGTACGCAGCAGGCCAAGCGTTAATGCACCGCTATATACCACGTTAGGTAGCCAAACGGAAGCCATGAATATATTAATGCGCGAAAGGCAATTGGAGTTTACAGGTGAGCAAAGCCGCTATTTTGACCTTATCCGCTGGGGAATTGCCAAACAGACAATAAATGCAGAAAGACTGATTGAAGATGGTACGCAGCCTTTCCAGGATAAAAATGTATTGTTCCCAATACCTTTAGCTGAGAAAAATGCAAATTCTGCTGTAGCTAAAGATATTTCCGGCGACTGGAATTAGAAATCTTTTGAAAGCAAAAAGGCCTGAAACACATGGTGTTTCAGGCCTTTTTATTTAAATCAATTATGCTGACCGGTTTACGAAAGGATCTTTACCACATTAGCATATGTTAATTCGTCAGATGCTCTTTCAGGTAAAGTAACAACCAGGCCATTTTCATTTCTTTCAAAGTTCAAAGATTGCTTTGTTGGCAACCATTCTACTTTCTGAATTTCTTTTGGAAAATACTGACTGTTCTTTGCCAGGCTTTTTATAATCAGTTTTCCATCATCCGGCCAACCCATAGCGGTTGCATACAACGCGTCGTTTTTGCTTGCAAATCGTATATCCTGATAGGTAAACGGCTTCCCTTTGCCTTCATTAAAACCTTGATAGCTTAATTTCGCTGCTGCTGCTTGTGCAGGTCCTTCGCCAAATATTTTCCATGGTCGTGTTGCATAAATGCTTTCGCTGTTTGCTTTCATCCATTGGCCAATTTCTTCAACTACTTTCCTTTCCTTCTCATCAATTGTTCCATCGCCACGAACAGGAATATTCAACATCAGATTGCCGTTCTTTGATACAATATCCGCTAAAGTTTGAATTACTGTTTTTGCTGTTTTGTATCCGTTACGTTCATACAGGGCACGGTCATAATGCCAGCCACCTATACAAGTATCCGTTTGCCATGGTAATGGTTGAATCTCATTCGCCTGGCCGCGCTCTATATCCCAAACCATTGCTTTGCGCTGGTTTTCATCAAGTATTTTACCGTTAATCACAGCGCGAAGCTCACCATGCTCTTTAATACTCTTATTATATAAATGAGCAGCTATTTTTAATCCCACATCACTAACCGGCCAGAGTGGAAGTTGCGAATCATCAAAATAAACAACGTCGGGATTATATTTATTTATAAGATCAATTGTACGGTTATAAAACTTTTCAATGTATGCTTTGCTTGGCGGGTAGGCGCCATTGCCCCAACCCCATTGGCCTCCAATCGAGTTGTCATTCAGGCTATCTTTGCTCAATGGATGATTCTGCGCATATAACCCTTGCGGATCCAATCCTTCCCACCATTTTCCTTTTCCATCTGCTTCCTTAAGTACACCATCATAAGGAATCCCCTGGTAAGGACCGGTTTTATCTGAACGTTGCGCAACTTCATACCAACGCCAGGCATGAGATGCATGAACGCTTACACCAAATGGGAGCCCATTATTTCTTGCAGCCTTTGCCCAACCATCAATCAAATCTTTCTTAGGGCCGATCTTAGTTGCATTCCATTGTTTCTGATAGGTGCTATCGTATAAATCAAAGTTGTCATGATGATTAGCCAGCGCCATAAAATACTGTGCACCTGCGCTTTTATACAAGCTTACCAACTCCTCCGGATTCCAGTTTTCGGCTTTCCATACATTTATCACGTCTTTAAATCCAAATTTTGAAGGGTGACCATATTTCTGGAGATGAATTTTATACTGCCATGAACCTTCTTCGTACATACCTCTGGCATACCAGTCGCCCGCTTCAGGTTCACATTGCGGCCCCCAGTGCGCCCACATGCCAAACTTGGCATCGCGGTACCATTCCGGCGTTTTATAATTCTGCAGCGACTCCCATGTCGGCTGGAACGGGCCTTTTATGATCGGCTCTTTTAAAAACTGATCGTTGTAAAAACTATTGCCCATTGCGCGTGATAGATACAGGGATGGCAAGGCAACGGCCATTCCCCTGATTAATGCTCTTCTTTTCATCTTAATAGTTTATAAAGGTTTACTGAACAGCGTCCAGCATATTTATTTATAATTGAAATATCTTGTCCATCAGAATCCATTTCTCGCCCTTTTTGGCCCAGGGTAATGGTTCTTGAAACTTCCACATCAATTCTTCCCATTCCTGAACTTTTTGGTTAGTTCTATCCATCTCGGCTTTCCGTTCAAAACTGAAATGTTCATCAGTCTCCATAACCATAAACAACCGGTTCCCGGTACGGTAAATTTCCATGTTATGAATTCCTGAGTCGCTAATGCTTTTCATGATAGCAGGCCATGCATTCTCTTTTTTGTGCCAATTTTCATATTCGGCAATTAGTTCCGGATTGTCTTTTAAGTCAACCGCCAGACAGTATTTTTTCATTTTATCAGTTCTTTCAAAAGTTAATTTCCCAAAGCGGGTCAATCCATTTCTACCATTGCTTTTATCACGCCGTTTGCAGGATTTAGCCATCCTTCAAACTCATCTTTCACTTGCCCGAAAGAAACCCGGTGAGTGATATAGGTAGTCGGATCGATTTCTTTTCGTTTCATTGTCGCAATTACATGCTCAAAATCTTCTCGCGTGGCGTTCCGGCTGCTCATCAGCGTCGCTTCCCTTTTATGGAACTCAGGATGACTGAAACAAATCTCTCCTTTCTGTAAACCGATCAAAACATACCTCGCACCATGCGACATATATTGAAAGGCCGTGTTTATGGCTTTTAAATTTCCTGTTGCATCTATTATAACTGTTGGCATATCACCATTGGTAATAGATTTCAATTGCGCTATCACATCAACATCGAGCGCATTGATAGTATGCGGTACCTGCAATTTTTCTTTGCAAAACTTTAGCCTGTCGCTATTAACGTCAAGTGCTATTACTGTCGCTCCGGCAATACGCGCAAACTCCATTGTTCCCAGCCCAATAGGGCCTGCACCAATTACTAAAACAAATTCACCTTTTGTTACGCCAGCCCTTCTTGTGCCGTGTGCACCTATAGCCAAAGGCTCAATTAAGGCTAATGCATCAAAGCTCAATCCTTCCCCATGGATTAAGGCATAAGATGGAATGGAACAATATTCTACCATTCCGCCGTCCTGATGTACACCAAATACTTTTATATTTTCACAGGCGTTTTGTTTTCCGTTACGGCAGGCGATGCATTTTCCACAATAGAAATAAGGGATAAACGTTACGGCTTCGCCAATTTCAAATCCTGGTGCACCATCAACTGCAATTAGTTCGCCCGAAAGTTCGTGACCTAAAATGCGTGGGTATTCAAAATAAGGTTGGGTGCCTTCAAAAGCGTGCAAATCAGTACCGCAAATGCCTATGCGCTTTAGTTTTATAATGGAATGACCTGGTTTGGGTTGAGGTTGTTCTGCTGATGCATATTCAAACTCTCCTGGTTTTATACATACTAAAGTTTTCATTTCAGCATAATAAAATTCACATGTTATTAAAATTGTTAACTCCTGGAAACAAAATCTGCGTTAATCAAATAGTTGCTTTTTAACTGTTGCCAAAATTGTATTGGAATCTCAGTGCCAACCATTTCCAGGTTGGATTGTACCCTGCTTGCGTTAGTAGTATTTAAAGCTATACTTTTCACGCCCGGAACGTTCAGGGCAAATTGAACGCACGCATCCGAAGGTTTTATATTAAACTGGTTGCATGTGTCAAAAAATATCTCCCGCCATTTAAACAATTCATCGTTTTCCGGACTGCCTTTTTCTATCAGTCGGTAATCGAAATAATTGCTGCCTACCAGAAAACCTGAATGAAAAACCGCAGAATTGATCACATATATTCCCTTTTTCGCCGCCTCTGCAATAAAATTCAACAAATCTTGCGGATGGCGCTTTATGGTCATGCTATTGGCGATCATGATCCAATCCAGTTCTACATCTTTTGCGATCCGTTCTATAATTTTCCAATTTTTTGCACCGACGCCGATAAACTGCACTTTGCCTTGCTTGTTTAAATCGTGCAACGCTTTATAGGCATCGAGGATATCCTTATATAATTCCTCTGCGTGGCCATTATCTTTTGCAGAACTGATATATTCGTCAGGATCATGAACAGATACCATTTGAGGAATATACCCGTTGAGGAGTTCATTACCCTGTTCAAAGCACTCCATAATACCACTATAGCTTATTTTTTGAACAGCATCATGCTTCAGGTTTTTCCAAACGCCTGGTTCAAAAGTGGGTTCTTCCGCTTTAAGATCGGTGCGAAGCCAGCCTAACTTATTGCTGATGATAACGTCATCCGGTGGGACGTTTAATTGTTTAAGACATCTCCCAAGTGTTTCCAATGCAAGACCGGCGCCATATTTCCCCGCTGAATCAAATACTGCCTTACCCTTAGATAAACGGACACATTCGCTTACTATTTTCAGCTTTTCCTCTTCTTCGAGCGCTACGAACAAATTCCCCAGTCCACTCGTTCCGAAAGTAACAGCGGGGAGATTTAAATTTGTTTTATTCAGCTGTGCTGCTGATTTTTGAAACATTTCCATCTTTATTCGCTTATTTCATTTGGGGCGACATACAGTTGCCTATCCAAAAACTCCGCTTCCGTATTCAAACCAATTGTGCCATCGGCCTTATATCCCTGCCATCCAAAGTATCCTATAAACAGAAAGCAAATCAAGGGTATAACGTAGCCTAACTGGATATTACCTGTTATGTCACTGATCAATCCAAAAGCTCTCGGTAATATGGCGCCGCCAACAATAGACATTATTAGCAAACTGCTGCCATATTCCGTATCGCCACCCAGGTCCGCTATTCCCAATGCGAAGATGGTTGGAAACATAACCGACATAAAAAAACTGATTAGCATTACTATGTAAACGGTGATCATGCCATGCAATGTTATGGCCGCAATACATAAAAATATATTGATAACTGCATAAATGGCAAGCAGGCGGTTCGGTTTGATGTACCGCATTAAAAAAGTTCCGATAAAACGGCCAACTAAAAACAGCACTAAACATCCACCCAAATAATAAGCAGCTTTAACTTCATCAATACCTGCCGATTGGGTAGCATATAATACAAACAGACTTAAAACACAAACCTGGGCGCCTACATAAAAGAACTGTGCAATTACCGCCCATTTAAGATGCTTGTTGCGAAGCGCATGAAAAATGCTTTTACTTTTTTGCGTTGCCGCCGTATTTCGGTGAATTTCGGGCAATTTGGTTAAAACAAAAACAAATGCGATCAATAATAAAACGGACCCGAGTATAAAATACGGAGTTTTAACAGAGGAGGCTTCCGAAGCTAATGCTACTTGCTTTACATTAGCAGCCATAGCGCTTAGCTGCTTATCTGTATAGCCTTTTACAAGTATCACTCTGGCACCAATATAAGTTGACATAACGCCCCCCAGACCATTAAATGATTGAGCCAGATTAAGCCGCTGTGTACTTGTTTCATGAGGTCCTAAAGCCGCCGCATAAGGGTTAGCTGCTGTTTCGAGAAACCCTAATCCGCAGGCAATTACAAATAATGCGAATAGAAAAAAATTATAAGATTGCGTATTGGCAGCTGGAATAAACAGAAAAGAACCGATTGAAAAGAACAATAAACCTGTTATGATGCCAATCTTATAGCCAAATCGTTTCATTACATAGCCGGCTGGTAAAGCCATAAGGAAATAGGCGATATAAACAGCCGAATCGACGAGGGTTGATTGCGTAGTAGTGAGCGCGAAAGATCTTTTCAGATGGGGAATCAGAATGGGATTCAGATTATTGGAAAATCCCCACAAAAAGAACAGAGAAGTCACTAAAATAAACGCAAATCCCGTTTTCGGAACCTTAGTCGGTACCAGGTTATCTGGAAGTGATGTGTTCATAATTGGAAGCGTGCTTTTGATGCGATCACGCATAATGACAAATGTATCTGCCGAACGCTTCTTAACCATTGTATCAATTAGACTTTATTTTGTACAAATCCGACTTTTTGCGAAATTTAAACCGGCATGAGTAAAAGATTATTTATTTATAATTTTTCGTTACTGCACATTGAGTACGTTAAACTGGACGAGAAGTGGAACTATCCAAACGTTATTAGTCCTTATTACCGGATCTATTACATTGATGAAGGAGAAGGTTTTATAACAACCGGCAGTGAAAAGATAAAACTTGAGCAAGGCTATTTGTACATCATCCCAAGCTTTACCTTCTGTCATTTAATCTGCAACAACTATTTAAGTCAATATTTTCTTCATTTTTTTGAAGATTCTGCCGAAAGCATTTCACTCTTTGAACATAATAGAAAAGTTATAAAAGTTGCTGCAAACGACATAGATATTGCAAATTTTAAGAGGCTGTTACAAATAAACCCGGGCAGAGGAATTAACCGATCAAACAATCCGACTGTTTATGAGAAGAACATATACTATAAAAGCTACCAGGAACTGAATAATACAGTTACCGATTCCGTTTATTTCGAGAGCCAGGGAATAATGCTGCAAATGATTTCACGCTTTTTAAATGCGCATCCATTTAAAAGCAAAAACACAGAACCTATCCCCTCTAAAATTTTAGAGGCCATCAGATATATCCAGATCAACCTGAAAGAAAATCTGACGGTCAACTATTTAGCAAGCAGAGCTAATTTGCACCAGGATTATTTTTCAAGGTTATTTGTTAAATATACAGGCCAAAGGCCATTAGCCTATCTGCATGAAAAAAGAATTGAGCGTGCTCAATATCTGATTGCAACAACTACTATGTCATATAATGAAATTGGAGAAAAAACAGGTTTTGAAAGCGTATCCCATTTCTCAAAAATCTTTAAAAAAGTGACCAGCCTCACACCCGGTGAATACAGGAAGCTCAATAAGTTGGTTTATTGATCATGATAATCTCCTTTTTTATCCCCTTATAATTCCAGAAATCATCAGTATTATTCAACCACGGTACCAGTAACCTCAACCTCGGCAATCTTAGCAGTTTTTGCATTCTTAAAGCTGATTCGCACCAAACTCCCCACAAGTCGCGATACCTGAATTCTCTTTTCAGATTCCTTATCCTGATTATTCATAAAATCAGCAACAAGGTTCCAGTTGCCATAACCATCAGCTGCTTCAATCTTATATTGATAAATATCCTCTTTAGGAAAAAGAATTTTTATCTGAGAAATTTCCAGTTTCTTTTCAGGGTCCAACGTCCATTGCGGATTGGTATCTGTTTCGAGCGGCTGCCACCATGTTTTTAAATCACCATCCGCCGCAAGACCTGCCAGGTGCTCTGCCTGTGCACTACTGGCAAAAGTTGGGTTATTCCGCCCAAACGTTTGTTGAATACCTCGGCGCTGTCGTCTAAATCGTATATATGGGCGTTCAGAAACAGAGGGGGTTATACCTTTTTTATAAATATCATTCCCGGTAAACTCCAGTTTTATTCTTCCGGGTTGAAGTCCCGGAGAACTCGCCTCGATTGTGGTATAGCCTGCATACCATGACCGAAACTCAATTGAAGCCTGGCCGTCCATAATTCGAATGTCACTATCCTTATTGAATGTTATAGAGCTACCCGTGGGAAATTCTCCCGGACCTGAAATCACCTTTAATTTAACCGTCGGGCTGTTACTTATAGGCTTGCCGTTTATGTTAAGTATAGTTATGTTCAATTTAATATCCTCTGTACCATCAGAGGATGCTTTGTATCTGTCAGCATCGATTTTTAGTTTTGCAGGTATGCCGGGCCGCGGCCATTCCGGCGGTGGTATATGCGCGTATGCATTGCGATACCAATACCAAGATCTTTTGGGTATCCGGAAATAATCGATTATCCCCAATTTCGCCATAGCCGATCCTGCTAAAGAACCATGATCAAACCCACACCAGATTACCTGCCCGCTTCTCCAGGCATGAACAGCTTTACCACTGTCCTTTGCAATATCGCCCCAGCCCGGTTCATATTTTCCCGGCCTGTCGGCAAATGTGCTGCCATATTCCGAAACTATATTGGCAATGCCCGGATTTTGAAATATCGAAATTATGCCCCCATCGCCATTATAACCGGCAATATCCCCTATCTTGTCAATCCTGTTAT
>JBQCIS010000333.1:0-4047 GCA_051953515.1 Mucilaginibacter sp.
CTGGGCCCGCGTTTTCCAGACATGAGCCAGCCTTACCGCCGCGACCTGATCAAAAAATCGCTGGAGATTGCCGCGGCAAACAATATTACCTGTCATAAAGGAGTTTATGTTGCGGTTACAGGGCCAAATCTCGAAACAAAAGCCGAATACCGCTACCTGCGTATCATCGGCGGCGATTCTGTGGGAATGAGCACCGTGCCCGAAGTAATTGTTGCCAACCACATGGGTCTGCCGGTTTTTGCCATTTCGGTTTTAACGGATGAAGGCTATCCTGAGGTATTGGAACCAGTTTCAATTGACACCATAATAGCTGTAGCCGCAGAGGCCGAACCAAAATTAACGCTGATATTAAAAGAACTGATCGCTACCCTTTAATGCCTGCCCGGTTAAAATATATTTTCGTATTGCTGATCTGTTTATCGGCAGGAGCAGCTTATGCACAATACCCGCAATCATATAACCCGCAAAACCCGCAACAAAGAAAATTCGGGTTTGCCGATACTTCACAACGAAAATCGCAAACCCTTACTACTGACCAGGAGATTGACACCCTCCGTAAAAAGGAAAAAAACGCACGAGACAGTGTTGTGTTTACTTCCAAGTTTGTCCGCATAACAAATGAGGCTCTGTTGCGTGATAGTACGCAAACTTTCCCGCTCGATACGGGGCTTGAAAACTTTGAGAACTATAACGTGCTTTATCAGCCCTTGCATCCATATATCGGCCTGGGCAATACGGGGCTTGCAGCGCGTCCGTTATTGTTTGAGCCATCAAAGACTATCGGGTTTGATGTTGGCCTTCACGCGCTCGACCCATACCTCATCCTGCCTGAAAACATCAACTATTACAATACGCGCGTACCCTATACGGTGCTGCAGCTATTTACAGGCGGTGGTACCATTGAAAACATATTCAGGGCGATGCACACCCAAAATGTAAAACCAAACTGGAACGTTGGTTTCAACCTTAATTTTACAGGTTCGCGCGGAACGTATTCCAACCAAAACGTATTAGGGCAAAACGTGAGCGATGTAAGTGCTGCTATCTTCACCTGGTATCAGTCAAAAAACAAGCGGTACAACCTGTTGGCCAATGCCTATCTCAATAACCTTAAAGCCCCTGAAACCGGCGGACTGGCATCACAATACAACAATTTATTTATCGTACCTCCGTATGATCTTATAAAAAGCAACGCGCAGGTTAAACTGCCCAACACGTATGAAAACTGGAAGGATAATGGTATTTACCTGAAACAGTTTTACTATATCGGCCACATTGATACAGTTGGTAAAGGGAATGCTCTTTCAAAAATATTACCTACCCAGCAGGTGGCTTATATCCTGCATTACAATGTGCGCAGGTACGAGTTTTTGCAGAATGATTATGATACTGCACACGTTTTCCCGAACTATTATTACAGCGCCAATCACTCGCGCGATTCATTATCGGTAACACACATACAAAACGACTTTGCTTATAGTTTCTACCTGCGTTCAAAAGCTGCAAAGAGTGTAAAGAATGAGATCAAGCTCGACCTTGGCCTTACACAGGATCTTTACCATTACGCCGGTTATGTAAGCGACTCTACCATCAGCGCAAGCGGCGCCAAGGTGAAACAGTTCGCGCTGAAAATGAACCCGACTACCTTTAATGATATTACGGTAAAAGGCAAACTGAGTTACCGCTTTAGCGATAAGGCCGCCTTACAGGCCAACGTAAACCAGGTGATTGAAGGGCGAGATTTCGGCGACTTTTTATACGAAGGTAAACTGATGCTTTCCGCCGGTGATAAGGCCGGCAAGATTATACTGGATGCTTATTCGCAAAACAGTAACCCGGCATTGGTATATACTCATTGGAGCACCAATCACTATCATTTCGAAAATAATTTTAACAACCAGAAGATCAGCAGCGCCTCATTTGAGTACCAGAACGATCCTTTACGGCTCGACCTGAAAGCGGAGTACTTTCTGATAACTGATTACCTGTATTTTAACGCCCCCGAAGGCGGCAACGATGCCGAACCTACCCAACTGTCAAACCCGATAAACCTGCTTAAGGTAACCTTAAGCAAAAAACTCACCTGGCGCAGGTGGCATTTTGATAACAACATAGTTTACCAGAAAACAGATTACCAGAATACGCTGCGCACTCCGCAGGCTTATGTTTACAGCAGCTTTTACTATGGCAAATTGCTGTTCAATGTATTAAATACCAATATCGGTTTGGATGTGCGTTACAATACGCCATACATGGCGCCATCATACGCGGTTGGCCTGGGCGAATTTTACAACGGGCCTAATATTACCTTTCCGTCGTACCCGGTGGCTACGGTATTTGTAAAAGCTACTATACACCAAACAAATTTCTTCATCATGTATGATTATGCTAATCAGGGGCTCCAAAGCACCGGTTACTATACGGTTAACCGCTACCCAATGCCTGATAGACTCTTAAAATTTGGCGTTTCGTGGGCATTTTATAATTGATAGCCCCCCAGCCCCCTAAAGGGGGAGCTTTTAAATGCTGAATATTGAATATCCAATATCGAATAATGAATGTTAAGATTTTCACATTCATTATTAAGTATTCGATATTATTTATACCCTTCCCTTTTATGCGCTCCCCCTTCAGGGGGCTGGGGAGCTTACGTTTTCTGTTTCTTTTTCTTCGCCGCCGGAAATAACACATTATTCAATATCAGTCTATATCCCGGCGAGTTAGGGTGCAGTTTCAGGTCGGTTGGCGGGTCGCCTACTATATGCTGATAGTCTTCCGGGTCGTGTCCGCCGTAAAATGTCCATTGGCCTTTACCATATTCGCCGTGAATGTAGCGGGCCTCGTTTTGGGTTTTCATTTCACCCATAATGATTACGCCTGGTTTCAGCCTGCTTTCGTTGAAGGCGGTGGTAAGGCCCATAAAGCCTTTTATCACCCGTTCATGATCCTGCGTAAGCATACTGGGCACCACATCCCACTTGGCCGAAAAATCAAACAGCGTGAAAAAGTCATGCGTCTGGTCAACGTTCCGGGTTGGCGTAACATCAATATTACTGAACACGTGTGATAACGGATTCATATCCAGCATAAAGTTCTGGAAGGCGAACGTTTGGCTGAAATCGAGTTTATTTTGCGCGTCGGGATCGGCGGCATCACCATCAAACATGCTTTCGCATATATCCGTATTATGCGCGGCGAGGGCGATATCAAACGTATCCGTTCCCGAACACATTGCAAACAGGAAACCGCCGCCCGCGCAAAAATCACGTATCTTTTCGGCCACCGCCAGCTTCATCTGCGATACCTTTTTAAAACCCAGCTTCTTCGCCATGGCCTCCTGCGTACGCACGTCATCATTGTACCATTGCGCAAAGCGGAAACCACCGTAAAACTTGCTGTATTGTCCCGTAAAATCCTCATGGTGCAAGTGCAGCCAATCGTATTTAGGCAGGTCGCCGCGTATCACTTCTTCGTCATACACAACATCATAGGGTATTTCGGCATATTTCAGCACCAGTGTTACGGCATCGTCCCATGGAAGTTTATCTTTTGGGGTGTATACGGCAATCTTGGGGGCTTTTTCAAGCTTCACAATATCCATATTCACCGATGGGTCGGTTACCTGCGTAATAATCTCGTTCACCTTCGCGTCTGCCAGCACTTCGTAGCTCACACCGCGGATATTACATTCGTCCTCAATCCGCTTATCATATTTGGTCATGAAACTGCCGCCGCGGTAATTTAGCAGCCAGTCCACCTCATCGCCATTCTTTAAAACCCAAAAAGCAATACCATACGATTTCAGGTGATCTTTCTGCGCATCATCCATCGGGATAAGTATAGAAGCAGCCCTTGTTAGGTAAGGGAGAAGCAGTAAGATAAGTGGCAGAAAGAATTTCAGCTTCATGTTCAAATGTAACGAATTATTGAGGATTGTATTGCCGGATCGTATTCGCCCGCCATTGGATCACATTTAAAACCATGTCGGGATATTGCATACTAAACAAACTTAAAAAAACCGATGTCATCCTAAGGTTCAGAGGATTA
>JBQCIS010000334.1:0-5472 GCA_051953515.1 Mucilaginibacter sp.
ATCCTTTAACAGTTTCTACGAGTTTGCATTGCGGAAGATACCAGAGATCAAACAGGAAGAACACATTCCTTTCGAGATCGATGAATTCCGCTATGTGCTGAAGAAGTTTTACCGGGGCGGCGAATTTGCGCAGATCCTGAATGAGCCGGCCGATGAATCGCTGTTTACCGCGCCTTTTATTGTTTTCGAGATCGATTCGATAAAGGAACACCGGGTGCTTTTCCCGATTGTGACCCTTATAATTATGGATGTGTTCATTCAAAAAATGCGTTTCCGCAGCAGCCGTCGTAAGGCCCTGGTGGTGGAGGAAGCATGGAAGGCAATCGCAAGCCCGCTTATGGCAGGTTATCTACTCTACTTGTACAAAACCGTTCGTAAGTTTTGGGGTGAGGCGATTGTGGTGACACAGGAATTGGGCGATATCATCGGCAACGCGGTGGTGAAGGACAGTATCATCAATAATTCGGATACGGTCTGCCTGCTCGATCAAACCAAGTTTAAAGACAACTATACCGAGATCGCAGCGCTGCTTTCTATTAATGAAACCGAACGGCGGAAGATTTTCACTATCAATCAATTGGATAATATGCAAAATCGCGGCAGGTTTAAAGAAGTATATATCCGGCGCGGCGCTGTTGGCGAAGTGTATGGTGTAGAAGTGTCGCTTTATCAATATTTGGTGCGCCCATACGGGCATATAGTAAATTTAGCTTTGGCAAGCTAATAGGCAAGTGTTTTTTTTATCGCCTATCAACAGCCGACTTATCCGAAAGGGAAACTGGACGGGGAGTGTAGCATGTCGGAAAAGCCACAAGTCAACTAATTGTCGTGTTGCGACTGAGTGGCAAGTTGAAACGATAGATATAAGGATGAAATCTGGATTGATTGAACGATAGTCTGAATGGTCAGTTGAGAGGCTATGACGGAAGACAGTTATTAATGTCATACTGGTGGTACTATGCTAATGTTAGGTAGCAGTATAGCGAAAACAAACCACAGCAGAACTGCAATAAGCAGTAAAGGACGAACATCGCATCCGATAATCTATCGCGCTAATAGTTACTATATGTCTAAATGGGGATTGCCTAAGTCGGAAAGCCACTGGCGTGGCTATGAGGTTATGCCTCTGAATATCCGATATGGCAACGGAGCCTCCGTAGTAGTCCGAGCAAGGGAAAGCCTTGTACATGGCGAAGGGGGGCAGTTAATTTAGTTTAATACGATTAAAGGAAAATGTGAGAGACATGAGAAATCCCGAAAAAGTATTGAACAGTCTAACCAAACACAGCGGTAATTCGGACTATAAGTTTGAAAGGCTGTACAAAGTTCTGTTCAATGAAGAAATGTACTATGCCGCCTATCAGAATATCTACAGCAAAGTAGGTAACATGACGGCGGGAGTTGACGGCAAAACCATCGATGGTATGAGTATATCACGCATTGAACGGCTGATTACCACGTTGCGAAACGAAACTTATCAGCCCAACCCATCCAAAAGGACATATATACCAAAGAAAAATGGTAAAAAACGTCCGCTTGGAATCCCCTCATTTGATGACAAACTGGTGCAGGAAGTTATCAGAATGATATTGGAAGCCATATATGAAGGCAGTTTTGAATACACCTCGCATGGGTTCAGGCCCAAAAGAAGTTGTCATACTGCATTATTGGGCGTACAACAATCATTTACTGCCGTAAGATGGTTCATCGAAGGCGATATCAAAGGCTTTTTTGATAACATCAATCATGAAGTATTGATAAATATCCTGAAAGAACGCATCGCAGATGACAGGTTTATCCGATTAATAAGGAAATTCCTGAATGCGGGGTATGTTGAAGATTGGGTGTTTCACAAAACATATAGTGGAACTCCGCAAGGCGGTATTATCAGCCCAATCCTTGCTAATATTTACCTTGATAAGTTTGATAAATACATCAAGGAATATGTTAGGCAATTTGACAAAGGGGAAAGAACGGCGGGAACCCGCCAGTACAAGCTACATGAACAAAGACGCTATCGCTTGGCAAAGAAACTGAAAAGTGAAGAAGATGCGGCTGCCAGAGAGCAAATGATTAAAGACATCAAAGCACATCGGCAAGAAAGAAACCAACATCCAGCTTACAATAAGATGGACAGTAGTTTCAAGAAGCTAAAGTATGTGAGGTATGCGGATGACTTTCTAATTGGAGTGATAGGTAGTAAAGAAGATTGCAAAAAGATAAAAGATGACATTAAGGCTTTCCTTAATGAACAACTGAAACTTGAGCTTTCTGATGAAAAAACCTTGATAACCAATTCAAAAAAGCCTGCCAAATTCCTTGGCTATGATGTTTTCGTGCGCAAATCCGATGATACAAAGCGGGATAAGCACGGAAGGACAGTTAGATGTTTCGGAGACAAAATTGTGCTCTATGTAACGTCAGAAACGATGAGAAAGAAATTGCTGGACTATAATGCAGTAAAACTTATTGCGCAAAATAGTACAGAAGTTTGGAAACCACGTTCCCGTTACTACATGAAAGACCTCGACGACTTAGAAATAATCAGTCAGGTCAATTCAGAAATCCGAGGCTTTTACAACTACTATTCAATTGCAAACAACAGCCCGAATGTGCAGTCTTTTTCTTACATATTGGAATATAGCATGTACAAAACGTATGCGCTTAAATATCAAACTTCCATAAGCAAAGAAAAAACTAAAAGCTGCATTAACGGAGTGTTCTCTATTCCTTATAAAAACAAGGACGGAAAAACAGTTTACAGACGCTTCTACACAGACGGTTTCAAACGTCAAAAAATTGCACGCGGTTCTTATGTTGACAATGAACCAAACACCATTGTCCTTAGAGGTGGCAGGAACAGCCTTATAGAAAGGCTGCAAGCTAATGAATGTGAATGTTGTGGCGCAACAGATAAAATCGAAATGCACCATGTCAGAAAACTGAAAGACCTTAAAGGCAAAGAGTTTTGGGAAAAGAGAATGATCGCACGAAGGCGAAAAACCTTAGCGGTCTGCTCAAATTGTCACGATAAAATACACGCAGGAAAGTTAGACTGAATAAATTAATGGAGAGCCGTATACCTGGAAACAGGTACGTACGGTTCGGGGGAGAGTTCTTGGAAACCTACCACAGTCAATGTGGCAAGGCGCTGGGTTCTTATCCTACACCTACACCACGGAGAAACCGGAAAAATCAGCGCTCGAAATCTATATCGCTTACTATGACACCTATCACTTAGCACTGGACAACTTCGTGTATGATCTGACGCTAAGTGAAATGCCGCTTGGCAAGTTTGTGACTCTTATTAATAAACACCGTCAACCATTTTTTATTAGTTCAAATGAAAAAGATCCTATTACTCCTCCTGGTGCCCATAGTAATGTTTGAAACAGCCAATGCCCAGGAACTGGTGGTCGATCCGACCACTTCGGCGGCTATCCTGGTGAACAGCTCCGTCATCAATGGCCAGCTGAATACCACCAATAATAACCTCAGCCTGATCCAAAAGGGCCAGCTGGCGGTTACCGGGCAACTCACCATCGTCAATAAATTGCAGAATGACATCTATACCGGCTTGAGCCAGGTTGCATCCGTGATCAACAACTTGGAGACGATCAAAGAAATCGGCACCTGCGGCACCGACATTGTCAGCGATGTGGGACAAGCGATGACCTACGCTAAATCTGACCCTGTTCTCCTCTTATTTGCCGAACGGGGGGCAAGGGATTTTGAAACACGGGCGGTGGCGCTGGCGACGGATGTCAGCGCATTTGTTTTAAAAGCTAACGGAAAAAATCTGATGGATTCCGGCGAGCGGGGCAAACTGCTCAACCACATCGAACGCGAAATGGAGATCCTGCGCGGCATCGCTTACGGTATGCAGCGAGCCATGTATTGGGCCAAAATGAATGGCCTTTGGCGTTCGCTTAACCCCTGGGCCACCTGGCAGAATGAGGATGTCCGCATTGCCAATGAAACCATTAACAGCGCTAAACTTTTGCGACAATAAAAAATAAACAACCGTCGCAAAACCTCTTGGCTTCAAATAAAGAACAAATTAATACAGCCAAAATACTTAAAGCAATGAAACGACTATTTGTATTCCTTTTACCTTTTGCCTTTTACCTTTCACCTGCCTTCGCCCAGCAGAGCGTCATCGATGTCGTGGGTATGCACCAGTTGATCGATCAGTCCAAGGACGAGCATAAGCAGCAGGTGAATGCACGTAATAACCAGGCAACGGTGAATGCCAATGAAGTGGCCAATCTGACCCTTTTGGAAAAGCTGAAAGATATGTACCGGACTTTACAGCAGCGATATAACACGTTAGGCACCGCGATCAATATTGCCGAAATCGGCATATATGCAACGCCGGTGGTCGACCAGATCGTCAGCTACCAGGGGCAGATCGTCGCCCTGGCACAAAAGAACCCGGCAGGTGCGGCTTTGGGCATCCAGACCGAGATCGAGTTTGCCGAAAAAGCGGAGGCGCTGGCCGGTTATGTGACCGGCTTAACCTTGTCTATCGGTGATATGAACCAGATGAAAGCTTCCGACCGCAAGCTGCTGTTTGACTATGTGATCCAGCAGTTGAGTAAAATACAGGAACTGTCGGCCAACATGGTCAATATCCTGACCTATTCCAATCTGTCTACGTTGCTGCGTTCGATCAATCCCTTTCAAAGCTATATCGACCAGGACAAATCGATGGTCGAAAGCATTATCCAAAACGCAAAATACCTGAAGTGATGAAACAGCTATTTATATTATTGCTTTCTGCTTTAAGATTTTCGCTTTCCGCTTCGGCCCAGGAATATGTGATCGATCCACAATATTTAGCCTCTGTCGAAGCGAACCAGGCGGTGCGCATGGGTGCCGAGCAAACGCACAACAATTACCTGGATAAGATCAATAACAACCTGAATAATTTAAATATCAATGTCGGGTCAGTAGTCACCGCGCAAACGATCATTTATAATGGGCTGGCCAATGTCAATTCTGCTTTAAAGGATGGTTTGGAGGTCAAATACATGGCAACGATTACGGGCGACATGATCAACTACCTCGATCAAGCATTAAAGCTGGCTAAAGCCCAGCCTTATTTATTGCTGTTTGCTACTGGCATTGCCAACGAAATGAAAATCCGTGCGGTTACTTTGGTTAGCGATGTGTCCGGCTTCGTATTAAAAGAAGGCGACAATGTTTTGGCGGATTACAATGGGCGCGACCAGCTTTTACGAAAAGTCACCATGCAGCTGCAAATACTCGATAGCCTGGCCTATGGTGCCTGGCGCGCGATGTATTGGGCTAGCCAGCATAGTATGCTCTACAATTTGAACCCGTGGCAGGCTTATATCAATAAGGACAAACTTTTTGTCCAGCGGATCATTGGCAGTGCAAAGTACCTGCAAGCCAATCCTTAATTCTTTTAATAACAATCCCCATGAAAAAAATATTCATCCTTTTTGT
>JBQCIS010000335.1:0-5025 GCA_051953515.1 Mucilaginibacter sp.
TAACGGATTCGGATACTTATCGACCGATAGTTCCTGAATCTGAATTGAACTCGTATACTATACCAACGCTGCACCAGCATGTACAGCTATACCAAATTTATGATAACAGCGACATTATCATCGGCAATGGCAATCACCTCATCGTAAATCTGGGTTATCAATACAGCCATCGCCGCGAGTTTACCCATCCGCAGGATGCCGGTGTTCCGGGGTTGAACTTACAACTCGCCACATGGACTTATGATGTAAAATATAACTTCAACATAGGCAAAGGTTACGAAACTTCGGTTGGATTGAATGGCATGTACCAGAACAATTCGCTTGGCTATACTACCGATTTCCCTATACCGCCCTATCACCAGTTTGATATCGGGCCTTTCTTTGTGGTAAAAAAGAGCTTTGGCAAACTTGATCTGTCCGGCGGTGCGCGGTATGATACTCGTTCATTCAGCGGACAAGCTGCCTATGTTGATACAACTACAAAATATTTCCCCAAACTATACACCGGGCCAAATCCTTCCTCTACACCTAATGTAACACAACAGTTCGGCGCCCTGAATAAAACATTCTCTGGCGCTTCGGGTAGTTTGGGAGCAACTTATAATTTCTCTGATAAATTTTTGCTGAAGGCTAATATTGCACGCGGTTTCCGTGCACCAAGTATAGCCGAACTATCAGCCAACGGCCCCGACCCGGGTTCGCAGATCTACCACGTAGGTGATCCTAACTTTAAACCTGAGTTCGACTTGCAGGAAGATATCGGCGCGTTCCTGTCACTCGAAAATGTTTCGGCCAGTGTGGAATTGTTTAATAACAAAATCCAGAACTACATTTTTCAGGAACAGATACTGGATGCCAACGGCCAACCTGAACGTGTAGATGCCGATGGCACATCCAATCCGAACGGCGCGTATAGTAAATTTACCTATGTGCAAAGCAAAGCCCGTATAAACGGTGGCGAATTTACATTGGATATTCATCCATATAACTGGCTGCATTTCGAAAATGAGCTGACGCTTACCTACGGTACCAATCAGGGTAACGGCGGCAAAGTTGCCGATAGTTTAAAATATCTGCCATTTATTCCACCACTGCATACACACTCAGAACTACGCGGTACATTGAACAAGGGCTTTGGTAACTTCAAAAACCTGTATGCGTTTATAGGTTTCGATCATTATGATGCGCAAAACCGTTTCTTCGCAGCTTATGGCACCGAAACGTATACAGCCGGCTACAACCTGCTGAGCGCGGGCATTGGCGGTAATATCTTTAACCAGAAAGGGCAAAAAGTATTGGAACTATTTATTGAAGGCACCAACCTGGCCAACACCAATTACCAAAGCAACATGAGTCGTCTGAAATACTTTGATAACCCCGTTGTACCGCCGGGTGTTACCCCCGGTATATTCAACATGGGCCGCGATATCAGCTTTAAGGTAGTTGTACCTTTCAGCTTCTCCACGAAAGAAAAATCGATGTAATCTATCTTCAGTAGAGACGCAATATATTGTGTCTCTACATTTTTATATCTATTCCGCCGGAACGATCTTAATACAAACCGGGTTACCTACCTGTATATTGGCAACCACGCCATTCAATGTGCCGGTATTGGGGTCGATATGGTAAACGTATACGCTGTTGGTATACTGGTTAGCTACTAAAAGATATTTACCCTGCGGATCGATCATGAAATCGCGCGGGCCTTTGCCTAATGATGGCTGGCGGGTAACAAAAGTTAGCTTACCGGTAGCCTGATCGATAGAAAATATATTGATATCATTATCGTCGCCACGGTCTGATGCGTAAAGAAATTTGCCGTTAGGCGATATATGTATGGCGGCCGCACCGACATCTCCTTTAAAATTATCGGCCAGCATGCTGATGGTTTGTACTTCTGTCAGCTTACCATTGTCATAACTATAAACATTGATGGCTGCACCCATTTCCTGCAACAGGTACAGGTATTTGCCATCGGGCGAGAATGTGGAATGCCGCGGACCATTTCCCGGTTTCACACTCACAAAAGACGGATCAGCCGGAGTAAGCGGCGGCAACTTCGACGCATGATAACGGCAGATATTGATCTTGTCGGTGCCTAAGTCGTTATAGAAAAGGTATTTCTCGTTTGGCGATAGCAAAGACATGTGCACATGCGGGCCTTCCTGTCTTTCCTTATTAACTCCGGTACCTGAATCCTGTATGTTTTGCGACATCGCACCTATCGAACCATCCTTTCCCAACGGATAAACGGTGAGGTTACCACTGCTGTAGTTAGCCACGAAGATGTTTTTCTGATCTTTATCAACTGTAATATGGCATGGGTTTGACCCGTTAGATGGCTGCGAGTTGATATAGGTTAGTTTACCGGTAGTTGGCACAAAGGAAAGCGCGGTTATACCGCCAACCTTGTTTTCGTTCACCACATAAACAAAACGGTTGTTATTTGAAACCGTTAGGTATGAAGGGTTGGTAAAAGCGGTATCGTCGGTAGTAGTAAACTCGTTGAGGTAAGCCAGTTTACCCCTTTCTTCGTACAGGCGGTAAACGTACACGCCTTTGCTGGTTCCGGTTGTATAGGTACCAATCAGTACATCATAAGTTGAAGGCAGCACATTCTTTTTCTGGGCATGTCCAAGCAATGGAAGCAACGCCGCAGCAACGAGCAACAATTTTTTCATGGCAATGAAATTAGTTTAGCGCGCAAGTTAAAAGGAAAAAGGTAAAAGTGCGTGTAAAAATATTGAAGAGATAACGGACTTTGCTGAAAGTATAGTTTATTACTCATCGCAAACAGTCGCAACCTATTTCGCAGAGGTTACCACGTTGCTGCGCTCACACAACCCCGCTCGCGCCTCGATAACGCGGCTTATATAATCATATCAATCCGCCTTCTGAGTTGCCTTAATTTTATATCGCAATGGACGAGTTCTATATCAGGTGCTTTAGCTGAATGATCTCTTTCTCATCCAGATAACGCCATCTGCCACGGGGCAGATCCTTTTTGGTAAGGTTAGCGTAAACTACACGGTCAAGCTTTACAACTTCATAACCCAGGTGTTCGAAGATACGGCGCACAATACGGTTTTTGCCGCTGTGTATCTGTATACCGATCTCGCGTTTGGTGCCGCCTTGTATGTAAGAAACAGCATCAGGCTTTATCAAACCATCTTCCAGTTCTACGCCGAAAGAGATCTTGTTCATATCTCCCTGAGTGAGGCTTTTGTTTAGTTCAACCTGGTATAATTTGGTTACGTTGCTACGTGGATGCGATAGTTTTTCGGCCAGATCGCCGTCGTTGGTCATCAGCAGCAAACCAGTAGTGTTCCTGTCCAGCCTGCCGATTGGGTAAATACGCTCGCGACTTGCTTTTTCAACCAGGTGCATTACCGTACGGCGCTCCTGTGGATCGTCAGTAGTGGTAATGTAGTCTTTTGGTTTGTTCAGAAGCACATAAACCATCTTTTCGCGCTTCAGCAGTTCGCCGTTGTAGCGTATCTCGTCTTTGGTGGGGTTTACTTTAAAGCCCAGTTCAGATACAACGTTGCCGTTTACGGAGATCACACCAGCTTCTATAAGCTCATCGGCCTTACGGCGCGAGCAAATACCGGCGTTGGCTATATAACGGTTCAAACGGATGTTCTCGTCCTTGCTTTCTTTTTCCTTACGGCCGCGCATGGTTTTTACCGGCGCTTCAGGCTCGTCGCGGAATTCGTTATATGTATTTCTTTCTTTTCGGAATTGTTGTTTTTCCCTGAAATTGTCGGAAGCGCGTTTACCGAACGTTCTTTCGCGCTGTTGAGGGCGTGGTGAACGAGGGCTATCTGAGCCGAACTTCCTTTCACCGCCACGGTCGTCACGGTTACCTTTAAACTCACGTTTCGGCCTGGAATCACCACCACGATCGTCGCGATTGCCTTTAAACTCACGTTTCGGCTTGTTGTCGCCGCCACGATCATCGCGTAAGCTTTTAAATTCGCGTTTCGGTTTGTTGTCGCCCTCGCGGTCGTTGCGGTTTTTAAACTCGCGTTTTGGCCTGCTGTCGTTATCGGCAGGGCGGCCTGAATATGGCCGGCTGCGTTGTGAAGAATACGGACGTTTTTCGCCGCCTTCGCTGTCTGCATTTCTTGAAAAACTTTTACGGGCCGGGCGCTCATCGCTACCGGCAGACCTGCCCGAATATGGTTTGCCGCCTGTTACAGATGATGAACGCCTGTTACCTGAACGTTCGCCGCTAAATTTTTTTGATTGATCTTTGTTCGGCCTGTCGGAATTCCCTCTTGGAGAGGATGATCTTTTTGGTCCGTTACCGGAGCCCTTGCCCCTGTTTGATGAGCTGCCTGATCTGTCGTTCCGGCCACCGTTTGGTCGTTTAAATACCATAGTTTTTCAATTAACACTTCCCAGCGTAAGGGTACAAAAGTACGAATTTTAAAACATTTTTTTCAATTTTTTGTTTTATCATGAAATCGTGGTTTAAAGCGCTTTAAAGCATGATTCCGAGGCTTAGTGTATCGGGAATAAACACTAAGGTTTTAGTAAGTATTTGATAATGTGCTGAATATATCTTACCTTTGACGCAAGTTTTTTACCTTATGTTAAAATATGAATAGAAACGAAGTGATAAAAGTCCACCTAATTACGTGCTCTGTAGTCGCTCTGTTGGTTGTTTTATCAAGGCTCATCAGTAACAGTTCCATTTCGGAACCGCCTGTTGCAGCTCAGCCGGTAATTCACGCTCATCCATTAAAATTTGTCTATTTTACAAGGAACGCAACAGAAAACAATACGCTTAATTTTGCCAATGAAGCGCTGCCCGTCAACGACAAAAAAGTCGACGTTAAACTGGCACGCCAGCTACATAAGCACGACTTTAGCTGTATACAATCATACGTGTTACAGCGCAGGGCCGCAAAATGGTTCCCCATTATTGAACCGATACTGAAAGCGTATGGAATCCCCGATGATTTTAAATACATACCGATGGTAGAATCGGGCTTCTGCGTAAGTGTTTCGCCAAGGGGC
>JBQCIS010000336.1:0-4883 GCA_051953515.1 Mucilaginibacter sp.
CTATTGTGTGGCCGGCACTTGTACTTTATAAAGTACTCGAGTTGCTTAAATTATAATAGTTATACACAAAGCAGCAATTAAACATTATTGCAACAGATTGAAATAGTGTAGGTGCCGTGAGAAGAGTCACCCGCCGTAATGACTGGTGTCATTCCCAAAAAGCCATAGCCGACCTTTCTTTGTACATAACAAGTTTAATTATTTACTAAAATGTTAATGCTATGAAAACAGACAATCAGATTCAGCAAGATGTAATCGACCAGTTGAAGTGGGAGCCATCCCTTAATTCTGCCGAGATCGGGGTTGCAGTAACAAACGGTGTAGTAACGCTGTCTGGCCAAGTTGATAGTTACCTTAAAAAGTTAAATGCCGAACGTGCGGTACGTAAAGTAATGGGTGTTAAAGCCATTGCCGAAGATATACAAGTTCGCGTAACGCCTACCGGGCAACGGACCGATACCGAGATAGCGCAGGCAGCGCTCAATGCCCTGAAATGGCATAGCGCGATTGATGAAAGTAAAATTCGCCTGCAGGTGGAGAACGGCATTATCCGGTTGGAAGGTGAAGTGGATTGGGAATACCAGCGTATTATAGCACGCAATGCTGTTGCAAGTCTTAACGGCGTTCGTTCGGTATTGAACCTTATTACTATCCACCCACGGGTTAATGCCTTTGATCTGGAAAAACAGATAGGCGCTGCTTTTCAACGACATGCCACCATCGATGCCGGAAAGATAACAGTATCCGTAGTTGGTAACAAAGCCATCCTGAACGGAAAAGTGCGTTCCTTTGCCGAAAGCGAAGATGCTGCTGATGTGGCCTGGGCAGCGCCCGGCATTCAGCATGTGGAAAACAACCTGGCAATAGTGGAACCCGAGTTGGTTTATTGATGCAAAAAAGGCCGGCAATGCGCCAGCTTTATTTTTCCGTAGATTTTGGAGGACTTGCAGATAGTTTGCAAACCAGGTAAAAGCCTGGTTTTTTTATGTTATTGTTCAGGAGGCTGTTGCCAGCTGCCGTTTACCCATCAACATGATGAGCTCATCCTCATTTATCGTCTCGTACTTAAGTAATCTTTCTGCCAACATCGTTAACACGGGCAAATGGGCTTTTAACAATGTCCTGGCTTGTTCATCAGCTGCCGCCAATAATTCTCTCGCCTGGTCGTCGATTAGTTTTGCTGTTGCTTCACTATAAGGTTTATGTAAACTGGTTTCCTGTTGCCCTGTAGAATCATAAAAGCTAACAGCGCCTACTTTCGGGTCAAATCCATAATAGGCCACCATCATGTAGGCATCTCTGGTGGCTTTCTCAAGGTCATCTAATGCGCCGGAAGATAATTCATTAAAAATTATTTGCTCGGCCGCGCGTCCGGCCAAAGTGGCCGCCAGCTGTTCTTTAAAAGCGGTTAATGTGCGCAGTCTTCTTTCCTCAGGCACATACCAGGCAGCGCCCAGTGACTTGCCCCTTGGGATAATTGATACTTTGACGAGCGGATCTACTGTTGGCAGAAACCAACTAACCACCGCATGACCGGCTTCATGATAAGCCACTATTTTCTTCTCAGCAGGTGAAATCAGCCTGTTTTTATGTTCAACACCAGCTACAATTCGCTCGGCCGCTTCCGTAAAATCCTCATCAGTTACTTTTGTATGCTTATGCCGGGCAGCGATCAATGCCGCTTCATTGCATACATTGGCAATATCGGCACCAGAAAACCCTGCGGTTTGGGCCGCAAGCACAGTTGCCATATCATGTCCGGTTTTCAACGGCCGTAAATGAATATGGAATATTGCTTCGCGTTCCGACTGGTTGGGCAGCTCCAGGTAAATGTGCCGGTCGAAGCGTCCCGGACGCAATAGCGCCGGATCCAGCATGTCGGCCCGGTTGGTTGCTGCCAGTACAATTACACCGCTGTTGGTGTCAAAGCCATCCATTTCGGTCAGCAACTGGTTAAGCGTGCTTTCGCGTTCATCATTTGATCCGGTAAAGTAGGTGTTGCGGCTCCGTGAACGGCCAATCGCATCAATTTCGTCTATAAAGATAATGCAAGGGGCTTTTTCTTTGGCCTGACGGAACAGGTCGCGTACACGTGCTGCGCCCACACCTACAAACATTTCCACAAATTCGGCTCCTGATATATTAAAAAAAGGTACTTGCGCCTCTCCGGCAACCGCTTTTGCCAATAATGTCTTTCCGGTCCCCGGCGGCCCTACCAGGATCACGCCCTTAGGTATTTTCGCCCCCAGCCGGGTATACTGCTCCGGGCTTTTTAAAAAGTTTACAATCTCAATCACTTCCTGCTGCGCCTCTTCCAGCCCTGCCACATCTTTGAATGTGATTTTTTGCTTGCCTGAATTATCGAACAATGTAGCCGTGGATTTGCCAAAATTAAAGATTGAAGTTCCACCGGTTGATACGGCGCGCCTGCTCAGATAATACAGGAAAATAAAAAGCAACCCTATTGGTAACACCGTGCCTAACAAATCCGATAGCCAGGAGGTTGTGCGAACATAATATATGGGTATGATTTGTGCATGAAATAAGGATTGTTCGGCATTTTCCAATTGACGTTCAAACGTTTCAACTGCTCCGATCGTGATACGGTACTGTGGGCCTGCATCTGATGACTTTCCGGTTAACACATTTTTAAAATAAGGATCGTTCTTTAACGCAGGATTTATATAAATGGCTGCATAAGCATTATCAGTAATCACGATTTTACTCACGGCTTTTTTAGGGAGTATTTGTTGCTGCAATTGTAAAAAACTAATCTCCTGAGGCTTGTCTTTGGGTAGGAATAAAGCCCTTAATAATAAAAACAGGATAATGCTTGCCCAGGTTGCCCATGCTATAAGTACAGGCCGACGATTGTCATTTGGTGATTGAACAGTCTGTTTTTGTTTTGCCTTCATACACCAAAAATGATGCAATACCTCAAAAACTCTAATGATCGCAGGCTGCATCCTGATTGATAAATATCACTTTTGTGGTTGACCAACCGCATTCTTGCCTTGACCAAAGCATAGTAGTATTGTATTATGAAAAAGGTCAACGTTAAACACATCAGACATCTGAATAGTGAAAGCCTGAGAGCGCTTGATTTTTACAATCAAGAACTTAGTTTCCTGCAGGAACGTCTTGAGGAGATTGCCTCAGACAATACAGCTAAAGAGGTACAGGAAAAGGTAGAGTATTTTCAAAATCAATTATTAATACATCAAAGTGCCATTGATGAACTAAAAAATCTAATCACCACCAATAACCGCAGACTTGAATTGGAGCTGCTGAAAACAGATCCGTTCGTGGATGAACCACTGGCTAAGGAACATAAAAACTTGTACAGTGATTATAAAACTGAGGAAAAACTGTTTAATGATCTGCGGCATGAATTTAATCGCTTTGCGGCGGAATGGATGTAGACCTTAAATCGCCGGCGATGCAAAGGATCAGGAATAACGTATGGCCGAAGATCATCGCTTTTATCGTGATCGTTATACTGGTATTGATCATGCTGCTAAGCGCTTTGAAGGTATACGGGCAAAAAAATGATACCATCAGCATTCAGCGTGCGTATATACTGGCCCGGAAAAATTATCCGCTCATCAGTCAGTATGATCTGATAACAAAAACAGCCGATTATTCTGTTGCCAATGCGGCCAAAGGTTATTTGCCGGCGTTCACCATCAATGGGCAGGGTACCTATCAATCCGCTGTAACCAGCTTCCCTTTTTTGCTGCCGGTAAAAGGTTTCACACTACCGCAATATAGCAGAGACCAGTATAGGATATACGGCGAAGCTGACCAGGTGATTTATGACGGCGGCATCATCAAAAACCAGCAGGAAACCGCGAAAGCCAATGCCGCCATTCAGGCGCAAAACATTGAAGTAGAATTATATGCTTTGTACGACCGGATAAACCAGGTGTTTTTTGGCGCATTATTGATGGATGAGCAATTGCGCCAAAACAACCTGCTACAGGCAGATATCCGCAATGGCGTTGAAAAAGCAAAAGCACTTGTAGCTAATGGTGTTGCTTACCGGAGCAGTGTAGATGAATTATCCGCTCAGTTATTACAGGCCGAGCAATCGCGGGTGGCACTTTTGGCAACTAAAAATGCTTACCTGCATATACTTGCTTTGTTTTTAAACCTGCCAAAGGAAGAAATACTGATACTGGAAGTCCCCGTTACACCTGAATTGAACGGAAATATTACCCGGCCCGAGTTAATGGCTTATGATAAACAAAAGCAGGTATATGACCTGCAGGAGCAGTTGCTGAAAGCCCAGCTAAGGCCAAAGTTTGGCTTTTTTGCACAGGGTGGTTATGGGCGGCCGGGACTTAACCAACTGAACAACAATTTTGCATGGTATTATATAGGTGGTTTTCGCCTAAGCTGGAATTTCGCGACGCTGTATTCTCTTAAAGGTCAAAAGAGTATCCTTAATCTTTCAAAAGAATCACTTAATGTAGCGAAGGAAACATTTCTATTCAATACACGGCTGGTTCAAACTCAGCAGGCAGAAGATATTGACAAGTATGCCGAGCTATTTAAGCACGATAACGCCATTATTACACTCCGGGAATCAGTAAAAAAAGCAGCGGCAGCCCAGCTGGAAAACAGTGTATTAAGCGCCCATGACTATCTCAATGAAGTAATTGCGGAAGATCAGGCCAGGCAAAACCTCATCCTTCACCAGGTAGAATTACTGCAGGAGCAATATAATTACCAGAATACAACAGGTAACATTAATAGCGCTAAATAATGAAAACCCTATTTATATATACTGCTGGTTTACTGCTCCTCATGGGTTGCGGCAATAACGATCATATAGCCGATGCGCAGGGTACTTTTGAGGTAGATGAAGTGATCGTCTCTGC
>JBQCIS010000337.1:0-30343 GCA_051953515.1 Mucilaginibacter sp.
TCGTCGCCAGGCAGTACGGTATAACCTTTGCCGTACAGGCGCATGATATTGGGCGGACCATCAAATGAGCAGAACATAACTGTAATGCGCCCGTTCTCCAGTATATGTGCCGATGTTTCGTTGCCGCTGCCTACAATATCCATATACGCTATCCGGTTGGGCGACAGCACACGAAAACTGTCTATACCCTTCGGCGAAACGTTAACATGGCCTTCAGCGCTCAATGGCGCGCTGGCAACGAAATATATCTTTTGCTTTTTTATAAATGCGCTATGCGCATCGAGTATCGCATCAAAAAACTTACCCATGGCATTTAGGGTTTTAATTCAGTCAAATTTACACAATCACTGTATTAAATAGTTTGTACGCTTCAGGATTTCTTCAACATCAACACCTATATTTGAGTTAAAAGATTTTGATTGAAACTACTGATTATTGAGGACGAGCAGGCATTGCGCGAGAATATTACCACCTACTTAAGTGGCGATGGTAATATTTGTGAAAGTTGCGGCACATTGTCGGCGGCCATTGATAAGCTGTCTAACTACGATTATGATTGTGTATTGCTTGATATAGGCCTGCCCGACGGCGAAGGCTTTATTGTACTGGAATACCTGAAGAACCGCATGAAAAGTGAATCGGTGCTCATTATCTCGGCCCGCAACTCGCTCGACGACAAGCTTAGAGGCCTTAATATCGGTGCCGACGATTATCTGACCAAGCCGTTCCATCTGGCTGAGCTGAAAGCAAGGCTGGTAGCTATTTACCGCCGCAAAACAGCAGGTAGTAACAATAAGCTGGTTTTTAACGAAATTACTATCGACCTGCCCGGGCGGACAGTCGATATAAATGATACCCCTATTACCCTAACACGCAAAGAGTTTGATATGCTACTCTATTTCATTGCCAACAAAGGCCGCGTAATATCCAAAAATGCTATTGCCGAGCATTTATGGGGCGATGAAATGGATATGCACGACAATTTCGATTTCATCTATACCCATATCAAAAACCTGCGCAAAAAACTGTTAGATGCATCGTGCGCCGACTACCTGCGGTCGGTATACGGAATTGGCTATAAATTTATGGCTCAATGAAGTTAGCAGAACATTACAACAGGGCGAATATTGTTACTACGCTTCTGGTGCTTCTTGCAGGCGCTGCAATATATTATTTCGCCATTAATTACATTGCTGATAAGCAGCTTGACCACTATCTTGAGGAAGAAACACGGGAGGCGAATGATTTTATCAGCCAGCATCATAAACTCCCCCATAGAAATGACCTGGAAGACCAGCAAACCATATTCTCAACAATTAAGGATGCGCATGTAAATAAGCTCTTCTTTGATACTTTGTATACCGACCCGCATACCGGCAAGGTTATCCCCGGCCGTGCAGAATTATCGCTGATTGTGTTTAACGGGGTGAATTATAAAACAACCGTTATCATATCAAGCGCTAATACCAAATATTTTATACAGTTGATCATGCTGATAACACTTGCGCTTACTGTTGCGCTCCTGATCACCCTGTTTGTTACCAACCGTTACATTTTAAGGGGGCTTTGGCGGCCGTTTTACAGCACACTTGGCAAAATAAAGGCCTTCAACATAATTGATGCTGAAGGCTTTACTCCTGTGAACGGCAAGGTAGACGAGTTTAACGAGTTGAACGACGCTGTTCAGATAATGACGGGCCGCATTAAAGACGATTTTCTGCATCTGAAGCAGTTTACCGAGAATGCGTCGCATGAAATGCTTACCCCCCTTGCCGTTATCACAGCTAAGCTGGACATGATGATACAGGATGAAACACTGCAGCCATCACAGTATGAACAGCTGACGGATATTTACACCGCCACCGGCAAGCTATCAAGGCTAAACCAGTCGCTTACGCTTTTGGTGAAGATAGAAAACAACCTGATACACGATACGGAGGCGATAGAGCTGGACGAGCTTTTGTCTGAAAAACTAAAACATTTTCATGAACTTATTGCCTCTAAAAGCATCCAGCTAAAAAAAGACCTGCACATGCAAACCGTAAGGGCCAGTAAATACCTCACCGATATACTGCTGAACAACCTGATAGGTAACGCCATCAGACACAATATTGATTATGGCAGCCTGTCAATTGTGCTCACCAATGGTATGCTGATCATTCAAAACAGCGGTATTGCCACACCACTCAATGCCGACCTTGTATTCAACCGTTTTCAGAAAGGGCAAAAATCCGACGGTACAGGCCTGGGTTTAGCTATTGTAAAAAACATCTGCAACCTGAACGGCTGGAAAGTGAATTACGACTATACCAACCACATGCATACCTTCCAGATCGTATTTTAGGAAGAGCTAAGATGGAGCGATTAGTTTGTATGCAAATGCCCCAAATTTGCTCCGTCTTGTTAAGTTATAAGCTTAAACAATGTCGTAAGCAAATATCAAGGTAATCGCTAAAATCCGTTTAATTCTGGTTCAAGCTGCGTGCAACGAGGCTTCGAGCAAGCTCTTTACTGTTGAGGTGATCTCCTCCAGGCCAAAAGGTTTCGCAATGAATGCATCCGCGCCGTAGTTGCCCAATGATTCCAGCACACGCGGGTAGCCAGACATCATCACAACCGGAATATGTGATGTTAGCGGATTGCTTTTCAGGAAATGGCAATGTTCGCCGCCATTAATGCCGGCCAGCAGAAAATCGAGCATCACCAGGTCGGGGTTAAATTTTTTTACGCTATTGATTATATCTTCGGTGTATGAAAGTGCAATCACATTATACCCCTCCATTTCCAGCGCTTCTTTCAATACGTCGAGTATATCGCTTTGATCATCGACAATTAATATGTTCTTGGTCATGAAACTAATAATTGGTAGTTAGTTAACGATGGATGCAGCGTTTTGTTCTTTAATTTCAGCAAAAATAGTTTCGCCAGTTTAACTGTAAGTCTTACTGTACATTAAGTTTTTGTGAACAATTGTGGGGGAAAGGAAAGGGGGCATCATTATTTAGCGGATGCCGATGGAAATGCAAAGCGAATATTCAGGAAACTTGCTGCTTTTCGGCTTTCTGTAATCTAATCAGCCTTGTGTAAAGAATCATGGTAAACCAGGCTACACAAACACACCCTACTGCGCCGAAAATGATGCGCCATGTAATGCCCGTATCTATCAGGTTTAATAATACCAGGAAAGTTACAAGGGTAGCCATTAAATTAATTACAAAGGCTACGCGTACACGGGTCAATTCGTTCTTCTGATCAGTATTTGCCATATTTTCAGTTAGTTAGGAATTAATCGGGGTTGTAAATATGAAGTATTTCCGTTACAAAACAAAAAAATGTTTTAAAAAGATCAGCTTCGTAAGTAGGATGCGCCGTTGATATCAATAATGGCGCCGCTTGAAAATTCAACGCCATCCATCGTGCATAAAGCAACCATCCGGGCTACTTCCTCAGGCTTTGCAACACGCCCAAACGGGCTTTGATTTTTGATAGCCTCACCCTCTGCGCTGTCCAGAATATGCTTTGCCATATCCGTCTCTACAAAGCCCGGCGCTATTACATGCACGCTGATATGGTGTGGCGCCAAGGCCTGCGCCAGCGACTGGCTCATGGCATTTAATCCGGCCTTGCTTGCTCCGTAAGCAGGGCAATCAGGCTCGCCGCGAAATGCACCGCGCGAGGAAATATTGACAATCTTGCCGCCGCCCTGCTTTATCATCTGCCCGGATACAAGATAGCACAAGTTGGCCGGCCCTTCCAGGTTTACCGCCAGCGTTTTGCGCCAGCTGCTTGCCCAGTTGTTAAAGCTTACTTCGGTTATTTTATGTTCAAAGTAGATGCCGGCGTTATTCACAAGAATGTCAATACGTCCGTATTTTTCAATAAAATGTTCTGTGAGTTTTTCTATTTCGGCAGGCTCTTCAATGCTGAGCTGCCATGAGGTGTGGTTACCGGGCTTTAACCCTGAGAGCGTATTTTCGGCAGCTTCTTTATCCGATCGATAGGTAATGCCTACTATAGCGCCTATGCTGGCAAACAATTCGGCACATGCTTTACCAATTCCGCGTGAGCCGCCGGTTATCAGTACAACTTTGCCTGTGAGATCAAATTGCATACGGCAAAATGATCAATTTTCTCTTAATTTAAAAATACAAGCTTAAGCAATGATACCCAGATCAGAAAAATATGCCGGATTATTCCTTAAAAACTGCCTGTTGGTAGCTTTAAAAGAATCGATGTCTTTTCTGAGCATTGCTCTAATAAACTTCTGAGTGAGACTAAGCTCTTTTTCTGTGTGTTGCAAATGGATTACTTTCATGTTTCCCATAATGCCAAATGCGTGCCAGTTTATCTGCCCGCAAGCACCATAAAGCTACGCTTAGAGAAGGATTAAGTAAATAACTATTTAAAATCCTTTCTACATTGTTAAAATCTGCAAACCGACAGTTTAATTACCATACAGCTGTGCAGTAAACCATACACGAATAGGGAATTGTAAGTGGAGATGGTCAATAATCAACCATCTGCTCATCCACATAGCACCAAAGCCAGCGCTCACCCGGTTCGGCAGATGCAATAACTGGGTGCCCGCTTCTGTGGAAATGCTTGGTAGCATGCTTGGCAGGCGAACTATCGCAGCACAAAGTAATACCGCACGTTTGGCAGGTACGCAGGTGCACCCAAACTTGCCCTGTTTTCATACATTCTTCGCAAACGTAATCTTCGGCTGTTTTAACTTCGTTGATGGCTTGTAAGTGGCTGCAAATATTTTCGCTCATGGTAAATGCAATTTTGATGTTAAGGTAAAGATAACAACAAAATTGTTTAAGAACGATATGGAAAAGCAGGATTTGATAAAGCTACAGGTTTAGTTACCAATATTGGTCGACAATAAATTATCGCCGCTCCTGTATACCGGTTTATGCAGTTCGTTTTTCAGGTTTTTAAATATCTGCACCGGTGCCTGATCAGCAAACATATTTACCAGCCATGACGGCAGCGAACCTCCCGGATCTACATGAATAGAATACTCAACCCTTACCTCATCCGGACCGATCGGTGTAATGATCCATTTTCCTACCGAGTTATCTATTCTCACCAAACCTTTTTTTACCGGCACATACCCAGGCACAGCCGGACCATCAATGGTAATGGCTTTAGTTTGGGGGTTTTGCGTGGCGATAAGATGCGCAACAAAATCCCGGTTGGCGGCGGGCCACGGAAGATTTACTTCGGCGTAGTAATAGATCTCGTTAGATGACACCTTTTTAATGAGTGTGCTTGATTTGAGGTGATAAACCCAATCAGTAGCAGTGTTTACGTCCATCACCACAGCAGCCAGTTGCGCAGGCGTAGCATAAAATTCGCCGATCACTTTAATAGCTTTTATTTTGGAGTCGGCCACATCGCTGCTATATACCTTTATGCCATCTTTTTCGGTGCGCAATTGCCATTGGGTTTGCGCAAGGGCCGGCAGCAACCCCAAGGCCAGCAATACTGTTGCGAACATCTTTTTTAACATTTTTGCGAGTTTTTTTGAGCGTTTTAGTGAGATTTTAAACCTTTGTAAAACAATGCAAAGTAACAGCGAATGGTGGTCTCACCGTTTCATCCCAATGTCAACTTTTTATTTTCTGACCAAAAAAGTAATTTAGTCAGAATAATGTAAAAGAGGCGCATATTTGCGCCTCTACAAACGGGTATGATGAATTGTAGAGACGCATATTTGCGTCTCCACGGTTAAGTTTATCTCCAACCGCCGCCTAAAGACCTGTACAGATCAGCCACCGCGCTTAATTCATCGCGCTTAATGGTGGCCAGCTCCAGTTGGCTTTGTAGTACGTTACCCTGAGCGGTAATTACCTCAAGGTAGGTTGCCATGCCGTTTTTAAACAGCATGTTGGCGTTGGCTGTAGCCTTGTTCAGGGTTTCCACCCTGTCGGCGGCGATAGCCTGCTGCTCTTTCAGCTTTTCTATCTTTACCAACGCATCGCTTACCTCACCTACCGCATTAAGTACCGATTGCCTGAATTGCAGCACCGATTTCTCGCGGTTTGTTTTGGCGACTTCGTACTGGGTTTTCAGTTCTTTATGATCCAGCAAAGGCTGAACGATACTGCCTGCCGCAATACCAAACAGCGACGATGGAATATTAAACCAGTTGCTTGCTTTAAAAGCATCCGTACCGCCGCTGGCTGTTATGCGCAAAGCGGGATACATGGCAGCTTTATTGGTACCCACAATTGCATCTGCCTGCATCACGGCCAGTTCGGCACTTTTTACATCCGGACGGTTAGTGAGCAATGCCGATGGCACACCTGCAGAAAGCGTTGCAGGCACTTCATATTGATCCAACTCTGCCGACCGCGTAATATTACCGGGCAACCTGCCTGCAAGTATGCTCAAGGCATTTTCCTGTATGGCAATACTTTGCTCAAACTGCGGTATCAGTTGTTGCGCCGATTGTAATTGCGCCTGCGCCTGTTGCACTGCCAATAAAGTAACCTGCCCGGAGTTATATTGCAGTTTTATGATCTGCAAGGTACTGTCGTTCAGTTTTACATTGCTTCGGGCTATCTTCAGTTGCTCATCCAGCATCAGCAGGTTATAATATCCCTGCGATACATTGGCTACTAAACTTGTTTGTACTGCCTTTTTAGCTTCTAAGGTTTGCAGGTATTGCGCCAAAACCTCTTTGTTTTTATTGCGAATCCTACCCCAGATATCCGCTTCCCATGACAGGTCGAGATAGGCAGTATAATCCTCTATATGGTTGGTGCCAATATTATACTGTTTCAAACTCAAACCGTTAAGACTATTGTCTGATGGGCGGTTAGTGCTGGCAGCAACATTCAGGTCAACCTGTGGTACGTTGTTCCATTTGGTTTGTTTAAATAGCAGTTGTGCAGCTTCAATATTCTTTACCGCTTCCTGCATATCATAGTTGCGCGTAATAGCGCTGTCAATCAGCGTTTGCAGGGTTGGATCGGTAAAAAAGTTACGCCATTGTACCGCTGCAATACTGGTGGTATCGGCCCCCGCCGCATGCCTGAAAGTGTCAGGCAGGGCGGCTTTGGGTGTCCCGATGTTTTTTGAAACGTTACAGGCGCCCAGCGTAAGCAGCAAAGCCAGTCCTGTTATATAGTTTTTCATTGTCAATTTCAATTAATTAGTAAACTCCGGTTGTAACTCTGCCACATCCAGTCCGGCACCGGGATGCTCCTCATTATTCAGTACCGCCAGCGGGATACCGGTTATCCTTTCCTGTAAAGCCTGGAAGATGACGAACAATACCGGGATAATGAACAACCCAAGTATAACGCCCGATACCATCCCCCCTGCTGCGCCGATACTGATAGAGTGGTTACCCTGTGCAGACGGACCGGTAGCGATACTCATCGGGAACAGACCGAACACGAACGCAAGCGATGTCATGATGATCGGCCTTATCCTTAGCCTTGCAGCTTCAATGGCCGATTGTACCAGTCCATGCCCTGCCTTACGCCGCTGTACCGCAAACTCCACGATCAGGATGGCGTTCTTGGCCAGCAAACCGATGAGCATGATGAGCGCTACCTGTACGTAGATGTTATTTTCAATACCGGTTAAGCCTAATACCACAAACACACCCAGTATACCCGTAGGTATTGAAAGTATTACTGCCAATGGCAGGATGTAACTTTCATACTGTGCTGATAGTAAGAAGTACACGAACACCAAACAAAGCATAAATATCACAGCCGATTGGCCGCCTGATGAGATCTCCTCACGCGTCTGACCGGAGAATTCGTAAGCATACCCATTAGGCAACTGCTCTTTAGCTGTTTCCTCTATTGCCTTAATCGCGTCACCGGAGCTGTATCCCGGTTTAGGTATGGCATTTACCTCGATAGAGTTAAAGAGGTTATAACGCGAAGCCGTTTCTGAACCATAAACACGGGTAAGTTTAACCAGTGTATTAATAGGCACATTATCACCTGCAGCATTCTTAACAAATACATTATTAATAGCTGATGGGTCGGTTCTGTCGGCTATATCAGCCTGAACGATCACGCGGTAATATTTACCAAAGCGGTTAAAGTCCGACGCCTGTGCGGTGCCGAAGTAAGCCTGCATGGTCGACAGGATGTCTTTAACCTTTACACCCAGTTGGCTGGCTTTTTCGTCATCAACTTCTAATTGCAACTGCGGATAATCTGCTTTGTATGAGGTAAAGGCAAAAGCGATTGCCGGTTTCGCCATCAGCTTAGCTATAAAGTTATTGGCTACGCCGCTAAATTTATCCAGCCTGCCGTTGGTTTTATCCTGCAGCATTACGTCCATCGCTTCCACGTTGCTAAAGCCGGGAACGGTTGGAAAGCTGAATACGAAGAACGTACCGCCCGGTATACCGGCCATTTTAGCTCTTACTATATTTTGTATATCATCAATATTCTTAACCGGCCCTCTTTCGCTGTTAGGTTTTAACAGCAGGAAGATCTGACCTGCTGATGGACTGTTTGACAACGTTAAAAAGTTAAAGCCCGCCAATGACATCACAAACCTGGCTGATGGCAATGTGTTCAACTGCGCTTCGGCCTGTTTCATTATTTTATTGGTATTGGCCAATGAAGTACCAGATGGGGTTGAAACAGCGATAGCCACAAAGCCCTGATCCTCTGTAGGAATAAAGCCCGTTTTTGTCCTGTTCACCAGGAATACTGTCACTACAATTACCAGCGCAAGCCCTGCCATGCTGATCCATTTGTTACGGATAAGCACTTTTAAAGCGCCTATGTAACGGGTGGTCATGTAATTAAAGCTGCCGTTAAAGCCTGCGTAGAATTTCTCTACAAAACCTTTTTTAGGCGCATCATGGCCATCCGCCGCATGCTTATTCTTTAAAAATAAAGCTGCCAGAGCCGGGCTCAATGTTAAAGCGTTAACAGCCGATATAACAATGGCTATGGCCATGGTTAAGGCAAACTGCCGGTAAAATATCCCTGTAGAGCCTGTCATGAAGCTAACCGGTAGAAACACGGCCGCCATAACCAGCGTAATGGATATAATTGCGCCGCTTATCTCGTGCATAGCGCCCGTTGTTGCCGCTTTCGGGGTAAGTTTCGGGTCATGCTCCATTTTGGCATGTACCGCCTCCACTACCACAATCGCGTCATCCACCACAATACCAATGGCCAATACCAGCGCGAACAGGGTTAAGAGGTTAACGGAGAACCCAAAGATGTTCATGAAGAAGAACGTACCGATAATAGCCACGGGAACAGCTATAGCCGGGATCAGGGTAGACCTGAAATCCTGCAGGAATAAGAATACTACTATAAATACCAGCACAAATGCTTCCACCAGCGTATGTTCAACCTGATTAACAGATTCATCAAGATCGGTTTTGGTGCGGTAGAACTGGTTGTATTTAATACCTGCGGGGAAATCCTTTGATAATTTCGCCATCAGTTTATCAATATCAATCTGGATCTGATTAGCGTTTGAGCCTGACAATTGTATAATACCGATGGTAATACCTTCATGCCCGTTCAAACGGTTTATGCTGCCGTAGCTATAAGCACCCAGTTCAACACGTGCTACATCTTTTAAATGCAATACCGAGCCATCCGCGTTTGCCCGTATAGCAATATTTTCGTATTCCTCCGGTGTAGTAAGCTTTCCTTTGTATTTAATAACGTACTCAAATGCCTCATTGCTCTGCTCGCCAAACTTGCCGGGAGCTGCTTCCAGGTTTTTGTCCTGTATAGCGGCCATTACCTCGGCTGGTGTGATCTTGTAAGCGGCCAATTCAGCAGGTTTTAACCAAACACGCATGGAGTAGTCCTTAATACCACCAAATACCTGTGCAGAGCCTACGCCCTGAATACGCTTCAACTCGGGAATAATGTTGATCTGGGCATAGTTATTTACAAAGGTCGCATCATACTTTTTAGGGTCTGTTGAGTAAATACCCATTGCACCAATAAAGCTGTTTTGCTGTTTGGTAGTGGTAATGCCATATTGTACAACCTCTGCCGGTAACTGGCTCGTCGCCTGCGAAACACGATTTTGAACGTTCACAGCCGCCTGATCGGGGTCGGTACCTTGTTTAAAATAAACAGTTATACTCAATGTACCGTCATTACTGGCAGTGGAAGTCATGTAAGTCATGTTTTCCACACCATTAATTGCTTCCTCCAATGACGGGGTCACCGAGCGCAAAATGGTCTCGGCATTAGCGCCCGGGTACACCGCAGAAACCAGCACCGACGGAGGCGCGATATTCGGGAACCGCTCTAAGGGCAGCTTTGTTAAACCAAGTACACCCACTATCACCAATAATATGGAGATAACAGTTGAGAGTACCGGTCTTTCTATAAATTTCTGAAACATAATCTTATCTTTTGGAGAGTCAAGAAGCAAGAATCAAGAGGCAAGACGAAATATCATCCGCGGTATCTTAACTTATTTTCTATCTAGATTCCTGACCCTTGTTTCTTGATTCTGTTAATTAGTTTTAGTTTGCAGCTACTTTATTTGTAGCCTTTTGAGGCTGGATCACCATACCTTCCTGTAGCTTATCCACGCCGCTCAATACCAACTGGTCGCCGGGTTTTATGCCATCTTTAACCAGATAGTTTTGGCCGGTTTTACCAATAATGGTAATCTCCTGTTTTTTCACTTTGCTGCTATCGCCTACCGTAAACACGAATACTTTGTCCTGCATATCAACAGTTGCCGATTCTGGTACTATCAGAGCATCTTTATGCAGCAGGCTTAGCCTAACCTTACCGGTATTGCCCGAGCGTAACAGGCCCTGTGCATTAGGGAAACTGGCGCGAAGTGTGATAGCACCGGTGTTTTTATCAAACTGACCATCGATCATATCAATGTTTCCCTGTTTGCCGTATTCGGTGTTATCTGCGAGCAGCAGGCTTACCGGTGGCAGTTGTTTCAGCTTATCTTTCAGGGTTTCGCCGGGATATTGCTCTTTAAAATCAACAAAGTCCTTTTCGCCCAGTGAGAAATAAGCGCGAACGTTATGCACGTCAGACAGCAGCGTTAATGCATCAGGATCATTCGGTGCAACCAGGCTGCCCTGTTTTTTGTTCAGTCTGCCTATATAACCAGCAACCGGTGCTTTTATTAAAGTATAGCCCAGATTGATCTGCGCGGTTGAAACATTTGCTTTTGCCTGCTCAACATTTGCTTTGGCAACTTCGAGTGCTGCTTTAGCGGTTTTTAGCTGATAATCTGATACTACTTTGTTTTGTACAAGCGGCGTTACCTTATCAACTTCCAGTTGAGCGTTCAATACGGCAGCTTCGGCAGCATGCAGGCTGGCAACAGCATTATTGTATTGTGCGCGGAATGGCAGGTCGTTTATTTTGAACAAAGGCTCTCCGGCTTTTACATAAGCGCCTTCGTCAACAAATACCTTATCCAGCGAGCCACTTACCTGTGGGCGGACCTCTACGTTAACTATACCTTCTATAGAGGCAGGATATTCCTGGTAGGTAGTATCTGTACCGGTTGTTACGGCTGCTACAGGCAGCGATGGAGGCGGCGGTGCGCCCTGTGGTTGCGCGTTAGACGAACAGCTATTTAAGAAAATAGCCGTAAGCAAACCCGGAATAACCAAATATTTAACAATGTTAAACCATTTAACATCGTTAATGTAATTGTGTTGTTTTTGACTTACGTTTTCCATTATGCAGTTTATTATGTGTGATGAGCGATTATTTAACACCGTTAAACAGGTTAACAGTGTTATTAAATTGTTAAAAAAATATAAAACTAATTAGCGGCGGCAACACGGTCTTTCATAGACCTGATGATGCCTGTGATGGCATTCATGAGTACCTGGCGGTTCATTTCGTCGGACGAACCCCTGCTGAGCAGATTGATAGAGATGAGCCCGTGCACAACCGACCAAAAGGTATAATAGCGCAAACATATTTCTTCTGACTTCAGATCGTCTATGTGCATCAGTTTACCAATTACCTCTGTAATGATGTCCCATTGCCTTGCAGCTTCGGGCATTTTGTTCATCATTTCGCAATTGGTGCAGGTGGTAGTTACACCGTACATTAACTGGTAAAGCTCCTTTTTAAGGAATGCAAAGTTCCAGTAAGCCACCCACATCGCTTCAAGTTGCTTTTCGGGGGTATCATGCTGGTCTCTCGCCTCTTCCAGTTTGGTGTTCAGTACCTGGTAGCCCACACGGGTCAATTCATACAGAAGGGCATCTTTGTTTTCAAAGTACTCGTAGATGATCGGCGCAGTATATTCAATAGAATCTGCAATTTTGCGCATACTCAAGGCTTCCCAGCCCTCTTCCTTCGCAATATGCAGCGCAGCTTTCAGGATGCTCATCCTGGTGTCTTCTTTTAGCCTTGCTATTCTATCTTTACTCGCCATCTCAATACAGCATTAAATCATTTAACACTGTTAGACAAATGTAGAAAGTTATTTTGAAATGTAATGCCATGGATTTGTCATTTCGGGATTTGATTGGAATTATACCTAAGTCATATTATAAAACCATATCATTTCGAACCTGCATCAGCACAGGGGTGAGCGGTTGGGGCAGTTAAGAAATCGTATGCCCATGCATAGTGGACATGCGTGGCGCATAAGATTTCTCTTCGCTCCCACACTCATTTTCTCCGCTTGCTCATCGAAATAACATCGCTTTTTAATTCGCCCTCACCCATTCGGTATACATTTTGCAAATCATTGTTTATCATGCAAATATGGAAGAAGTCATACCGCATATCATGGCATAGTGTATTCTTTTGGGTATATGCCTTTTCATTATTGATGTTCTGGTTCTATAAACCACAACTCCAACCGAAGCCTAAACCATCTCAATTAACGCCCTACCAGGCGGAGCATCTCACCAAAATAGAAACAGGCAAAACTACACCATCAGAGCTGGTTAATTTTGCCTGTTCACTTGCCGGAACACCTTATAACTACGGCTCGGCGGATCCCGCCAATGGGTTAGATTGCTCCGGCTTCGTTACTTACGTCTTTAAACACTTCGGCATCATGGTGCCACGCACGTCGGTTGATTTCACATCTGTACAACATGCCGTTCCTATAGAAGACGCCAAATTGGGCGATATTATTCTGTTTACCGGTACCGACAGTACAACCCACATTGTAGGACACATGGGTATTGTATCGTCCATGCCTGGGCAGCCGATAAGGTTCATGCATTCAACCTCCGGCAAGGGATATGGTGTAGTAGAAACTGATTTCTCCACGCCCTATTATGAGTCGCGCTATGTAAAAGTAATACGCGTATTCCCACAGAATGATCAAAAAGCAAATGTTAGTCAGCTTCTTCGCTAATGAATGCGCCGCTTTTGTCAAACAACATGTCTTTTCCGTTTACCTCAGCTTCATAACGGATTGAGCCGTCGGCCATGCTTACATAACCGGCTTCTTTGATCGTTGCAGTTGGATATTTGGATTTGATATGATCGACAACACTCTTAGGTAAAGCCGTTACCGCCATGGCCTTTGTCTGTTCTACAAATCTGCCATCCGGACTAAATTGAACGGCCATATCCTCACCGGATCTACCGCCCCAGTTGGCTTCATAGTTCCCATGCTCTTTTTCCCAGGTTATTTTTGTGGCTTGGGGATATTTTTTTGCCAGTGCCGTTTTCACAGCTGGAGGAACGCGTTTAACACTGATACTTTGTCCGAATGCACAACCCGCTATCGCTACGATGCCGAGCGTTGTTAAAAATGTTTTTTTCATAACCTTTTTATACAATATTAAGCCCGTATTCTGTTAAAATACGGGCCGGAAACTGTGTTTAATTTGAAATCTTTCGGGAAAAATCCTGTGTTTAGTCTGCTACTTTGAGCGAAACTGTTTTAGATTCCCCAAAAACTATTTTACTTGTTGGGTTTGCCGGATTGGTATTCCATAAGCATTCCCTTACTGTTAATGATTGTGATGATGTATCGATAGTTATAAACTGGAACGACAGTTTGGTTTCGTCCTTTGCCGAATATTTTCCTTTCATCGGCGAATCAACCCTGAAGGTATTCAGAGCAACATCATTATCCGGGCCTTTGTAAACGTAAAACTCATTCCAGTTACTATTGCCATGAAAATAGGCCTTAATGTTTGGATGGAGCTTTAAAAATGCCACCCAGCCGCGTTGTTCAATATTGGTAGCGCCATCGTCTTTTTGAGCAACTGTACCTTCTTTATAGTGTTCCTCAACAAGGTTCTGAAATTTTGCCTTGGCATCCAGCCCGTATGGCGCAACGGGATTGGTAAAATGCTTGCTTTCGCACTCCGGCTGGTCGTGGGTAAAGATGATAACCGGAGTTTTCGTATCAACCGTCGCCAGGTCCTTCTGCATCCAGATACGCTCGGCAGAATCGGGCCAAAGGGTAATAAACATAAAGTGGATACCCTGTATATTACGCGAATAATTGATCTTATCAGTAGCATAGTTATAACTCTGGTTGGTTAACGGCTGTTTCGGCTGCAGCATCAGGTTATACATCGCCACCATAGTTGTAGGATCAGTTGCCGGGACCAATGGCTTAGGGAAACCTATCGCATTTGAAATATCGTGATTACCCGGCGCCAGCAAAAATTTCACGGGCCGGCCATCATGCCCTTTTAAGGTCAGCCCCCTGAAATAATCCTCACTAAACTGCGCCCATGAAACAGCCGCGGTTTGAATAGGATACTCCATGCGGTTGCTGATATCGCCGCTTTCTACCACATAATCAACCGCCGATATTTTTTTACCGGCCTCGATACCGCCATCTTCCGGAAGTGTAAGTTCAGGCAGTGTATTGATCTGTTTGAGCATGGCTGCATTAACCACATGACCTGTAACATTGGTATCGCCCCTGAATTTTTCTCGCGTAATGCCGTAGTGGGCATCAGAGCTGTAAACAATATTAATATTTTGACTTAAACCTAAGTCAGGTAGCAGCACTATTAAAAAAGGTATAATACGTGAGCTTTTAAATTTATTTTGCATCAGTTACAGTTTTGATTAATTAAATCTTTTCAACCGGGTCGGCAATACTGTAAGCATTACGGTTTGCCTTAACCAGCAATTTTATCTCTACCGGGTATTTATTTGAGAACTGGAACAAGGCATTAATAACAGCTGCCGGAGCAGATGTATTAGCCTGCGGTGTTGTACTTGTAATATTCACGCCCATACGTTGCCCGTCGTTGCCGAGCGTTGTGTATGAGTTGGGGATATAAGTGATATAATTAGAACCCTTTACTAACCAGGGCGAAATAAAAATATGATCGTACCATGATTTTGCTCCGCCGCTTGTACCGCACGAATTAGGCACGTTTGCGAGGGCGCGGGTTGAGGTTGTGAGCTCTGCGCCGTATGTGCCCGGACTGGTTTCCCATTCGGCAGGGTATTTTACAGTCCTGTCCGGATAAAACGGCGGATCGCTCATCCGCTGGGTTGAATCGGTTGCGTTGATGATGGTTTGGTAACCGGCCTCGTAGCTGTTGGCAGTATTAAAATCGCCCATATTGATCAGGTTAGGAAAATAGGCGAATTTGGCCCTGAGCGCTTTCATATAGGTTGATACCTGCGCATCGCGTGTGGTGCTTGGCGTGCCCGATTGTGTATGGTTAACTACCACATACAAATAAGTAGTATCGTGCGTAATGGCAAGGTTGGGATCGTTATAGTAGAGTTTATAAAGATCAAAATCCGTTATATATTGGTAAAGTGTCTCTGTTTTTACAAATGTAAGTTTCTGTTTATTATAGAATAATACGGACATGCCGCCGCCTGATACATCAGTTGGTGTTGCATACGCATAATGGCGGGGGAACACAGCGTTAAGTACACTATCTGTAATATTATCGGCCAAATTACCCGGCGCACCCGGCTGAAGCGGGAAAGTGTTCATTTTTTCACAACTCAAAAGGTCGGGCTGTGCATATTGTATAATTGTTCTGAAATAGCCATCCAGCGTGCTTAAAGAACCCTGGCATAAATTACCAAAGTTCAGCACATTGTAAGCCATTACTTTTATGGTATCTGTTTTATCAATAGTATTGGGTAAGGGTTGGGGTATTACCACGGGGCCTGTGGGCGTGGTGGGTTGGGTTTGGGTAGTGGCAGGCCCAGTTTTGGCCGGCTTTGAACAAGCCATGTAAAACACCATTACCGAAAATAGAAAAGCTGCTATCACATTTGGCTTCATTCTGTTGTTCGCTTTAATACATATTATTAACGAATAAAGGCAGTTATCTAAATAACTGCCTTTATAATAAAGTTCCTATATAAAATTAGTGTTGGTTACCTGTACCATTTGTCTGGTAGCAACCCATATCAGCACCCGGAGGTGTGATACCGCTTGAACCGAAGTTAGGATCAACAGGGATACCAGCAGTGATTGGCGCAATAAGTTTAGAGTCAGTTGTACCCTTGCCGATCGCTGGTGAACCAGCTTGCAAACGGAAGTTATAACCATCAACAGAAGCCTGATAAACCCATGCGTTGTTTGTTTGCGGAAGCGGGAAGTTTACAAACATTGGATTGTTTTTACCTACCAGCGGGCTGCCGTCATAAATCAGGCCAAAAGTGTAGCTTGAACCAAGGAACGCAGCCATATTAGGGATACCTGTTGATTGCGGATGTGTAACCACTGCCTGCTCACGGTTATCAGGTACAAACTGGCCGCAAATTGCAGCATTATCACCATAAAATAAGTTGTAACCGGTAGCCGTTTTGGTAATCATTTTGTTGGCATCGTAAGTAGTATCGGCCAGGTAAACTTTCTGACCACCCGGGCCGCCGGCTATACGTACACCGAAAGCACAGTCAACAATCAGGTTGTTATAAACCAATGCTCTTGAGTTGTTCTCAATTTCAACAGAACCGCTGCGGGCACCAAAAACACCACCGCCAAAGCTAGCACTGTTTCTGAAACCATCATTTACGTAAGTATTGTTGTACATAGTAAACTGGCACTCGTCGCCTGTTGTACCGTCGCTTGCAGTTTTGGTACCGTTGGTAGCACCACCTATAATAAGGTTATATGCCATGTTGCCATGCGAACTACCCTTCGCATTGAAACCGTCGCCACCATTGTTACCGCATTTTTCCATGGTATTGCGCATAATGTTGTAAGAACCACCGTAAAAACGCGTAGCATCGTCAGGCGAACCATAGATCCACGAGTCTTCCATAATGAAAACACCGTTTGGATTGGTAAAATACAAAATGAATTGCGCACCTGTTTTTAATGAGTTACCACCAGGGAACGGAAGCGCTTTTAAGGCAGCGCCACCAAAATCAAGATGAGTCCATTTAAGAACAACCAGTTTAGCAGTAGGGCTTGCATAAATACCGCCCCAGCCACCAACATAAGCTGAATCCTGGCCTAATGTGGATGGGCCGGTAGTTTTGCTTCTGCGTGGATCGGTAATGGTAATAGGAGCATCTTTTGTACCAAGGGTAATCAGATCGCCATTAACAATGATATTAGCGCCATTGGTCATGTTAAGTTTAACGCCTTTTTGTATCAGTAATGTATCACCGGCATTAATGGTGATATCGCCACCAATAGTATAGGTTTGGTTGGCAAGCATAGTTCCTTTGTAAGAACCTGCCGGTAAAGTACCCGAGTTAGGAATTGCTTTACCAATCTGGATCTGCGGTTGCGAGATCACAGTTTTATCACCTTTCTTGCTGCATGAAACCAGCGCTAAAAGTGACATCCCGAGAGAAAGAATCTGTAATTTTTTCATAAAAAGTGGAATGGAGGGTGATTATTTGTTTTTTTTAATTGTTAAATACTTATTGATTAAAAATTATACTTCGCGCCAAGGCTATATCTTGCGTAAAACTGATCGTATTGCACCGTTGTATAATTCGGGCTTTCCTGATGCGGATATTTAGCGTCGCCGCTGTAGTTTGCTGCATTATCCTGCTTAATAAATAACTCGTATGGCGTGTTAAGCAGGTTGTTGGCCTTTACGTATACAATAAAGTGCCTGCCAATTTTTTTCTGGGCTGAAAAATCAAGGAATGTTGCCGGCTTCTCCCAGGTATCCAGGCCATAATAGGCAGATACCGCAGCAAGCCGTTCGCCTGTATAGGCTAATGACAATTGTGCATCGAAACCTAATTTCTGGTCTTTATACAACAATGAAGCGTTTCCTATATTGGCTGCCTGGCCTTGCAGGGGCCTTGTTTGCGTGCGGTGAATCAGGTTGCCCTGAACATTTACCGTTTTAGGTGTGGTGATCTGCGAATTGGTATAAGTATAATTAACAGAGCCACCGATATTGCCAAAGAATTTGGTGGCAACCAATTCAGCGCCAAAGTTTTGTGCCGAAGCGCTTGGATTATTAGGTATATAGTATAAAGTTGCGCCGCCAGAGGCCGGTTGAAGCGATGTTTCTATCGGGTCGATCAGATATTTGTAAAAGCCGCCCAACATAAACTCGTCAAACACACCGGGGAAAAACTCATACCTTATGTCGTAGTTATTAATAACCGTATGCTGCAAATAAGGGTTACCAATATGGCCGTAATATGCATCGTCCTGCGAATCATCAACACCTGGCACCAGGTCATAAAAAGATGGTCTTAATATTGATTTGTAATACGATGCCCTTATTGCCTGTTCGTCGGTTAACGCATATTTGGCATTGATGCTTGGCAACAGATCAGTATAGGTAATATCAGCTGATTTGCCTGGAAAAGTAACAGGAAGGCTTGAATTATAACTTTGACTGGTATTTTCTTCCCTCACACCCAATATAACATTCAGCTTATCGGTAATATCATATTTGATCATACCGTAAATGGCATTAATATTTTCGGTAAAGGTGTAAACACCGCCATCTGTCCGGTATGAGCCGTACGCGTAAGTTGTATCCCCATCTTTCCATTGAAACTTAGCATCAGGGATAGATGTATATAATTCCGGGTTAGCCGTGCCTGGTATATCCGTGTTTGACAGTGTATAAGCGTTCCGGAAGTTATCCCTTGTTTTATGCCTTACCATGCCGCCAACAGAGAGTTCAGCCGTATGGTTGAAAACATGGGTGTTTTTATAATGAAGATTTAAATAACCCGAAAGATCCTTGTCTGTATTATGCATCCACTGCCTCGACTCATTACCCACCATAACAGGCGAATTTTGATAAGCATTGTTTACAATTGGCGTATCATAATTGGTGTCAAACTCCGCCATATCTGGCAACTTATCTGTTGCCTGCGAGGTGGTGCCTGTCCAGTCGATAAAAAAACCTTTGGCAATATGGTGCTTGCCACTCAGGGTGATGTTGTAAATACTTTGAAGATCTGTTCTGGTTTGAGTTTTATTGTCGATAGAATAAGTGTTGTGGTAACCATTGAAGTCGGAGCCACCATAGCTTATTTCTTCAATTTGGCGCACTCTGAATTCATCTAATGCAACGTAAGTACCGAATAACTTGATCGAGTTATTATTATCGAATTTGTAATCTATTGATGCCATTGCACCGTAATGGTTCACCTCTGATGAGTACAACCTGGTATCAGAATTCTGAAAAGAAGTTTCCTGGTTCGGTGTATTGATATTTGGGGATGTTCCCACAGTGCTTTCCTGAACCGCCACAAAGCTGTTATCGCCCTGGTAAAGATTTTGCAAGCTGCCGGCGAACATCACTCCGAGTTTTCCATCCAGAAAACGGTCGCCTATGGTCAGGCTTGCCGTTTTATTGATAGGTGCGTTTTGTTTGTTTGTGATAAGGTTCTGATAAGGAAATTCGCTAAGCGAAGCAGACTTGCTAGGATGTATTTCGCCCGGCGATTTGGCATTCACCGTACTGCGGTCATAAGTCTCAAAGCTGCGGTCAAAAAACAATTGGCTGTAACCTGTACCGATCTCTCCTTCTACCTTCAGTTTGTCGGGGGCCGATTTCATTACAAGGTTTATCACACCACCTGTACCATCGCCTTCCATATCAGGTGTAAGGGTTTTAGAAATTTGCAATTGGTCAACCAGGCCGGCAGGGAAAATATCAAGCGGCAAGTACCTGGCTTTGTTATCCGGGCTGGGGATCTTTACACCATTAATGAGCGTAGTATTATATTGCTTATCCATGCCGCGGATGATCACGTGCCGGGCATCACCTGTATTGCCCCTGTCGATAGAAACACCCGACATCCGGCTCAATACATTTGATACCAACACATCCGGCGAAATAGCGATAGCCTGTGCCGATACCGCGTTAATGGTATTATTGGAGTTTTTTTCGGCACTGCGTGCAGCTGCATCCGTAGCCTTGCCTGTATGTTCTGCCACTACTACTTCGTTAAGTGCGTGGGCATTATCAACCATGGCAATGTTCAGCGTAATAGCCTGCCTACCGGCATCTACATCAACTGTGTATTCTTTACTGGTTTTGTAACCAATGTAGCTTACCTGCAAGTCATAGTCGCCCGGCGGAACATTCTTAAAAATATAACTGCCATCCAGCTTTACAGTGGTATTAAGCTTCAATCCGGCTTTTTCCAGATGAACTGTTGCGCCTATCAGTGTTTCGCCGGTATTGGCATCTGTAATATTTCCTTTTATGGTTTGGGCAAATACGGCCACACTGCATAAAAGCAGCATCGTACATATAATTGCGATCTTCTTAAATAATGGTAAAACTATTTTCATGTATTAATAAGGGTGTTGAATGCGATAGAAAAACTGCGGATAGCTATTGCTTACCTGTTTGAAAATTGTGTATGTATCTGCAAATCGTGGGAAAGCACTTTGTGCGACCAGCCTGTTTTAAAAGACATCTCACATCTATACCGGATGGTTGCGGTACATGTGGCAGAGCGGCGGCGAAAAGAAAAATTTCCATGAACAATAAGGACTTCCAACAAATTAATTTTTCATTTTTTTGGCAAATACGCTGGTAAAATCTGAAGAGAAATTGAGTTTTTGACGCAGTTTATTATTGTTAATCGAAAGGTAATTCAGGCTTAACATTGGGGCTAAAACCCTGCATTTTACATAAAATTCAAGAAGCGTTTTCTTAACATTTTAATAACATCTGAATTGCGCCCGGCAAGAAAAAAATTTCTTACAAAGAGGAATAATAATACACTATAATTGGTCGGGTTATCCGGTTTAGCAGTGAGGTAATGATGCTGCGGCAAATTAAATGGCACAACATTTAATCGATATTAATTTTTTGCAGCTTTTTTGTTGTTGTAATAAATTTTTGACGAACAATACAGTTTTTATACAATATTAACTTGCATTTTCGCCCGCATGAAATATGCTGTCCTTTTATTACTTATTATATCTTATTCATTTATAGCAAACGCTCAAAACAATAAAGGGAAAATAACAGGAAAAGTGATTGATGCAGGCGACAAAACCGCTGTAGACTACGCTACCGTAAGCCTGTTTAAACAAGGCTCCATTGCCGCCTTTAACGGTGCAAGCACTGATGATAAAGGCAACTTTGTAATTGACCACGTGCCCGCCGGCGACTATAAGCTCAATATCGACTTTATTGGCTATCAGCGTAAAACCATCGATCATGTAATAGTAAGTAATGGCACCGTGTCATTAGGCACTATAGCATTAGCATCCGCACAAAAACAACTGCAAACGGTAAATATACAAGCCAAGGCGCCTACTGTAGAGAATAAAATAGATAAAATGGTATACAACCCGGCGAATGACCTTACCTCGCAGGGCGGTGTAGCCCTGGATGTGCTGAAGAAAGTACCGCAGGTAAGTGTGGATATTAACGGCAATGTGGAGCTGCAGGGTAATTCAAATATTCGCTTTCTGATAAATGGCAAGCCATCAAGCGTATTTGGAGCAAGCCTTACTGACGCCTTACAGGCCATACCTGCCAGCCAGATAAAAAATATAGAAGTGATTACCAGCCCCGGCGCTAAATACGATGCCGAAGGCACAGGCGGTATCATCAATATTGTTTTAAAGAATAATAATGTACAAGGCATAAACGGCAGCGTGAACCTTTCAGCAGGCACCAGGTTCGAGAATGGCTCCTTTAACCTCAATGCTAAAAAAGGCAACTTCGGGGTAAATGCATTCTTCAGCGGTAACGATCAGTTGAACACCGCCACGCTTAGCCGCACCAACCGTACCTCAACAGATACATTGGGCAACAAAACTATGCTGGCCCAGGACGGCAGCAGCAATTTTAAGCGCAGCGGCTATCAGTCAGGCATCAGCTTCGACTGGAATATTACCAAAAAGGATGAGCTGACCGGCTCATTCGGCTTTAACCACTTTGGCAATAACGGCTATGGCCCTACAAACCAATCAGAAACCATTATGGGTGATACGCTTTCAAGAACCATTAGAAGCTTGCGCCAAACAAACAGCAGCTTTAGTGCAAACTCATCAGACGTAAGCTTAAGCTATAAAAGAACTTTTAATAAGAAAGACCAGGAATTGGACGTACTATACGTATCCACATTTGGCAACAATACCAACAAGGCCGACCAGATGCAGCAGTATTTTGATGGAACTACGCCCGCTACAGGCCTTACCAGCTATAACCCCGGCAAGGATCATGAAACCGATATATCTATCGATTACACACAGCCGTTTACCAAATCGTTCACACTGGAAACCGGTGCAAAAACCGTGATCGAAGATATAAGTAACAACATTACAACTGATACGCTTTTACAAAATGGCAACTACGTAGAGAACTCGAACCAGACTTATGGCTTTAACTACAACCGTAAGATATTTGCGTATTACCTGTCAGGCACGTTTTCGCTATTCAATAATTTTATCAATGGCAAGTTGGGTGGTCGTTATGAATACACTACCACTTCGGTTGATTTCCCCAATACTCATATTCCTGATTATGGTATCCTGGTGCCATCGTTTGTATTACAGCACAAACTGAGTGAAACCGAATCGTTAAGGTTCAGTTATACTTTGCGTTTGGAGCGCCCCAATTACGGCGATCTGAATCCATTCTATAACATTGGCGATCCGCATAACATCAGTACCGGTAACCCGAACCTGAGACCAGAAAAAGGCCACAATTTCGAGTTAGGCTACAACAAATCGTTTAATGACGGGGTCAATATTTATTTTGCGGGTTTCTATCGCCACAATACCGATGATATCCAGTCGTTCGTTACCTATTATCCGGTGCTTGATGTTAATGGCACGTCGTATACTGATGTATCCCTAAATCAACGCTACAACATTGGTACAGAGTCTACAACGGGTAGCAACATTTATATAGAAGTACCGCTTACGGGCAAATTCAACCTGCGCTCCAACATGATGTTTGGCAACAGGGTTACCACTAATCCCGGTTATCCTGAAACCAGTGGATTCATGTACCGCCTCAACCTCAATGCCTCTTATGATTTTGGCAATAACTTTGTAGCCGAGGTATTTGGCAATTATCGCTCGTCCATGCGTACCATACAGGGTACCCAGCCGGGCTTTGGGTTTTACAACATAGCCATGCGCAAACAGTTCTGGAACAAAAAAGCCAGCATTGGTATTTCTGTTGCCAATCCGTTCAACAAGTATGTATCTCAAACAGGCACTACCAGCGGCAGCAATTTTACGCAGACATTTGAACGTCAGATTCCGCTGCAGTCATTTGGTATCAACCTTAGCTACAGGTTCGGCAAGCTTGAATTTAAGAAAGATAAGAACAGCGAAGATGAAAACCCGCCGATGCCAGCAGACAATCAGAATCAATAATTTCGCAACAGACGCGTTCCTGAACAAAGCTAAAAACATTTAACTGACATACAGATTGTTAGTAAAAACGCTCTGCCATACATCCTGTTTTCAACAATAATGGGTTAGGATTTTTGTTTTAATTATCAAGCAAATTTAATTGTTATTTAACAAAAATTTTTTAACTTACCACCTCATCAATACCCGACCCCATGAAAACAGAAAATCGTAACACAGTGCTTGAAACCATTTTGGTAAAGCTGAACCCTTCTGATCTGGTAAGCCGCGAAAATCGTCAATTGATCATTGCGCGTATTGAAAAACTACGCGAGCAAACAGGGCTTAACCATCGCCAGTTTGGTGATCGGGTTAGACAGGAAATTGTCAGTCTGAGAGACTGGTTAACCGGCACACGCGACCTTACAGTAGAAACACTGAGCGACATCTGCTGTATTTTTGGAATTACACTTGGCGACCTGGTAGTTGAAAATGGCTAAGAGCCGCTTTTCTATCATAAAGCAGCCAACCATCAAAAAACAAGCCCCACAAAAAATTGCGGGGCTTTTCATTTAACCAACCAAACTAAAACACATTGCTGTTATTCCAAATCCTTCAGGTTATCGTTCGGGTTCCTGTCCAGTAATACCCCGTACGGATCTACCCCCACACACTTCGGTTTTTCTTTTACAATAACGCTAAACTGATGTTGTCCCTTTGTAAGCCAGTACCTTTTAAGGTATAGCGGGTTCTCATGCCCAAGCCCCAACTTATCAACTTTATCTTTCCCAAACACGCCAATAAGGATATAGTCTTTCATGCTCTTCGCGTCAATATCATTACCCTTTTCATCAACCCGGGCTTTATTGATATCTACCGTAAAAGTTACCTTGTAGCTGCCTTTTACCTGTGCAGGCTGGGCTTTTAGCATAGTTACCTTATTATCATAAAAGGTTACTTTCTGCCAGGTATCGGTAAGATAATATTGCAGTGAATCAGGCACATACTTTTTGAGATAATTATACAGGTTATTACTCCCGGCAAAAGGCGGTTCGGTTTTGCAGGCATAAGCAGCCTTAAATTCGCTCAGGGCTTTGTTCATATTATCCTCGCCGATCAGGTCGCGCAAGCCGTATAACACTACACCGCCTTTGCCACCCCACTCCTGCCAGATATTGGCACGAATAACCGGATGTTCGGCTTCATCCAGATGCCGCCTCGAAAACAGGTAGTTCCAAAGCTGATTGAGTATTATACCCCTTATGTTGGTTTTTCCATAAGTCCGCTCGGCCATTACCAGTTCGTCGTAAGTGGCGAGGCCTTCGGGTATTACCATAGCGCCAACCGTACTATTCGGCGCCACCTGGAAACGCCACCATTGCTGTGCCAGCGTGCGGATGGTATATAAATAGCAATAATCCTGCATATAAGTATGGCGGAAGTCGGCATTCCAGCCAAAATATTCGGCGTTTGTGTACATGGTAGGCATAGCGCCCTCGCGCGGGCCATAAGGTGCCGTTTCTACCAGCTTTACCACGTTTGCAGGATAGCTGCCATAAACCGAACTGTAATACCGCAACCCATCCTTATAAGCGGCAACATACCTATCGATATTTGCGCTGTGTTGCGGCAGATAATAAATATTGATGTTTACCTTATGATCAAGCATCACACTGTCGTGACGAACCGCTAACCTCGCCGAAAAAATACCCCATGGCCCATAACTGCCCGGATCTTTCAGCTTGTAATGAGAATAATTACGACCATCCTTTTTCCACTGCCCTAAAAGTTCGCCCGGTGCTATTGCGGTTTGATCGCCTGAAGTACTTACCGTGATATCCAGTTTCAGCAGGTCAGCTGCCCTTCCGGCTGCCAATGTACTTATGCCAACAGGATCGTTTTGCGGCACATCTTCTTCATTTTTAGGCGGAAGACCATTCTTTTTGCGTTCATACGGGCTGCTGATCTCATCATCTTCGTCATAACCTAAACCCGGCAGGCCGCCATTGTATATGGTGCCATTATGCAGCATATTCGCAGCGAATAAACCGTTTTCAAAGCCCTGATGGGTTTTAGCTGAATTCACCTCTATTACCATCGTATCGCCTGGTGCCAAAGGCTGATCAAAAGTGTACATCCTGAAATCGGATGAATCCTTTTGTGGCCGGAACCAGTTGAACTCGCCACGCGGATACATGAGCGGACAGGTATATTGTACCGGTTTGCCTTTTACCTTTATGGAATAATCGGTCAATCCGTCGGCATCCAGCAGCAGTTGCGAAATGGGTGTGCTGTTTTTGTTAACCACCGTTACAAATGCGTGAGTATAGGCGGCTTGCTTATCAGGATATAAATCGGCATCCATTTTTATGGCGATCACTTTGGGCAGGGGTAGCTTTTCGTATTTCTTCAGCGCCTTTTCGTACATCACGGCGCGTTCGTCATTCTCGCCCGAGGTGAGATAATCGTTCAGATAGCTTACATTGTAATAATTGTATGCGCCTACCGCCAAAAAAGCAAGTAATAATAAAGCACCACTAAGCTTTGCTCTGGTGGTAAAACGTTCAGGTATTAACTGCAATCTCTCTTTAAACGATGAGCTTACGCCCCGGTAATAAAACAACCCGGCCACAATAATTAACACACCCGAAAACAGCAGCCAGTATACATCAAACCAGCTTACCGGCGTTGCCATGTGACCCATACCATCCATGTCCGAAATACCGGTGCCAGGTGTGTACGAATACAGCAATAAGTGATAATCGAATATATGCGTGGTTTCTAAAAAGAACACCCCTATCCAAAAGGCTACGCCAATAGCATAAGCGGCAAATTTGTTGTTTACCACCACATTCACGAGGTAGCAGAATACCACCATCTCCAACAGTTTGGGCAGCAGGATGAGGAACAGGTAAGTAAAGTATGCCGGGAAATTAAACTGATAGAAACCCTTAAGCAGTTGTACAATTATGCCGATAAGCATGGGTAATACCGATAGCCCTGCTCCTATGATCAGCAACGAGATCAGTTTGGACCCATTCATCACCCAGTTTGGCGGCGGCAGCGAATCGTTAATGAAGGCATAACGCGTGATTCGATCGCGCTGTAAAGTTTCGCCTGTGTAGAACATGATGATAAAAAAGATAAAAAACGGGAAGGCGTCGTTAAAGATATCCAGCAAAGCAACCGTTCGCGGAAAATCAGGCACGCCTGCGTTATTACTGCCAAGCCAGAACACAAAGCCCAGGAACATGCTGCCGCAACCCAAAATAATCCAGAAGTAATTGTCGCGGATAATATTGAGCAGTTCCAGCTTTATCAAGTTGCTTAAAGTGCTTCGCTTGTATTTTTCGGTAAAGCTGACAACAGGTATACTGATTGGTTTGCCGCTTTTCTCACCAGTTTCATCAATGGAAGCCTTATCGCGTTTACCTGCGAAAAAACGCTCGAAATTGAACCGCAAATAGGTAACAAGCAACACCAGCAAACCTAAACCGGGCCACAGTATACGGTTTACCGCTAATGAGCCGCTTATCAGTATCAGTTGCGTATTCTTTTCAGATACGCTGGCACTCTGCATAATCATTCTCACTCCGTTTAGCCCGAAAGGGTCTATGATGCCGATCACTGTAGGATTATTGATATGATCGAGAAAGAACAAGCCCATAAAATAGAACAGGAAAAGCAGAATTCCGCCAAAATATATCACCTTTACATTACGCATAATGGCCACAAGCCCAAAAAACAGCGACGAGGCAAAGAATATATTCGGCAGCGCCATAGTAAGGAACGGGTACAAATAATACGAAAGGTTGTTCGGCCCGTATTGTGCAACGCTGGTTTTACCTGTAACAGGGCCTACTACCGTACCTATATAGATACCTGCCAGTATACCCAGTGCAATGAACACCATAAATACAAACGATCCCCAGAATCTTCCCCAGAAATATCCGGCCTTGGTAATAGGGTAAGTGAGGTAGTAATCCTTCGTCTGGTATTCAATATCGCGAAAGATGGCCGTGCCCATCAACGAAGAACTGATGAGCATCATCATCATGCTCATAGCCGAACACCAGAAAGTGATGAGGTACGGCGAGTTGATATGCTCCTTTTCACCTACAGGTAACGAGCCTGTAGCAAAAGAAAGCAACGTAAAAATAAAAACTGCCGAAAAGTACAGGTAAAAAGCTGGCCTGCGGACCCGGTTCCGGATCTCGAACAGAAAAATTTCAAGAAACATAATAATTTGTTTTTGAGTGTATTACATGGTATTTACATCTACACGGGTAGCTATATTACTAAAGTATACATCTTCCAGGTTAGGGGCGGTTTGCACAAAGCCATCCTGCGGCGTACCGGCATCCGCCAGTATCCGTATATGCAGCTTGCCCGACTTTAACTGAGTGGATATTACGTTATACACATCGCGGTAATATTGTATTTCCGATTGGTTGATGGCCTTCGAGTAGATCTTTCCATCCAGTTCTTTCACGGCCGTATCGGGGTCGCCGGCGTAAAGTACCTCGCCCTGGCAAATAATGGCAAAGTTTGAGCAAAGCGTGCTCACATCCTCAACAATGTGGGTGGAAAGGATAACAATGGTATTCTGGCCTAACTGGCTCAACAGATTATAAAAGCGGTTTCTTTCTGCCGGGTCGAGGCCCGCGGTGGGTTCGTCTACAATAATCAGTTTCGGGTCGCCGATAAGAGCCTGCGCAATACCGAAGCGCTGTTTCATACCGCCGGAATAAGTGCCGAGGTGTTTTTTACGATCTTTAAACAGGTTTACCTTTTCCAGCAGCGCCAAAACCAGTTCTTTACGCTCGCCGCTGTTGCCCACACCCTTTAACTGGGCTATATGATCGAGCATACGCTCCGCAGAAATTTTGGGATAAACGCCAAACTCCTGCGGCAGGTAGCCCAATAATTGCCTTACCCGGGTTTTGTTTTTGAGCACATCAAGTTCATCCAGGAAAATGCTGCCATTGTCGGCTTCCTGCAGCGTTGCAATGGTACGCATTAAGGATGATTTGCCGGCGCCGTTGGGCCCAAGCAAACCGAACATGCCATTGTTAAGCGTGAGCGATACATCCTTTAAAGCATGCACGCCGTTGGCATAAGTTTTTGAGAGGGAATTGATGGTTAATTTCATGGCTGTTTAAGTTTTAATAATGGTTGAGAAACACCATTCACCATAAGCTGTGCGCTATCTGCCAAATGATAATTGATATTGCCGCCAGCTGTATTTTTTAGCATGAGCGTGCTTTTATTTCTGATATCGAAATCGGTTTGTTTAAAAGAATTCCCCGCACCGATGGTAAGGTCAGCGCCGCTGTTATTGCTCACGCCAACAACAGCTTTTAAGGTATTCAGCCGGCAATTCCGGATTGTTACGTTACTTGCATTACTTTCTGTAATACGCATTGTGTCATTTGTAAATCCGTTAATAACAGTTTGTTTCCAGGCAAAATTAAGGGCAGTAGTATCGGTTACGGTCATGTCGCCAGCCTTGTAGCGGGCATTTGAACTAAACGAAGAAAGCTCCGGACAAGACACAAAGACCACATAGTCGTCTGCAAGCCCACGGTAATGATCCTTAAATTCCGCGCTGATAATGAGCTTGCTGCCTTGCTGGCTTATCTTCACAAAATCGCCTGCCGCCGGGGCAACCAAAACCTTATACGGGCCTTTTGTAACCATCAGGTTGATGACCGTGCCCGACCGCAGCTCGATGGAATTGAAATTGCTGAAATTTGCCGGCACAAATCCGCCGAATGGCTTTTTATAATCGCCCTTCAGATATGCGGCCTTTAGCTGGGTATCGTACACCAAAAGGCCCGCTATTACCAGTGCCAGTGTCGCAATTAATATTTTAATGCTTGTTCTCATTGTTCTTCGGTGTTTGTTTTAGAAATTGATTGCTGCGCCAGGAAATCCTCATACTGCTGCCTGATCTCGTCTATCGAAATACCCAGCAGGTAAATATTCTTGAAAAACTCGGGCAGGTACTGTTGCACGAAGTTCTGTTTACGATAGGCTTTCACCTTTTCAAAGCCATCTTCGGCTACAAACAAGCCCAGGCCGCGCTTATTATAAACGATCTCCAGCCCCTGCAAAAACTCGTACGAACGCATAACCGTGTTTGGGTTTACTTCCAATGCTACGGCAAGATCACGTACCGAAAGTATCTTTTGTCCTGCAGGCCATTTCCCGCTCAGAATATTATCGCACACAAAGGCGGCAATCTGCAGGTATATCGCTTCGTTATCTTTAAATTCCATATTATACCTGCTTTTCCTTTAACCTGAAATATGCCGCTACCCAAAGCATTGCCGACGCAACCATCAATAACGACAGAATCATCCAGTCTGTTCCGCCGCCTGTTGTAACGGAATAAAATTTATCGCCTATATTAAAATTGAGGAAGCCGAAAGGCATAGCCAGCCTCACCACATCCAATCCGGTAATTATCCTGAGAAACATGGTATTAAACACCATAAGCAAAGCATAGCCTATAAAAAAGGCAAATCCTGTTTTAATAAAATGCAGCTTATTGAAAAATATAGCGCCGAATATTGATACAGAATGCAGTACCGAATAAATAACCACCACCATAAACATATCAGGCTGCGAAAGCGCCATG
>JBQCIS010000338.1:0-14290 GCA_051953515.1 Mucilaginibacter sp.
CGCTCTGCATTCGACCGTATACAACAGGCCGGCGGCTATGTTTCTGTAAACACCGGTGGCGTGCCTGATGCCAACGAAATACTGATACCGAAAGTAATTGCCGACGAAGCCTTTAACTCTGCAACCTGTATCGGCTGCGGCGCGTGTGTGGCAGCTTGTAAAAATGCTTCGGCTATGCTGTTTGTTTCGGCTAAAGTATCGCAATTCGCGCTACTGCCACAAGGTCAGACCGAGCGTTACAGCCGTGCACAGGCAATGGTAGCAAAAATGGATGAAGAAGGTTTTGGTAACTGTACCAACACCGGCGCATGCGAAGCTGAATGTCCGAAAGAGATCAAACTCACCAACATCAGCCGCATGAATAACGATTACTTCAGCGCCAAACTGTTCCGCCAGGAACATGCCCATGAAGAATAACAATTAGCTCACCCTAATTTATTATATAGCAAAGGCTTCCGGTTTCGGGAGCCTTTTTGTTTGATAGTATGTAGTCGGAGACTACATACATAGGCGTTCGAAGTTATAAACTTCGAACAGCAACTCATATCTTTAAATTTATCTAATGTGCTGTCCGAAGTCTCCGACTTCGGACCACTATGCCTGTAGTTTGCAACTACAGAATTTTTCATCATATTTAATTCATGACACGAAACGGATACATCATTCACGATCAACAAGCTATATACTACATGACCTTTACAGTAGTTGGCTGGATAGATGTGTTTTCGAGGCAATCTTATCGCGATATAGTCATTGAATCATGGAAACATTGCCAGCAGCATAAGGGGTTGCATCTGCATTCGTATGTAATTATGAGCAATCATGTACATTTAATAGCGTCTGTTGATGAAGGACACCGGTTAAGTGATTTTGTGAGGGATAGCAAAAAATTCACTGCTAAAAGAATCCTTGAAGAAATTGAGAATAATGGGATAGAAAGCCGGCGGGAATGGATGTTGCATCAATTCAAATATTATGCATCCAGGCATGACCGAAACGAAAGATACCAGCTTTGGGAACATGATAATCACTTTATTGAACTAAGCTCACCTGCATTCACACAACAGAAAATAGATTATATCCATCAGAATCCGGTTCGTGCCGGAATTGTATATAAACCCGAAGATTATATTTATTCAAGTGCATCGAACTATGCTGGGGTTGATCAGATAATTGATGTGGATTGTTTGTTTTGAGTATGTAGTCATAGACTACATACATACTGGTTCGAAGTCGGAGACTTCGAACAGCGAAACCGAACAGCGAAACCGAACAGCGAAACCGCGCTGTCCGAAGTCTCCGACTTCGGACCACTATGCAGGTAGTTTGCAACTACCTTCCCCAACCCCTTTTATTTCCTATCTTTAACTGTTTTAACCGACTTCATTATGATCAAAACCAATACAAAAGCATTAATTATACTATTTGTGCTATTTTCGGCTATGGCTGCAAAGGCGCAAAATGTTTTAACCCCCGAATTATTATGGAAACTCGGTCGCGTTAGCGGCAAGGGTATCTCTAAAGATGGCAAATATGTTATCTATTCTGTAGGCACGCCAGATGTGGCCGCTAACAAGATCGACACCAAAACTTATGCAATTTCGCTGGCCGGCGGCGTGCCCGACATTGTGATGGACGAGAAGGCCTGGCTAACCGACGATCGCATATCGCCGGATGGCAAGTACAAGATCAGCAGCGCTGATGTAAAGGTGGTTAAAGTTGCCGGCTCCGATTATTATCCAGACCTCAAAAAGAGTAATGTACTGATCTATAACAGTCTTAACTATCGCCATTGGGATACCTGGGAGGATGGTAAATTCGGGCACGTAATGGTAGCGCCGATGGTAAACGGCAAACCCGGCAAAGCAAAAGATATTATGCCGGACGAACCTTATGATTGCCCCCTGAAACCTGATGGCGGCGATGAAGATTTTGTTTGGAGCGCCGACAGCAAACATGTGGTTTACGCCTGCAAAAAGAAATTTGGAACCGAATATGCCGTAAGCACTAATACGGATATTTATGCCTATGATGTGGCAAACGGTGTAACAACCAATTTAACAGCAGACAACCCGGGCTATGATTTGCAGCCATCATTCAATAAAAAGAACCAGATGGCCTGGTTACAGATGAAACGCGATGGTTACGAAAGCGACAAACAAGATTTGATTGTTACCAATGGCACCACCAAAGTTAACCTGACTGCCAAAAATGACGAGATACATGTTGAGGGCTACAAATGGGCCGAAGATGGTAAAAGCCTGTTCTTTTATGCGGCTATAAACGGTACGCTGCAATTATTCAGCGTAAACAATCCGTTGGGTGGCGCGCAGCCGGTTATTAAACAGATTACCAATGGCGATTTTGATGTGGATGACATTATGGGGCAGAAAGGCAATACCCTCGTGGTATCGCGCTCGGATTTTAACCATGCTAACGAACTTTACACGGTAAACATTGCCAACGGGCAAATGAAACAACTTACACATGTAAATGATGCCATTTACAGCAACATTGGCCTATGCAAGACAGAACGCCGCTGGGTAAAAACAGTGGATGATAAACAGATGCTGGTTTGGGTGATCTATCCGCCAAATTTTGATCCTGCAAAAAAATATCCGGCGCTGTTGTATTGCCAAGGTGGTCCGCAAAGCGCATTAACACAATTCTATTCCTTCCGGTGGAATTTGCAGTTGATGGCATCAAACGGGTACATTATTGTTGCGCCTAACCGTCGCGGTATGCCGGGGCATGGTACAGAATGGAACGAGGAAATCAGCAAAGACCATGGCGGCCTTGCCATACAGGATTACCTGAGCGCAACCGACAATATTGCCAAAGAACCGTTTGTTGATAAGGATCGCTTGGGCTGTGTTGGCGCCAGTTATGGCGGTTATTCAGTTTATATGCTGGCGGGCGTGCATAAAAAGCGCTTTAAAACTTTTATCGCACATGACGGCATCTTCGATTTCCGCAGCATGTATGGCACTACCGAAGAAATTTGGTTCCCGAACTGGGATTACGGCGGCCCATACTGGGATAAGGACAATGCCGCAGCGCAGAAATCATACAAAGAGTTTTCGCCGAGTAATTATGTAGCCAACTGGGATACACCGATACTGATCTTCCACGGCGAAAAAGACTTTCGCGTGCCACTGGGGCAAGGCTTACAGGCTTTCCAGGGGGCACAGTTACGCGGCATAAAAAGCCGGCTGATTGTAATGCAGGATGAAAACCATTGGGTGCTGCATGCGCAAAACGCGCTTGTTTGGCAAAGCGAGTTCTTTAAATGGCTTAAAGAGACGCTTTAATTGTCTGAACTCGAATTTATTGAATTATTGGAATTAGTTAAATTCTGTATTTCTTTTCAATTCCATAAAATTGGAGTTCAGACAGGATAGAGACTTACGAAGTTTTAAAAACTTCGTAAGTCTCTATCGCTTTGCGAGTTTTGCTTCTTATAGTTTTCCATCTTCGCCTTTTACCTTTCAGCCTTCTACCCCTTCTTCCTCTTCCAACTGCCGGTTCACTTCTTCTAACCGGGCAATAGTTTCTAAAAGCACTTTTTGCCTGCACCTGGCACCGCGGGGTTGCAAAAACCAGGATAATAACAGGAATGCGAGTGTCAATCCGTAGAGTAATATTCCGCTCAGTAAGGTATGAACGAATTGTACAAAATAAAGCCCTATCCCAACACAAAGCAGTGCATAATAAATATGGATCATTACCCGGTTCAGAAAATCTTCGCGGCGTTTAATGCTGATTAATTGCGCCAGGTATTCATGTGTGCTGATGGTAAAATTTGTTTTAAACAGTACCGGTATCATCCGGTTCTGGACAAACAAATAGGTTAGCATAGCAATTACCATTAAGGCTATGCCTATTTTTGTAGTGAGCAGCGCGTGAAAGATATTTGCGCCTACATAAATAACAAGTGCCGATACCGTTAATAATATCACATTCTGCATTATTATTCTTATACGGGTTGCCCGTTTTATATTATCAACCTTTTTATACAATTTCCCTATATCAGGCATTTCGTCTGCTTTCTGCTTGTGCCATAAGGCCTTCAGATCCATATCATTCTTCATATCCTTCAAATTTTTTGGCCAGTTTTTCTTTAATACGGAACACTTTTACGCGGATGTTTGTCTCCGACAAGCCCACTATTTTGGCAATCTCGGCTTGCTTCACATCCTCCAGTTCGAGCGAAATAATGATACGGTCGGTTTCAGGCAATTCAGCTATACATTTGTAAAGGAACTGCACCTGCGGCTCCTTACTGGGCTCCTGATGCTGCGCTATCTCATCAGGCATCTCGGACCGAGGCATGCGGTTTTGCCGTTCTATCTGTCGCAGGCAATGGTTTGATGCTATCCGGAAAATCCAGGTACCTATAGCCGCCTCCTGCCTGAATTTAGGTAACTGCTGCCATATTGTAACAAAAGTTTCCTGCGCAATGTCTTTAGCCCAGTCGTGGTCATTCACATAACCCATGCATATACGGAAAACCTTGTTCCAATAGGTGTTATATATTTCTTCGAAACTCATTTATTTGCCAATCAAATGGCCTTATCATTATTTGTTCGAACGTTAGATACGGCGAAGAAGAAAATGCTACATTAAAAAAGCGAATAAAAAAAAGCGCTCGCCCAGCAGCATAAATTCCCCAAACAACTGAAAGTGACTTTATATATATTATATATGGCAACTTATAAATTTAAGAAGTAATAAGCCCGTATTTTATTGCTAAACGCTTTTCAACCCGCACTTCATCGTTATAGTTATTTTAATATTATTCGTAATATTAAAATAACATAGATGTATATATATTGGTAGACGAAAACCCCTAAAGAGGATTTAGCTAATTTACCCCCTGTTGATTTTATGACCTTAACGCCATCACGCCCATGTCCTAAATGCAAGTCCGGAACATTGGACGAACGTATAAAGCGCGGCTTCTTTGTTAAATACGCCCTGTTCTGGATACCTTTTAAGCGTTATATCTGCTATACCTGCCGTAGAAAAAGCTATATCGTTGATTCTAAAGCATACGCGTAAAATCAGCAATAATCCATCGTAAGCAAACCGCATCAGGAAATATCAAAATACTGCTTACGCCTCCTGTTACGGAAAATTACTATTTGCCACAATAACTCGGCGCTGGCCAGTGTAAGTATGGCAAATATTGCCGCAGAAACAGCACTTTTAGTGGATGAAAAGGCCCCGCCAAGTGCAATAAAATAAACGGATGCAGGCAATATCAGCCCAAAACACAGCCCGGGTATGCCCAATGGTATTTTAAACGGGCGATGCGTTCCGGGCTCTTTTATCCGCAGGCGGATAAGCGCGATATATTCCAGCGCCAAGCCGGCGCCGTAGATGGTAACATCAATAATAAGCAGGTCGGTAAATCCCCACAATACCATACCGCTTACCACCATTGAGCAAACAATAATGGATACATAAGGTGTTTGAAAGCGCTTATGCCGTTTATTGAGTTTTGCAGGCAACAATTCATCACCGGCCATTACCATGGGCACACGTGATACCGAGAGCAGCACAGAAGCATAAATCCCCATAGCGCTGGCCATTCCGCCTATCGCTATCAGGATGCCGAGCCAATGCCCGCTGATCAGTTCGCCCAATACCGGGAATCCTTCGTCTGACAGTTTTGCCGCGCTGATACCGGATAATTGCGCCACCCATATCACCAGAAAATAAACGGCAATCACTAAGCCAAATGCCGTTAAGGTGGATATAAGGTATGAGCGGACAGGCTTCTCCACCTCTTCGGCATAGGTGGTAGTATTATCCCAGCCAAGGCAGTTCCACATTACTGTGTAAAGCGCCATGCCTAATGATGGCAGCGTAAGGCCTTTTAGCGATGGTGATTGAATAACAAGGGCACCGGTGTGATGGTAAAATACCATCCCGAACAAAACCACGAACGGCGCTAACACTATCGCCCCCAAAATAAGCGACACTTTACCTACCGGCACAATACCCAGTATATTAAGCCCGGCAGAGGCCCAGATAAATAAAAGACAGATAAAATATTTCTGATAAACCCCGATACCCGGAAAAAAGAAACCGAGATAGGTAATAAACAACACCGGATAGATTGCAAGGTCCACAAAGGTGTAAAGCCATGTCCACCAGCCCTCGTAAAATCCCCAGCGGGTTCCCAGCGCGTATTTTACCCATTTATAATAGCCACCGGTAACAGGCATCATACTGTTCAATTCAAGCACGGCAAATATGGCAGGTACATCCCAGCACAGGGGCGTTAACAGTAATAACAATAATGCGCCATGCTGACCGGCATAACTTAACAGCGGCTCAAGTCCGTAAGGGCCGCCAGAAACAGTAAAGAAAACAACAGCAACCAGCTGTACAATGCGGATCTTTTTCAAACGCCAATAATTACCCTATAAACATAAATATTATCCGCAAAAAACAGCTATAACAAAGTTTGATAGCTATTCATTAGCTACCTATGCAACTACAGCCAAACGCGACCCCGGTTGACTCACCCCGAATGGGCTTCGCTGTTCGACCCTCTCTTCGCTGCGCGGAAAGAGGGCAAAGCCATAAGGTTTTCACAAAATATTTCCGTGTAATTTGTAGTTACCCTCGTTCCGCGCAGCGAAGAGAGGGTGGTCGAGCGTAGCAACGACCGGGTGAGTCCACCGGGTCGCGTACATTATCCAAATATTACTAAAGCTATTTTTGTAAAATTCGTCTGACAACCTGAAAATAATTGTCAATCATACACGCTTATTGTAGCTTTACCTTGCCGATTAATTGTAACCGCCATGAAGAGAATGATGAACACCAACGCATGCTTGAAGTTATCCGCACTGATACTTATTTCAAGCCTTACAATATTAAAAGTAAACGCGCAGGGGCGAAGGCTCAGGAAGCTGCCACCGCCGGGGCAGCCTGTCGAGGTACAGGTAACTCCTTATAAAACTACCATGCTGGGTAATGGTAAGGATACCGCGCTCATCAGCGTAAAAATTATTGACCGGGATGGTAAGGAAGTAGCCGATGCCAAAAAGGTGATCACTTTTCATATAAAAGGCGATGCCCGGATCATCAACATCCGCAATGCCTCAGCACAAGGCGGACCGGACACTGCTTTACAAGTGCCCGTTACCGGCGAGTGCTGGTTGGTGCTACAGGCAGGCCCGTCGCGCGGCATTATAAAACTGGATGCCAGGGCAGATTCGCTTTGGACAGGGGCAACTGAGATACATACCGTACAACCCGGCATTCCGCACCCGGTTACCAGGGCCAACTATAAACCACATAAGGTAAAGCGCAAAATTTTAGGGGCCGATATTTCTTTCTTCCCCGAGCTGGAAGCACGCGGTATGAAATTTTCAGACAATGGCGTAACCGGCGATGCAATCAAGATCATGAAAGCGCATGGCTTTAACTATATCCGTTTGCGTATATTCAATAATCCGGCAAATCCTAAAGGCTACTCGCCCGGTAAGGGCTTTTGCGATCTGGCGCATACCATGGCTATGGCCAAACGCATAAAGGCAGCGCACATGAAATTTTTGCTCGATTTCCATTACAGCGATTACTGGGCCGATCCGCAACAGCAGAACAAACCGCTGGCATGGGCTGGCGCAGACTTTCCTTCGCTCAAAGACTCGCTTTACAACTGGACGGTAAAGGTAATGACTGCCCTGAAACACCAGCATACCACGCCCGACATGGTGCAGGTAGGCAACGAAATAAATCACGGTATGGACTGGCCCGATGGCGAAATCAATAACCTCGACAGCCTGGCGCAGCTCATTTATTCGGGCGTGCGGGGCGTTAGGGCCGTTAGTCGGTCAACCATTATTATGCTGCACATTGCACTGGGCGGGCAGAATGCCGAGGCGCGCTTTTTTGTGGATAATATGCTGGCGCGAAAAGTACCTTTTGACGTGATCGGCCTCTCCTACTATCCAAAATGGCACGGCACACCAACCGACCTGAAAAACAATATGGCCGACCTCGCCCATCGCTATAAACAGCAGGTAATGGTTGCCGAATACTCGCAACTAAAAAAAGAAGTAAATGATATCTCCTTTACTGCACCCGGCAAAAAGGCCATCGGCACCTTCATCTGGGAACCGCTCAGCACCTGGGAAGGTATTTTCGACCGCGATGGCAAGGCAAACCAGTATATGAATATCTATCCGGAGATTGCGAAGGAGTATTTGAAGTAAATAAAAAACTTGTCATTGCGAGCGTGCCACGCCCTTGTTGGTGTTGTCACCAACAAGCATCGATTATCATGATCGGAGTATGTACATATCTCATATTTGTTGATGACAAAACCAACAAAGGCGGGGAGTTTTTTGGCTCTTAAGTATTTCGAGCAGCTTTTTGATAAGTTCCAAGGGTATCTTCCAAAAACGCACATAATTCGGGGTAGCCACACTTTAATTGATAAGCATCGATTACTATCGGAGAACCATATTTTGTATAATTGGACGATGCCATATATCTGGCAAATAGCTTTTTTCCTTGTACATATTCAGCTGGATTATTAATGTAAACTATCACATAAACCGGATATTTATCGTTTTCAGTATCAATTTTATTAATATCACTCCATTCAATCAGGTCGGTCTGAAATAAACTTGTACGATTAGTAATTCCCTCTAAGCTTATTTTCAATCCTGGTCGTGTATCAATTATTCGGTAAAGCAGGATAGCTACACATGGACCACAAGTTGCAATACAAAGTGATCCCAAAAGAAATATTTCCCACGGGTGTCTATAGCGATAGCCACTTGTAGCAACATACGCCGAAGGGTTTATTACAAGGTAACACCCCAGTATAAAAACAGCCAGAACTATTGATAATAAACTAATTAGATTATATTTTTTTATTGGTACATTAATATGGTCGTTATCAATATTAAAGTCGACATTCATGTTATAAATTTAGGAATAGACTAAGTTAATTATAATTTCAGTTCCATCACCATTTAAAACCCTTTCTAATTTAAACCGTTTATACTAATCCATAAACATATTGACTATGAGATCCATTTGGAAAGGCTCCATCGGGTTTGGGTTGGTTAGCATACCTGTTAAACTATTTTCTGCGGTACAAACCAGTTCACTCGACCTGGACATGCTCGACAGCCGCGACCATGCGCGCATACGCTACATGCGGGTAAACGAAAACACGCATAAGGAAGTCCCTTATGACAAGATTGTTAAAGGCTATAAACTGGACGATGATTATGTGATACTGGAAGAAAAAGATTACGAACTTGCCGCGCCCGAAAAAAGCAAAGAGATAGAGATAGAAAGTTTTGTGGACATGGCCGATGTAGACCCCATGTATTACGAAACCTCCTACTACACCGAGCCCGACACCAAAAACAATAAAGCTTATGCGCTTTTAACACAGGCGCTCATTAAATCAAAAAAAGCGGGATTGGCCCGGTTTGTATTGCGCACTGCGCAAAATTTATGCATTGTGCACCCGGTTGGCAATGTGCTTACGGTAACCCGCATCAGGTTTGCGCAACAGATACGCGGCACTGAAGACCTGAACGTGCCCGGCGATGTGGACATCAGCAAAAAGGAACTGGATATGGGCCTGGCGCTCATCAACCAATACGCCGCAAAATTTGATATCTCGAAATTTAAGGATGATTATAATGACGAACTGCTCAAGATCATTAAAGAAAAGGCAAAAGGTAAGCATCCTACCATCAAAAAGCTCAAACCACAAAAAACAGGCAATACCGATTTGTACGACCAACTGATGGCCAGTTTAAATGTGAAGAAAGGCGCTTAAGTATTCAAGGTAGCTTATGCCACCTTCTTTTTCAGCGTGATCACCGTTATTTCGGGCCATATACCCAAACGACCGGAGAATGCCAGAAAACCGAAGCCCCGGTTTACATACAGGTAACGGTCTTTTTCGTTGGCGAGGCCTGCCCAGTCGAGATAACGGTATTGCACCGGGCTCCATCTGAAACCGGGTACTTCCACACCAAACTGGGCGCCATGCGTATGGCCGGCAAGCGTAAGATGGATAGTGGTTGGATTAAAGCGCACTTTATCCTCCCAGTGTGTCGGATCGTGCGAGAGTAATATCTTAAAGGAATTGGGATCAACACCCTGCAAGGCCTTATCCAGGTTGCCTTTCTGAATAAATCCGCGTCCCCAGTTCTGTACACCGATCAGTGTTATTTTCTGTCCGCCTTTTTCAATCTCCAGGTTTTCGTCCATCAGCAGGCGGTAGCCCAAGTCCTTATGGTACTGTTGCAGTTTTTCAAAATTAGCAGCTTTTTCGGCCTCGCTGTTCCAATCAATATAATCGCCATAATCATGATTACCCAAAATAGAAAACTGGCCATAAGGCGCCTTTAGCTCACCGAAATGCGGGATATATTTTTCTATCTCCCACGCAGCATCATTTACCAGGTCGCCGGTAAAAACAAACAGATCGCTTTTTTGCGCTTTAGCAAGGTCTATACCACGTTGTACGGCATCCATATTGTCAAAACTACCCGAGTGAATGTCTGATAGTTGTGTAATGGTAAAGCCGTCAAACGCTTCGGGCAGGTCATCAAAGTAGATGGTTTCGCGATGCAGGCGATAATCGTATTTACCTTTTACCATGCCATATACCAAACCCGCAAACGGAAAGGAAGCGGCTAATATAGCCAGTTCGCTTATAAACCTGCGCCTTGCCGGTATGAATGGCTTATCCTTCTTTTTGCCGTAATGCGCAATACCACGTGCCAATCCATAAAACAACCTGCCGGCATCGCCAATAAACAAAATGATGATAAAAACCAGCTTGGTAACAAGCAATACCAGGAAGATACTTAATATATATTCGTGATAAGGCGTCATACCCCGCGCACTGCGAAAACTGCCAAAGCCTGCAACAAACAACATGGTCGCTATTACAGAAATTGCCGGTATTCCCCATACAACAATACGCCTCCAGCGTTTGGATGGCCAGTGTTTGGTAAATGTTTTCAGCCCGGAAAAAACGTACCAGTTCGTCAGCAACGATAGTGCCGCCAGTATTAAAAAGAAGATTATAATCCCGTTGCGGTGCATTTAAGTTCAGTAAACCCGCAAGTTAAACAAGACGATATAATTGTAACGTAAAATAATGGTTATAAATAAAAACAGCCCTCAAAAAAATGGGGCTGTTGTAGGCACTAATGCACTCTTGTGCCTGTGTGGGGTTAAAAATGGATTAATGATAGTCGTCGTCATGATCATGGTGATACTCACCGCGGTCATGGTCGCGATCATAATGATGATGACGTTCGCTGTACTCAACCGAACAGCTTGTTATTGAACCGATCACCGATGCCAACATCAGCATTGCAATGATCCTTGTTATGTACTTTTTCATAGATATAGATGATACCCATAATTGAGTATCGTATATAGTAATCCATAAACCATGCCATTCCGTTGCATCACACCTGTTTATACAGTATAAACCCTTTTCTGCTGTAAAATTTCCCTGTTTATTTCTTATGCTGCATCATGAAAAATGACACCTAAAGTGTGCCGTTTTCCATCCGTTATTTCGCTAACGCCATGCTTCATATTTACCCGGTAATGCCCCAGCTTACCCTGCACCGGCCTGAAGTTAGTGGTAAACACCAGCATATCGCCCTTTTTGGGTTTCAGTACAATAGCTTTTGACTGCGCCCTGGGCTTTTGTTCTATCAACACAAATTCGCCACCGGCATAATCTACACCTTGCTCATCTAAAAACAATACCGCCTGCATCGGGAAAAACAGTTCGCCGTAAAGGTCCTGATGAAGGGCGTTATAGCCCCCTTTTTCGTATTGCAGAATTAATGGCGTGGGCTTTACCTGCCCTAAGTTGTGGCACCGCTCCAGCAAACCGGGCAATTTTTCCGGGTATTGTATTGGTTTACCAAGCGCCTGCATCCAGCCATTGGCAACCGGGGCCAGTTTTGGATAAACGGACTCACGCAACTGCTGTATCAGCGGCGGCAGCGGATAATTGAAATACTTATATTCGCCCTTGCCGTATTGATGCCGTTCCATAATCACCCGCTTTCGATACAGCCTGTCATCGTTATAGTTTTCTATCAACTCATTACACTCAGCATCGCTTAGCACTCCCGGCAAAATGGCATAACCTTTATTATTCAGTTCATCCGAGGCAGTCGCCCAGTCGAGCGCGTTTATTCTTTCTGATATTTCCATTTTATTTTATGCTGATGCCAATAGTTCTGATTTTGCCGCTTCCCACCCGATCATGGCCGTTTTACGATTTGCTCCCCAATGATACTGGCCGAATTCGCCCGTAGAACGGATCACCCGGTGGCATGGAATGAGAAAGGCCACCGGGTTATCGCCCACCGCACTGCCCACCGCCCGGTTGGCCTGCGGCGAGCCAATGATGTTTGCAATGGATGCGTACGTGCTCAATCCGCCCATGGGTATTTTTAACAAAGCATCCCAAACCTTTAGCTGAAAGCTGGTGCCTTTTAAGTGCAGTTTAATCTCCGGCAACTGCGACCAATCCTTCCTGAAAATAAACAATGCGTTCTGCTGATGGATGTCTGTTACCTGGTTATATTGCGCATTCGGGAATTGTTGTTTCAATTCGTCAAAGGCACTTTGTTTATCGTCGGCAAAAGCCAGATAGCACACGCCTTTAGCAGTCGAAGCCACAATAATATTTCCGAACGGGCTTTCGGCAAAGCTGTAATTGATCTTTAGTGCGGCACCGCCGTTTTTGTATTCGGCAGGCGTCATGCCTTCCAGGTTTACAAACAGGTCGTGCAGGCGGCCCGTGCCCGAGAGGCCGGTTTCAAAAGCGGTATCAAACAAAGTGGCCTGCCTGTCTTTCAATATGCTTTTGGCATGTTCAAGGCTCAGGTATTGAAGGAACTTTTTAGGGCTTACACCCGCCCACTCGGTAAACAGGCGCTGAAAATGGAACGGGCTTAAATGTACCTGCTCAGCAACCTTATCCAGGTCGGGTTGTGCTTTAAAATTCAGCTTTATATATTGGATAGCCTCGGCTATCCGGTCAAAGTTTATGCTTTCCTGTGTGTTCATATCCTTAAGTTTTATAACACAAATTTACCTTCGCTCTGCCCGCCATAAAACCCGGAACTTGCGCTGTTTAGTGCTATTTATCCCAAAGTTGATTTTTATTCCGGTTTAAACTGCTTATTTTCGCACTACAACTTAATGTCACAATTTAATGAGAAAAATTTTTACTACACTCGCTATCGTGCTGGGTTTTTACAGCCTGGCTTCCGCACAAGAACAAAAAGGGAAAATTGAATTTGGTGTCGATGTTGGTCTGAACAATTCTTATGTTCAGGAGAGCAACTCTTCGCAACACACCGGCAGCGTTACCGGCTTTAACGTAGGCGTATCTGCCGACAGCTACTTTTCAGACCGCTGGAGTATTAAGGTAAAGGTAATTTACGACCAGAAAGGCTGGGGCAATGGCTTCCTTACCGATGCTAACGGCAATGAGATAGACAATGTTGATTATAAGCTGAACTATATTACTATACCGGTAATGGCCAACTGGCATTTCGGCCACACGCGTAACTGGTACCTGGATTTCGGCCCATATATCGGCTTCCTTACCAGCGCCACCGTTACCGGTTACGATGTAAAAAGCGCATTCAATACAGTTGACGGCGGCTTAGCTGTTGGCATTGGCATTAAGATCCCCATCAGCGACAGGGCCAAATTCTTTATTGAGGCCGAAGGACAGGGCGGCGTATCAGACGTGTTTAATAACAACAACACCGGTTCAAGACTCCAAAACTCGCGCAGCAGCCTGAACATCGGTATCAATTTCTAAAAATAATCTATACCGTATTAAACAATAGCGATGGGTTTGAAACCCCATCGCTATTTTATTTGAAGGTAGTTCCAATATAAAAACTTACGAAGTTTTAAAAACTCGTAAGTTAGGTGCAGGCGGTTCAGGCTCCTCATCTTCTGAACCACAAACTATTCTCAAATCTCATATCTCACATCTCAAATCTATTCCCTATCTTTGCCCATGCAAGAAAAAATCCTCATTCTTGATTTCGGCTCACAGTTCACACAACTTATCGCACGCCGTGTCAGGGAACTCAATATCTATTGCGAGATCCATCCTTTCAATCATTTTCCAGAGATCGACAGCACAGTAAAAGGCATTATCCTTTCGGGCAGCCCATATTCGGTTCGCCAGGAAGATGCGCCGTTTTTCGATTTTAGTAAATACCATACCAAC
>JBQCIS010000339.1:0-8864 GCA_051953515.1 Mucilaginibacter sp.
CTTTTGCCGACTGTACAAATGGGTTGGCTTTCAGGCGGACCTCGAGCGAATGGATATTGATCGATTCGAGGGGTTCTCCTACCAATGCCTTTTCATTCACAATATTGTCTATCTCCTGCTTGTCGATAAAATATTCGTTACCCGGGATATAAACCCTCACGGCTTTACAGATTACGCCGGCTTTTTTCTCACTGATAAAACCCATGAGCACCACCACACCGCCCAGCGCTATAAGCCAGCCGCATGCAATGAGAATGAAATTCCATGTACCCTTTTTAAACATGGCTCAGTGCCGCTTTTAATGGTTCAACCAATTGATCTATATCGCCTGCGCCTACTGTAAGCAGCAGCGCGGGTTGTTCATTTCTTATCACTTCAACCGCTTCCTTTTTGCCCAGCTTGCGTTTATTGGCGAGCTGCATGCGGTTTAATATCATTTCGCTGTTCACGCCCTCTATCGGCAGTTCGCGCGCCGGGTAGATGTCGAGCATGATGAGTTCATCCGTCAGGTCGAGCACCTCTGCAAACCCATCTACAAAATCGCGCGTGCGGGTGTACAGGTGCGGCTGGAAGATGGTCACCAGTTTTCTGTCCGGGTACAGTTTCTTTACCGATGTAATGGCTGCCCGCAATTCTTCCGGGTGATGTGCATAATCATCTATGTAGATATGTTCAGGCGTTTTCACAATGTATTCGAACCTCCGTTTCACCCCACGGAAGTCTTCCAGCGCGGCTTTTATCGCTTCTGGGGCCACTCCCACCATCAAGGCTGCTTCGATAGCAGCCGTTGCGTTCTCCACATTATGAAAACCGGGAATACCCAGTTGAATATTCTTAAGTTCGGTATCCTTATTTTTAAAATCGAAATAAAAACTGCCGTTCTCTATACGGATGTTTGATGCGGTAACATCGGCCTCTTCCTTTGTGCTATAGGTAATGCCGCCATCCAGTGGCAAACCTTTTTTGCGGATGAGCGTACCGCCATCTTTTATTTGCGAAGCGAATAGCCTGAATGATTCCTGCAAGTGTGAATGATCGCCGTAGATATCCAAATGGTCGGCATCCATCGAGGTGATGACCGCGATATCCGGATACAGGGTAAGGAACGAACGATCGTACTCATCGGCCTCAACTACCACAATATCATTTTTACCATACAGCACATTGCTGTTGTAATTGGATGATATGCCGCCCAAAAACGCCGAGCAATCCGTACCGGAATGCTTCAGAATATGCGCTACCATGGTTGAAGTAGTGGTTTTACCGTGCGTACCTGCAATGCCAATGGTAAACTTACCGCGGCTGATCAATCCCAGCACCTGCGAGCGTTTAAACATTTCAAAACCGGCTTTAACAAAAAAGTTCAGTATTTCGGAGTCCTTCGGGATAGCCGGGGTGAAGATTACCAGCGTGCTCGCGTCAGGAGTCTGGAAATTCATGGGTACAAGGTCGGCCTTGTCCTCGAAAACTATCTGTATTCCTTCATTACGCAGTTCGTCGGTAAGGTTGGTTGATGTTTTATCATAGCCACAAACAATACAACCCAAATGACAGAAATAACGTGCCAGGCCGCTCATGCCGATACCGCCTATGCCTATTAAGTAAACGCGTTGTATGTTGCCCAATTCCATTGTTATTGTTTTTAATCCATAAACCATGGTCCATTGTCCATAGCCATTTTTCCTACTTTATTTTATTCATCCACTAACAAACCCCCGCTATGGTCTGCCGTCCATGGACTTAGTCTCTTCAAAAAACCCCTCCCCGCATGGCAAACGGGGAAGAGGTTTTACACTTAATTGTTAATTGTTATTTTCATAACTTCTTTAGCGATCACTTCATCGGCGTCCGGCAGCGCCAGTTTGCCAATGTTTTCGCTTAATGTCTTTTGCCTGTCTTTATCCTTTATCAGCTCAAGTGCCATATCAACCAGCTTTGCCTCGGCATCACGGTCAGCCACGAACAGGGCCGCATTATCCTGTACCAGCGCCAGCGCGTTTTTGGTCTGGTGGTCTTCGGCCACGTTGGGCGACGGCACCAGTATCACCGGTTTCTTCACCACACACAGCTCGGCAATCGTTCCAGCGCCTGCACGGGAAATAATCACATCCGCAGCGGCATAAGCCAGATCCATCCGGTTTACAAACTCCATTACACGAAAGTTAGGATGCGGGTTGTTACCCAGCTTTTCCATTATCTGCTTGTAATAGAATTTGCCCGTTTGCCATATTACCTGCACATCGGCTGCCAGTATCTTATCCATTCCGGCAAGCATGCTGTTATTTAAGGTACGTGCCCCCAAACTGCCGCCGGTAACCAGGATGGTTTTTTTGCCTGATTCAAGCTTCATTAATTCAATGGCCTGCAAACGTTTGCCTGCAATGTCAATCGAATCCCTGCGTATGGGGTTACCTGTTTTGATGATCTTATCAGCCGGGAAAAACTTCTCCATACCATCAAACGCCACACATATTTTCTGCGCCTTTTTACCCAGCCATTTATTGGTGATACCCGCATAAGAGTTCTGCTCCTGTATGAGGTACGGTACGCCTTTTAACGACGCTGCATACAGCAACGGCCCTGAGGCATAACCGCCAACGCCTACCGCGGCATCGGGCTTAAAATCTTTTATTATCCGGATAGCTTTGCGCACACTACCTATCAGCTTAAAGGGAAACTTGAGGTTTTTAAGGATGGATTTACGTTGTATGCCCTGTATATCCAAACCAATAATTTTATAACCTGCCGCAGGCACCTTCTCCATTTCCATACGGCCCAGGGCGCCTACAAACAATATCTCGGTACTGGGATCAAGCGCCTTTAAGGCATTGGCAATAGCAATAGCCGGGAAGATGTGCCCGCCGGTACCACCACCGCTAATGATGATACGTAGCCCCCCGGCCCCCTGAAGGGGGAGGGTATTAGCAGCTTTGTTATCCTTATTTGCCATTTGACCGGTTATTTCAATTTTCTATTCCTTATTAACTTCCAAGTGTTAACCTACGCTTCTTACTCACCATTAAGAGGCGAGTTACTCCAGTGCCACTCTGCGGCTTCTTATTCCCCCTTCAGGGGGCTGGGGGGCTATCTCTCCTACCACCACTTTCTTCGGTTCGTCGTTATCGCGGCTTACCGACAGGATAATACCGAACGCCATACTGGTGAATAATATGGAGGTACCGCCCATGCTCACAAACGGCAATGGTACACCCGTTACCGGGCCCAAACCCACTGCAACCGCCATATTGGCGAAGGCTTGTATCGTCAGGCTAAAACTCAGTCCTGCCGCCAGTAACGTACCAAAGGCTTTCGGCGCTTTGGTGGCGATCTTGATACACCTGTATAATAAGAAGATATAAAGCCCCATCAGCACCAATCCGCCGAATAAGCCATATTCTTCTACGATAATGGCGAATATCTCATCCGAATAAGCCTCGGGCAGGTAGTTTACCTCGCTGCTTTTGCCAGGGCCCTTGCCAAACAGTCCGCCGGTGGCGATGGCTATTTTAGCGTGATCCGATTGGAACGACTTATCAGGATTTGTTGCTTCCGGGTGCATAAAGGTGTGGATACGCGTCATGTAAACGTGGCGGCGCGGGCCAAGCATTACTACCGCGCCCAGCAATACCGCACCGGCCAGGCAGGTTACCGCGATCTGCTTTACACTGATACGGCCCATGATCAGCAGCAATATGCTCACTCCAAACAGCATGAGCGCAGTTGATAAGTTGGCCCAGGCGATGAGGATGAACACAATACAAACCGCACCCATTATCGGCACGAAAGATTGCTTAACATCCTTTATGTTTTCCTGCTTGCGCGATAAAGTGCGTGCCAGGTAAGTGATAAGCGCCAGCTTGGCTAAATCCGATGTCTGGAAGCTCAGACCCGTACCGGGGATGGATACCCAGCGACTGGCCTCATTTAAATGGTGACCAAAAAGAAGCGTATAAAACAACAATGGTATGGTAATCACCATCATGATTTTGGATATGCCCTTATACCAGTTATAATCAATACGATGACAAACATACATCAGCGCCAAACCCGCCAGCATCATTGCCACGTGTTTACGTATCAGCAATGATTCCGCGCTTACACCATCCTTATAGGCCAGTGTATCAATGGCGCTGTAAACCGCCAGCATAGAGATAACCGACAGCAGTATCACTATCAGCCATATCCAGCGGTCGCCTTTTGTGCTATTGAGTATCCTATTCATTGTTTATTTTATGTGCAGATCTGCGGATGTGCAGATGTGCAAATGTTTTTAATGTGTTGATGAATAATTTTATCCACCTATCTCTATCTGCACATCTCCACATTTGCACATCCGCACACCTACTAATGTGTCGATGAAATAATTTTGCCTAACACCTTTATGATCGATAAAACTTCGTTGTACATAACCTCATCAAAAGGATAGGTTTCTGCATATTTGCATAGCTTTAACCAATATTCTGTTTCTTCGGCCTCTTTATATGCGATTTTGCATTTATGTCTAAAATCATCTTTGCTTTCTGCGCCTTGTGCTTCGCGAACGTTTGCGCCAATGGATGTACCGCTTCTGAATAGCTGATTTGCCATATTGAACTTTCGTTTCGATTCAAGCAATTCAGTAAACGTTATCACTTTCAATGAAAAATTGAATGTCAGATCAACTATCAGGTTCGGTTTAGTTTCCATGTTTTATATGTTTTTTAATTTCTCAATTTTAAAATCAAATCATCATTTGCACATCTGCACATCCACTCATTTGCACATCTTACAACTCCCTCACCGCTTGTTTAAACTGCCTTCCCCTATCTTCATAATTTTTAAACAGATCAAAACTTGCGCAAGCGGGCGACAGCAATACCGTATCGCCTTTTGTGGCGAGGTGGTATGATGCCAGCACAGCATCCTGTGCCGATTTTGTATCAACGATTATATCTACATCATCCTGAAAGGCATCGTGTATGCGGGTGTTATCCAGGCCAAGGCAAACAATGGCTTTTACCTTTTGGCGCACCAAATCACGTAACATACTGTAATCATTTCCTTTGTCAACCCCACCTAAAATGAGGATCACGTCGCTGGTCATGCTCTCCAATGCGTACCAGGTAGAGTTTACGTTGGTAGCTTTGGAGTCGTTGATGAAACTGATGCCGGAAACCTTTCCAACCGACTCGAGCCTGTGCTCGATATTCTGGAAATTACCCATGCTCTCGCTAATGGTTTTGTTACGGATTTCCAGCACTTTCGCTACAATACCCGATGCCATTGAATTGTAGATGTTGTGCTTGCCCTGCAGGGCCAGTTCATTGATTGACATTGTAAATTGATCGTTATGTATGTTTATAATTAGGGATTCTTTATCAAGGTATGCGCCTTCTTCAACCGTTTTCTCGATAGAAAAAGGCAGCATTTTAGCTTCAAAGCTGCGGGCGGTAACGCCGTTTGCTGTTTCATGGTCGTCCGCGCAATAGATGAAATAGTCGGCAGCGGTTTGGTTCTGTGCGATACGGAACTTTGATGCTACATAGTTTTCCATCTTGTATTCGTACCTGTCGAGGTGATCGGGTGTAATGTTGAGCAGCACCGCTATATCAACCTTAAACCGGTACATATCATCCAGCATAAAGCTGCTCAGCTCCAGCACATACAGATCGAACTTTTCTGTAGCCACCTGGTAGGCAAAGCTTTTGCCTATGTTGCCTGCCAGCCCTACGTTCAATCCGGCATTTTTTAGGATGTGGTAGGTTAAACTGGTGGTGGTGGTTTTACCATTCGAACCGGTGATACCCACTATCCTGGCATCGGTGTACCTTCCTGCAAATTCTATCTCCGAAATAACCGGGATGCCTTTTTCTTTTATCTTTTTAATGATCGGCGCCTTATCCGGTATACCCGGACTTTTGATCACTTCAACCGCGCTCAGTATTTCGGCTTCGGTATGTTGCTTCTCCTCGAAACGGATACCCCAATCCAGCAACTGCTGCTTGTAGCTATCGGCAATCGCACCAAAATCCGACACAAAAACATCATAGCCCTGCTGTTTGGCAAGATATGCCGCACCCACGCCGCTTTCGCCCGCGCCGAGAATGGCAAGCCCCCCAGCCCCCTGAAGGGGGAGCTTTTGATTGGCAGCTATGTTATTAGTGTCGTTCATTTTTAATTTTTTATTCTTTTCTTCTATCAACCCTCTCTTTTTCCTCCCCCTTCAGGGGGCCGGGGGGCTTGAGCTCTTACCTCAGCTTCAACGTTATCAATGTCACTATCGCCAGGATGATACAGACTATCCAGAAGCGTGTTACGATCTTGGCTTCGTGGAAACCTTTTTTCTGATAATGGTGATGCAGCGGCGCCATCAGGAATATCCTGCGGCCTTCGCCATATTTCTTTTTGGTGTATTTAAACCATGATACCTGCATCACTACAGACAAATTCTCGATCAGGAAGATGCCGCACAGCAGCGGCAGCATCAGCTCTTTACGTATCATGATGGCAAATACCGCTATGATACCGCCAATTGCCAAACTGCCCGTATCGCCCATAAACACCTGTGCCGGATAGGAGTTATACCACAGAAAACCTACACATGCCCCCACGAATGCGCCGGCAAAAATTACCAGTTCGCCCGAGTTGGGGATATACATGATGTTGAGGTAATCGGCAATAACCGTGTTACCCGATACATAAGCCAGGAGCGCCAGCGTAATGCCAATAATAGCCGAAGTGCCCGTAGCCAGGCCGTCGATACCGTCCGTTATATTCGCCCCGTTGGATACGGCGGTAATGATAACGATCACAAATACCAAAAACACCAGCAGCGTATATTGCTTATAGTCGCTGCCCATAAACTTCAATACCTTGGCATAATCGAACTCGTTGTTCTTGTAAAAAGGCATTGTAGTAGTGGTTGACTTGATATCCTGTGTATAAACCGCTGTTTTTCCCTTCATGTGGAACTGAACGGGCGCGTTATGCGTGATGGGCGGATGAACTTCCTGACGAACCATAATATCCGAATTGAAATACATGGTCCAGCCAATGAAAAGCGCCAAACCTACCTGCCCGGTTATTTTAAACTTACCTGCTAATCCTTCCTTGTTCTTTTTAAATACCTTGATATAGTCATCCAAAAAGCCGATCGCACCCAGCCAAAGGGTGGTTACCAGCATCATGATGATGTAGATGTTATCGATCTTGGCGAACAGCAACGTTGGTACTACCGTACCGAGGATGATAATGATACCACCCATTGTAGGCGTACCAGTCTTTTGCATCTGGCCCTCCAGGCCAAGGTTGCGAATGGTTTCGCCCACCTGTTTCATGCGCAGGTAATCAATCAGCCTGCGTCCATACACCGTGGTGATAATAAGCGATACAATTACCGCCATGGCCATACGGAACGTGATGTACTGAAACACGCCGCCACCCGGTATGTTGTAATACTTATTTAAAAAATGAAACAGGTAGTAAAACATGATTTTTTAATGTGCGGATGAGAGGATGTGCAGATTTGCAAATGAGCAGATGTGCAGATACCCTATCCGGCGTTTTTCTTATTATTTCACTTAACTCTTATTAATGTGCAGATGAGGAGATGTGCAAATGTGCAGATGCCTTATCTACTTAGTTTTTTTAATTATTTTATTTAACCCTCTTTATTATTTTTCTTAATTTCTATCATTTGCACATCTCCATATTCACATATCTGCACATCATTCAATCCATCTGCACATCTGCACATCTAATTCATTTCCTTAAACTGATCCATCAGTTCTTCCATATCATCAAAATGGTTGCGCACGCCTTTTATTTCCTGGTACTTCTCGTGGCCTTTACCCGCTACCAGGATAATATCGCCCGGCCTTGCCAGATGGCAGGCGGTTTTGATGGCTTCCTTCCTGTCGATAATGCTGATGGTTGATCTTTTAAATGCCGGATCAATGCCTTCTTCCATATCTCTGATGATCTGCGCGGGATCTTCAGAGCGTGGGTTATCAGAAGTAAGGATCACTTTATCGCTCCACTCGCAGGCTACGTGGGCCATAACGGGGCGTTTGGTTTTATCCCTGTCGCCGCCGCAGCCGATAACGGTTATTACCTTTTCGTTGCCCTTGCGTATATCATGAATGGTGCTTAATATATTCTGTACAGCATCGGGCGTATGAGCGTAGTCAACTATGCCGATCACCCTGTTTTTTGCTATGATATATTCAAAACGACCTTCGGCACCGCGTAAGCCACTCAGCGCAGCCAACACTTTCGCCCTGTCCTGCTCCAGCAACATGGCAGCTGCGTAAACAGCCATCAGATTGTAGGCGTTAAAGGTACCTACCATCTTGAACCACACGTCATCGCCGTCAATCTGTAAAAGCAGCCCCTCAAACTGGTTTTCCAATATCTTGGCCTTGTAATCGGCCATATTTTTCAAACCATAAGATTTTTTATGAGCGACGGTATTCTGCAGCATTACGCTGCCGTTCTTATCGTCGGCATTGGTTAATGCGAAGGCGTTTTTTGGCAGTGTATCAAAGAAGCGTTTTTTGGCTTTCAGGTACTCTGCAAAGGTTTTATGATAATCGAGATGATCATGTGTGAGGTTGGTGAAAATACCGCCCGCAAACTGCAATCCCTCAATACGGTACTGCGCAATAGCATGCGAGCTTACTTCCATAAAGCAGTAGTCGCAGCCTGCGTTTACCATTTCGGCCATCAGCTTATTCAGCTCAACCGGGTCGGGAGTGGTATGGGTTGATGGATGCACCTTGCCGTTCACCTGGTTCTCTACCGTTGAAAGCAAACCGCATTTATAGCCCAGCTCGCGAAACAACTGGTATAACAAAGTAGCAATGGTGGTTTTACCATTGGTACCG
>JBQCIS010000340.1:0-25545 GCA_051953515.1 Mucilaginibacter sp.
ATGCTGTTAGCAGGTGTACTTGTAAACGGATTTTTTGGCATACAGTCTGCTTATACCGATGCCATACGGCGACTACTGGGAGACCATATCCCCGTTGCTGCCATTGCTGAGCTCAGCGTTCCAAACTTATTTGCTGCAAAAGAAAACAGCATTGTTAACCCGCTGATTGACGAAGCGTTAAAAACATTGGCCGCCGGCATTGATATTATCGCACTGAGGAATAAACTGTTACAAGCGAGCGCCATCCCCACCGGAGCCATCTTCCGCACACACTTACTGGAAAATGCAAAACGGCAGCGCGCCCGCATCGTACTTCCCGAAGGCGAGTCGCCCCGTGTACTCCGCGCTGCGGCCCGTTTTTTGGAATTGCGCCTCGGCAAACTGGTCTTACTGGGCAACCAGGATAAGATCGAATCATTTTTAAAAAAAGAACAAATTGCCCTTCCGCTTAAAAATGTCATGATAATTGATCCGGCAAACAACCCGGAAGCGGCTGCACATGCCAAATCTCTTTATTATTTAAGGAAATCAAAAGGAATGATACTTAGCGAGGCGTATGAATCAATACTCGACCCCTCCTACCTGGGTTGCATGATCGTAAAACGCAACAAAGCAGATGCCATGGTTTCAGGCGCTGTTTATACTACAAGGCAAACTGTTGTCCCGGCCCTGCGCATCATCGGATGTCGAAAAGAGCATCCGCTGGTTTCGTCAGTATTTTTTATATGTCTGCCCTGGCAGGTCGTCGTATTTGCCGACTGTGCCATCGTCCCAGAGCCAACTGCCGAACAACTGGCAGAAATAGCGCTGTCAAGCGCAGAAACGAGCGCCTTGTTTGGTATCGAGCCCAGAGTTGCCATGATCTCTTATTCCACAGCAGCGTCAGGAGTCGGGCCATCAGTTGAGAAAGTTATTCGGGCAACCGAAATTGTTAAAAAAAGAGCCCCTGGCCTGCTGATAGAAGGACCTATGCAATATGATGCTGCTGTAGATCCGGTAACGGCACATGCCAAATGGCCGGGCTCGGCAGTAGCCGGTCGGGCAACCGTATTCATTTTCCCCGATTTGAATACCGGGAATACTGTATACAAGGCCGTTCAACAGGCTACCGGCGCTGTCGCAATAGGCCCCATTCTTCAAGGGTTAAATAAGCCGGTAAACGATATGAGCAGGGGCGGCTCTGTGGATGACATCTTTTATACACTTTTGGCCACATTGGTACAATGCCGTACAAATATCGCCTGAAGGAAGTGTATTAAATCATTGTGCTGTGCTTTTTTTTAAACGAGCACTTTCGGCATGCTGCGTTTCATCACTAAAAGCGATGACCGCTATCATAACTATTGGGTTAATTTCAGGCGATCTTTATTGCTATTAATGTAAGGTTATGAAAACGATCCTGATGCTTACAGATTTGTCGCCAAAAGCTGAACATATTGCTATTCAGGCACTGCGCATTGCAGAAGTAATGAAATGTGATTTGCTCCTATCAAACACGTATGCCATAAATGAAGAATATCTTTCGGAAGACGACGCCGGCTGGCCTGTAGAAACCTTTCGCAAAACACAGATGGACGTTGGACAGCGCATACAAAAATTATCAGAAAAGCTGACAGAACAGGTTGATCAACAAACTGCATACAAACCATATATACATGTTCATCATCAGTTCGGCGAATTTGGCTCTAACCTAGGGGTGCTAACGGCTATGTTTAATCCGTTCCTGATTATTATGGGTGCACGTAATGACGAACACCGGTCGCCTTCGCGTGCAGAGAGCGAAGCATGGATAGCGCTTTCTCATGCTGGATTACCGATATTGTTCATTCCCGAAACCTGGCATTTTCATGGCGTCGAGCATATAACTTTATCATCTGACCTGACCAATATTAGCGAAGGCAACCGGAATTTCATAACAATGTTAGTTAACCTGTTTAATGCCCAGCTGATGCTGATACATGTAACGGCACAACAATCCATAGCCGGATCAGAGTCGCAATTACAGCAATTGGGAACACAAATTTCATCAGCAGTAAATAAAGTTCAATTATTAATTGATAACGACCTGGGTACAGCATTACGCACATATATTAAGTCGTCGGATACAGATCTGCTAATCATGGTCCACCATCATAATAAACATGCGGGGCCTGTATGGCGTCAAAGCCAGTGCGCAGGCATGCTTGATCACTTAAACATCCCTTTGCTCATTCTACACCAGTAATTCCAGCCGTTTGGGTTCCCGCAACTTCAGGAGCCGAAGCATTTATGGGGGTGACACTCATCACTTCTGTTACTGATATGCATCATTACCTGCCAAACGCTTTACTGATAAATTTATAACGACATAACTAAGTAATATGAAAAAGATCAGCGCAGCATTTGATGGGCTTAAATTTGAAGAAGCCACTCTGAAATATGCCATAGAAGCAGCGGATAAAAGCAAAGCCGCCTTGTCGGGCGTTTTTCTGGATGATCCTTTTTATCATAATTATTATTTATATGTCACATCAGAAACACATGACACATCAGCCGGTGGTATTAAACGGCCGAATAAAAATGACCGGCAAACACGAGACCATGCGGCTAATGTTTTTGAAGAAGCTTGTAAGCAGGCGGGACTGAGTTATATCATTCACCGCGATAAAAGCTTTGCCATCGAAGAACTGGTTAAAGAAACCATATACAGCGACCTGCTCGTAATAAATATAAAAGAAACGTTTACAGAATACGATGATCGTGTACCCACTCATTTTGTCAGTGCACTGCTTTCTGCTACACAATGTCCTGTACTTGTGGTACCTGAAAATTACGCTCAGATTGAACGCGTTATTCTGTTATTTGACGGTAAACCTGCATCGGTACAAGCCATTAAAATGTTTGGTTATATGATGCCATGGCTCGCGTCCGTACCGGCTGAAGTGCTAACCGTTATTGAACCGAAAGAACAAAAGCTGCCGGACGAAACATTAATGCGGGAATTTATCCAATGTCATTATCCCAATGCCACTTATTCAGTGCTGCATGGCAATGCAAACGAAGAGATTGTAAAGCATTTGAAAGCCTCATCGCCGCAGTCTCTCGTTGTTTGCGGAGCCTATCAACGAAGTACGGTATCCATGTGGTTCAAAGCCAGTATGGCAGATACACTAATGCAGGAGCTGAAACTACCTTTATTTATAGCACAGCATAGATTATAATCGCGTTATTAGTCCAACAAACATCTTTCAATACACTGTAGCAGCTCCATTTCATCAAAAGGCTTAGTAAGATAATATCTAACTCCCATATCTATAGCCTTTTGCCGGTCGCGTTTCTCTGATTTTGCAGTGGAAAAAATAAACGGGATATTATTGTGTGTTCTTCTTAGGTAGGAATAGACCTCATAACCATCTATCCCTGACATAACGATATCGCAAATTATAAGGTCAGGCTTGTCTGCTTCGATCATGGGCAACGCTAATTCGCCCGAATCAGCCTGCAAAACATCATAACCATCCAGCATCAGCAGTTCGGCTGCGCTTTCCCGGATAGCCTGATTATCCTCTATTAGTAAGATCACCTTTTTCATAGCTTAGGTTATAGCAAACGTTAGTTTAAATTGTAGATTTTAACTATTCTATAATCTATATAAAAAGAATCAGTACGCAGACTACTGGCTGATCAAAAAAATATGGATAGATGAGATAAAGATTCCTATTAGTGTAAATATATATTAAAAAAATATAATTATTAGAAATAATAAAGCTTTTATTTAATTAATGGAAGAATGCTACTCAGCAGCCATAGTCTCATCAGTTTTTTATTTGTGCTGTTAACTTTTATTCTCATTCCTTAATCAATTAATCAGTTGACCAAGATCATTTATTTCAATATAGGCTACCTATACTTTTATAACAAAAAAGCTATGAGTACCAGGAAACCGGAATTTATTGTTGCCATAGGAGGCTCGGCGGGCTTTTTAGCGCCTCTGCTCAGCTTTTTTGATTATACAATTAATGATAGAGTAAGCTATGTGATACTATGCCATTTACCCACCGATACTTTAAGCCTTCTGAAAGAAATTGTGCAATGGCATTCTAAGCTTGAAGTGCTAACCGGATCTGATAATATGCCCGTTGAAAATAATAAAGTATATGTATTACCTCCTGGTTATTATATGACGATAAAAGATGGCATACTCCATTTGCAAGACAGAAAAAAAAGCACCCGTAACTGCGCAATCGACATTTTTATGGAGTCGCTTGCAGCCGACTTTGGGGAAAGATCCATCGGTGTTATTTTATCGGGAAGCGGCGTAAATGGACTAAAGGGATCAGCCAGTATTAAAGAAGCCGGAGGGATTGTATTAACACAGACCCCATCTTCATGCGAATTTGATGCCATGCCGCTGAACGTTATTGAAGCGGGGAATTCCGATTATGTTTTGTTACCACAAGAAATGCCCCGAACTATCCTGCAGTATGTTGCCAATTACCTGAGAAAATTAAAAGACGGGATATCCTTCTAAAAAATCGCCCCATCTTGCAAGCGATATTGTCTGTTATATCGACTAATACCGCCGGCCAGTATTCGGGTGATAAGTTACCATCCCTCGTGGATGCGTCTCTCCGTTTAATCTATTCTTCATAATAACGGATTAGCGCCACATGATCATATTCAGATAATTCATTTTTGGGAAATACATGAACATCCCCGCCAGCAGCGATCACATTTTCAATCAATGCATCTTCTGTTATATCTTCCTCAACAAGCAACAATTTTGCGTTTTTTTGTTTGGCGGCATAGCGTACGGCATGCATACCCGAAACCAATCTTTTTTCATCCTCTGCTTGTCTGATCATTTGCTGTAATGCTCCATCGTTATCTAATTTCCCCTTTTCGACAGGCTTTAGTAATTTAAGTAATTCTGCTTCCGTAGCATCTATATAATTACCGTGTATAAAGCCCGCGATAGAAGAAACGTGTTTTGAGTTTTTACCAAAATGCCCGGCTACCCTTTCCGGTGCAATGAGCCATACAGGAAGAGGTGTTTCTTTCAATATCGTATCCAGGCCCAGGTCGATATGATGCAGCAACTTATCAAGCTGTACTTCCTTCCTTTTAGCAGGGTCTGAAAAATTAGCGACGCGCGACGGTACATCGTTTTGATATGCAGCCCGATTGGCAGGAACAGGGAATTTAACAGGTACGATTTCGTTCCCTTTGTGAAGATACAACAAGGCTTTTTCGGCACTGAGGAGCAAAACGAAGGATTCGCAAACACCAGAATGGTTAATACTGATATTGGACCGCACATTTGAATGAAGAAAGGCCAATTTCCCTGCATTAGACGATGCGAATAACGCAATGCCCTTAAAATCAGCAGGCGATTGAATATCTGCTGTCAGTTTGTCAAGGCGTTGGAGTGTAACCTGTACCGCTGTTTCAGGGTAACATGCAGCCAACATCTGTTTTACCTGTAATTTTGCATTATTTAATTGCTGTTGCAGGCTTTGCCGGTTTTGCGATGGAAGTATGATGGATAACACTGGAAGGTACGTAGACATTGCCGGTGCATCACTCTCAATTGTAAACGATGATCGTTTCATAATCTTTAACAATAAGTTTATCTATTAAATAAAGTTCGCTAACTACCAAACTCCGTAAAATGATGGCGGTCATGTGAATGGGTGATTATTTTGTATTTGTAAATTTCCTTATTGGGCAGTCCATCCACCGTCTATAGCTACTGCATTACCAGTTATAAACGAGGCGGCATCAGAGCATAACCATATCACAGTTTCTGCCACTTCCTCGGGCTGGCCGAGACGACCTACAGGTTCCTGCTCGCCGAATTTCTTTTCGGTCTCCTGATCGTTGCCTGTAAAACGGTCTATCATTGGTGTTTTGATAATGCCGGGACAAACGGCGTTGACCCTGATACCCATTTTGGCATACTCCAACGCGCCATTCTGAGTCAATCCGATAACACCATGTTTTGCAGCAACGTAAGCGGGTATTCCCGGAAAACCAACCATACCCGCAATAGAGGCATTGTTTACTATTGCGCCTTTACCGGCTTTAAGCAATTGCGGTATCTGGTATTTCATACATAGCCAAACACCTTTTAGGTTAACGCCGATCACTTTATCCCAGTTCCCGGTTTTACACTCATGCGTTATTGCACTGGCGCCTTCTATGCCGGCATTGTTAAATGCATAGTCTAATCGCCCGAAAGTATCCATTGTAAACGCTACCATATCCCGAACATCCGCTTCCTGAGATACATCGCCTTTAAAATTCACGGCTGAACCTCCAAAAGATTTAATTTTATCTATTGTATCATGATCTTCCACCCAATCAGCAATAACTACATTTGCGCCTCGCTGTGCAAAGGCAATGGCTGTAGCCCGGCCTATACCAAAACTGCCACCAGTAACTATGGCAACTTTGTTTTTAAATATTTTTTCCATGATTGATAATATTTAACCAGATCGACACAAAGCTATCGGAGAAATGAAGGGCATAACAGGATAGATGTCACTTTCAGGCATGATTTACATCAGTTCGGAGCAGGCTTTATCGGCCATTGGCTATAATAGAATGATATTGGGTGCCGGATAGAAAATTACCACATCTCTTTTCTTTCGGAAGATATAAGGTACAATCCCCTCCTATTCAAAACATCAAGGGAGCATACATTACCATTAGCTGAAATTTTTACGACTTAGGATCATCTCCATTTTTATATCGGTGTTGATGAGATAACGATGATCATTTGCAGATATGATTTATGACATTTTTAAGGCGCACTTGCACGCTTACTTTTACAAGTAAAACAAAAGCCATGAAAATTGCATTGAAGAAACTACGACTGACTTGCGCCGAGGGCGTAGGCTTTTCCGTAACAGCCGGTTCAGTTATAGGTATGCTAACTATTGGGGCTGCTGCTGTTGGTGCACTGGCTATAGGTGCCTTGGCCATTGGTAAACTTGCAATAAAAAAGGCAGCTTTTAAAGAGTTGCAAATTGGCAAACTGACTGTAGATAGGCTGATTATCACTAATCAGGAGCCTACCGAAGCACCGGTGGTTATCGGTCGTGAGCCAAACGAACTTTAGGCGAACAGGCTAATGATCTGTTAACACTTCAATTCCGGCCGATGAAGAAACGCTTATCCATCTGCTATGGATAAATGTGTTAGATTCCAGCGCATTGTAAACACGATAAATAATAAACTTATAACAGAGATTGTTGTAGACATTTAACAATACATTTTAACAGTTCATCCTCATCAAATGGCTTAGTGAGATAATTGCAAACGCCCATTTCTGCGGCTTTTAATATATCCCGTTTCTCCGATTTTGCAGTTGAAAAAATAAAGGGAATATTGTTAAAGTTCTGTTGAACTTTTGAATAGAATTCATACCCATCCATTCCGTTCATTAATATATCGCAAATAATCAGGTCTGGCTTATAGGCATTAATAATGGTTATGCCATTCTCACCTGAATCAGCAACCGCAATATCATAGCCATTCAAGGAAAGCAGTTCGGCCAGGCTTTCCCGAATCGACGAATTGTCCTCAACTATCAATATTCTCTCTTTCATTGAGGTTTAGCGTTTAGAGGATCTTCATTCGAATGATGAAATTGCATTTGTATGAAGGGCAATTAATAGCCTGCATGTTTCATCCACGAATTGCAATAGTTAAACTTAATAAGAATAACAAAACAAAAACACTTGCAAAAGGCCAAAAAAACATTATTAAAGGTCAAAAAAACGCTGCTAAAGCTCAAAGTACCGCAGCTATTAATCCACTCTATTACAGGCCTTAACACATGTAAACCCACTAAGTATATTGACCAGAAACAAACTGTTTTCTGATGGGCGGCATTTTTCAGCGGAAACCCACTGGGTAATTTTACTAAAAAGAAAATCCTATGGAAACTAACACCAACATTAACTGTCTTCGCCAGTTACTGGACGAAGATATTAACCGGCTGATGAGCGCCGAAGCGCAGTTAAAAACCAGTTTGACGGGCTGGATAAGTAAAGATTGCGCACCACCACTCAAGGCATTAATGCATCATTACCTCGATATAATTGAAAACCATCAGAAAGCGATCGATGCTTTTTGCCTGGAAGAGCAGCTTCTGTCCATTAACAGCAGTAACCGGGTAATGAAAGCTATGACCGATGAACTTAGCGAAAAGCTTGATACCTGCAGCTGCCCGCCGGTTAAGGATGCTTGCCTTTTGGCCGGCGTACAAACCATCTGCCATTTCAAAATTTGCACCTATGGTACAGCAGCAGCATTTGCGGGAGCCGCCGGGTTGGAAAAAGCAGCCGCAATATTCCATCAGGCAGAGCAGGATGAAAAATCAATCGATCGGGAGCTTTCACATCTGGCAGCCCATGAGATCAACCCAAAAGCTCTGGCGCCGGTATTATTAACTGAATAAACAGCAAGATATGAACACTGCCTATCATAACCAGGTAAGTATTCCGATGGATGGTATCCGTCTGCCGGGAGAGCTAACTATCCCCGATGACGCCCGGGCGATTATTATTTTTTCACACGGCAGCGGCAGCAGCCGGCATAGTCCGCGCAATCAGGAAGTGGCGAAGTATTTACAAAATAACCATTTCGGCACCCTGCTGTTTGATCTGCTGACACGTGAAGAGGATCTGCATTACCGCAACCGTTTTGCCATTGAACTTCTAAAAGAGCGTCTTATTCTTACTACACGGTGGCTTGCCCGTATCCCGGCTGCTAAAGACCGCGCCATTGCCTACTTCGGCGCCAGTACGGGCGCGGCATCTGCCTTAAAGGCCGCAGCCGAACTTCCGGAAATTTTTGCAGTTGTCAGTCGGGGCGGAAGACCCGATCTGGCGATGCATGAGCTTGCAAAGGTAAAGGCGGCAACTTTACTGATAGTAGGTGAAATGGATAAGACGGTGTTACAGTTAAACCGTTCTGCCTACCAGGAACTTAGCTGCAAGAAAAAACTCGAGATCATTCCGGGAGCAGGTCATTTGTTTGAGGAACCAGGTAAACTCACAGCAGTTGCAGGTTTGGCAGCCGCGTGGTTTGAAAAATATGTGCCGGTAATTTCTAATACATCCTATCATGTTTAAAGACAGAATTGCCGCCGGCCAGTTACTGGCGGCCAAACTTAGCCAATACAAAGGCGATACAGGTGTGATACTGGCGGTGCCTCGTGGCGGTGTACCTGTTGCTTACTACATTGCCCGCGAGCTTGGCTTCCCCCTGGATATTGTCCTGATTAAAAAGATAGGCCACCCCAGCAACAAGGAGTACGCGATCGGCGCTGCCAGCCTCACCGACTATGTGGTGACACCGCATGCCGGGGTAACAGACGCCTATATCGGGCAGGAATTGCAGCGGATACGTGAGCGTCTTAAAATGATGCGCCGGCGGTTTCTTGGCGACCGCGAGCCGGTCAGCCTCGAAGGCAAAACGGTCATCGTGGTAGACGACGGCGCCGCCACAGGACACACACTCCTGAGTACCTTAAGTGTAATTAAAAAGGGCAAGCCCGCGCAGATCATTGTTGCCGTTCCGGTAGCGTCAAAAAATGCAGTGCAACTGCTCAGCGAAGAGGCCGATGAGGTAATTACCTGTCTCATCCCTAACGATTTTTACGGAGTGGGTGCTTATTATGACAATTTCACCCAAGTTAGCGATGAAGAAGTTTCGTTTTATCTGGATAAGCTTCATCGCCTGAACAAAACAGGATAACAGAACAAATTACAGGCCGCTGGTTGTTAACATAAAAAGGAGATTAAAACATGCGAAGTACAACTGAACATGAAACCCGGGTACCATTGAATTATCCGTTGATCAACTCCGCCGATCTTGATCCGTTATTAGAACGCATCGGCGATGCCCGCTGTGTAATGCTGGGGGAAGCTACGCATGGCACACATGAGTATTATACCTGGCGCACGGCCATCAGCAAAAGGCTTATCGCAGAAAAGGGATTTAACTTTATCGCCGTAGAGGGTGATTGGCCGGATTGTTACAGGCTGAACCGCTGGATCAAGGGGTATGATGATCAGGAAAAACGATCAGATGAGCTTTTACATGAGTTTAACCGCTGGCCTACCTGGATGTGGGCCAACTGGGAGGTGGATGCTTTACTTAACTGGTTGAAGAAATACAATGGCAAGCAGCCTGCCAATCGCCGCACCGGATTTTACGGATTTGATGTTTACTCGCTATGGGAATCCATGGAGGCGTTGGTGAATTACCTGCAGGTAAACGACCCGAAGGCCGCCGAACTGGCCAGACAAGCACTGCGTTGCTTTGAGCCCTACGAGGAGAATCCGCACCAATATGCACGTTCTAACTATCGTATAGGATCTTCCTGTGAGCCGGAAGTAATACATCTGCTGGCAGAGATTCGCAGGAAGGCGCCAATATATGACCATGACCCCGAAGCGGCACTAAATACAGAGCAGAATGCACATATTGCCGTTAACGCCGAAGCCTATTACCGCAAAATGATGGGGTTTGATGACCACACCTGGAATCTGCGGGATACGCATATGATGGAAACCCTTCAGCGTTTGTTCAGTTTTCACGGCCCCCGGTCAAAAGCGATTATTTGGGAGCACAATACTCATATTGGCGACGCTCGTTACACGCCAATGCAACGCCAGGGCTTGTTCAATACCGGGCAACTGGCACGTGAACAGATTGGTGAAAATAACACTGTACTGGCGGGTTTTGCCAGCTACGAAGGAAAGGTAATTGCCGGCAGTGCCTGGGGTGCCCCCATGGAACGGATGCCGGCCCCCCCCGCCCGTGCCGGCAGCGTAGAAGCCCTGCTTCACGGTCAATATAACGACAACCAACTGCTGATATTTGACCGCCGTGGAAACGGGGCGTTCGATAGCACGCTTCCGCATAGGGCAATAGGTGTTGTGTATGACCCCGCACAGGAAAGGTCCGGCAATTATGTCCCAACCCTTCTGAGCAGGCGTTATGATGCTTTTTTGTTTATCGATAAAACAACGGCAGTGCATCCGTTGCATATCCATCCCGACGGTCATCTGATCCCGGAAACTTATCCGTTTAATTTTTAAATTGGTTACTACCGTAAATGATTAAACCATGTTCGCGTCTTATATCTCCGTCTGGAATGTTTTTCAGAGAATGGTTTTACTGCACTTTATGTATGATTGATATAGTATAAAAAACAAAAAAGCCGCAAACTTTATCATTTAGCGGCTTTTAAAAGTTTTATTTCACCGGATATTAATTGTTACTAGTCATATCCCTTATTTTCAAGTATCCAAGACAAATGTCAATGCTACGGCAAATTGCATACAAACAAAAGAGGGCGGTTTGAGTTACAGTAACGGAATAGAAATAAAGAAGCAGAGCCAGCTCAGGGGTAGGCAGCCTGCCGGTGCGTTTCTTCGAAATCGTTCTTTACGCAAAAAAGGAAGTAACAAATTTATGAACATCAATAAGGCTTTAAAGTTAATTCACCTATTAATTGTTCCCCAACTAGTATTAGCTGTTCTTTTCGCAGGGAACGTTTTTGCCCAGACAAAAACAGTCGAGCAACCCAAATCCCCGGAGCAAACAAAAACGCCCGAACAAGTAAAAGTACAGGCGGCGCAGGTGAACAACTTTGTACAGCGGTTTGATGATAAGTTTTTGATCAACCTGGCATTAGAGCGCAATAAGACTGAAACCAAGGACATGCTGTTTGTATCGAATTCGGTGGTTTACGTCGCCTATGGTGTACCTGTAGGACTATTTGCGGACGGCTTGATAAGGCACGATAGTCAAATGCGCCAAAACGCCTTGTATATTGCCAGCAGTACAGCTGTTGACCTGGGTATTACCTTGCTGTTAAAAACCATATTTAAGCGCCGCCGCCCATTTGTGCAAAATCTAAAGATCGTAGCTATTTATAATGAGACAGGTACATCGTTTCCCTCAGGGCATACCTCAACCAGCTTTACAATGGCTACGGCCTTGTCAAGAGCTTATCCAAAATGGTACGTAATAATTCCCTCATATTTATGGGCGGGTTCGGTAGGTTACTCTCGTATGTACCTGGGAGTACACTATCCAAGTGATGTTTTTGGAGGTGCCTTACTGGGTACGTCCACTTCCTTGTTATTACAGCCCGCTTTCAAATAAGCGCAGCTAAAAAAGGGATGCTTAGGCGCCGTTTCTTCATTCATTGGCCATTGTATGGTGTTTGAGCAGGTAAGTGTAACCTGTCATTTAAAACGCGGCGCAATACACGTTCAATAATTTCTTCTAATTCTATCTAAGTAGTAACAACCATTTCATATATCAATTAAATTAATTCCATATTCAGCGAACCGATTAAAAAATGGTGGTAACAAAAAAGCCACCTTTTGCAAAGCGGCCTCTTTGTGATTATGTTTTTGAGTAATGAATAATCAAACATAGCAAAACATTTGTATTGCACTCATTTTTGCACCCAGGCGAATTAAGTTAATAAAAAAACCGCTCATACATGCAGTATAAGCGGTTTTCTAAAATTATCAGCGGTGAGGGAGGGATTCGAACCCTCGGTACAGTTTCCCGTACGTCAGTTTAGCAAACTGATCCTTTCGGCCTCTCAGGCACCTCACCAATTTATACCTTCGCAACAGATACGCCGGCTACAATAAAACCCGTTTTTTTCGGGACTGCAAATATAGTAATTCAGTTAACCGGTCAAAAAAAAAATTAAAATAAGAGATTATTGATTGGGAGCCAGACAATTGCAATTAGGTCAATAATTAATTCTGACGTGATAAATACTCATCAGCATTCTTTTGAAGATAGCCTTCACTGTTTCGATGTCTTTCAACGTAATTGCACTATCGTTTAATTGCCCTTGGTCGAGCTTATATTTTACAATACGGTCTACCAGGTCACTGATAGATTTTTCGTCAGGCTCTTTTAATGCGCGTGATGCGGCCTCAACCGAGTCGGCTAACATCAAAACACCACCTTCTTTGGTAAAAGGTATCGGCCCCGGATATCTGAAAACCTTTTCATTTACCGTTTTTTCAGGAAAGTTTTTCAGAAACGATTGGTAGAAATAATCTACGCGTGTATCACCATGGTGCGTGCGGATAAAATCGATGATCACATTTGGCAGGTCGGCTTTCTCGGCCATCTCAATTCCTCTTGTTACGTGCCGTATGATGATTTGAGCACTTTCTTCATACGGCAGCTTATCATGAGGGTTAAAGCCAGACGTTTGATTTTCGATAAAGAATAACGGGTTTTCCAGTTTGCCTATATCATGATACAAAGCCCCTGCCCTTACCAGCAACGCATTACCGCCGATAGAATAGATTGCATTTTCGGCAAGGTTAGCCACCTGCAACGAGTGTTGGAAAGTACCTGGCGCCGAAAATGCCAGTTCCCGCAGCAGTGGTGCATTAGTGTTGGTAAGTTCTATAAGCGTAATATCCGAGGTAATGGCAAAAACCTTTTCGAACAGGTAAATCAGCGGGTAGGCAAGTAAAGTAAGCAGCACGCTTACTACAAACGGCATAAAATCAACCCACCTGATGTTCATAAATGTACCTTCACGGATAAACGATATGCCCACAAAAGCCACAAAATAACTAAAGGTGATGATAAGCGCCGAGATAAGGAACTGTTCCCTGCGTATAAGATTCTTGATACTGTAAATGGACACCATCCCGGCAGTCAGTTCAAAATAGGCAAACTCAAAACTATTCGGAACAAAAAAACCGGCTATCAGCACTACCAGCAGATGGATATTCAGCGCCAAACGGGTATCAAATAATATACGGATAATAATAGGTACTATACAGTAAGGTATATAATACAAGTTGGGCATTTGTAATTTAATAGCCAGCGAAAGCGTGCTCAGCATCGCCGTAACAACCAACAAAATAAGGCCTACCAGCCTGTTATCATTATAAATATCCCGCCTGAAGAGGTACAGAAATATCATGAGCAAACTTATGGCGATAGCAACGAGCAGTGTTTGCCCCATTAATACCAATCTGCGGTCGCCATTAACACGTGTATTATCCTCAAAAGCCTTCTTGTACGATTGTAGTTTCTGAAACACCTCATCATTCACAACAGAACCTTTGCTTACAATAATCTCATCCTTCTGCACCATTCCACGGGTAACGGAAAGGCTTTCCAGCGCTTCTTTTTCTAAACGCGAGGTCAGTTTATCATCATAAACCAGGTTATTTTGCAAGCGGTTAATAACCAGGTCCAGCAGGAAGGTTTTATCTATCCCTTTATCATTATCCAATGCCTTATTACAATAATCCAGCGCCTTTTGTGGGGTAAACAGATCGCCGGTATTTTTATCGGTGGCAATGTTTTTATCAAGGATGGTTATAGGATAGTTGGAAGCATATTGCTGATATTTAGGGTTTGGCCTGAATAAACCGGTCTCATAAATATTTTTCAGCAGACCGATACCAATGTTCAGATAAGTTTGCTTCTGCCTGTCGTCAATACCTGACGCATGCCACTTTAGTTCGAGGTTGTTCTTAAACGTATCCAACTGCGCCTGCTCAACATCAGGGCGCAACTGGTATATCGGCGTTATGCTGGCAAGCGCCGTACGGCGGTCATTATCAATCTCCTGTGGTGTTTTAAGAATAGCAAAATTATACGGCGATACCAGGTCGTTTTGTGTCCATATACGGCCTTTTTCTATTTCGTACATAAACTTTGCCTGCTTGGGCAGCGTAAGCACGATAACAAAAACACTCACCACCATCATAAAAAATTTGATGTTTTGTGAGTATTTGCGAAGAATCGCTTTCTGGCGGGAAGGTGAAATGGTTGCCATTTACTTTATAACATGCAAAATTAATAAGTTTCTCTATACGTGCATTTTCTTTTTTTGGAACGCTGATTTAGATTGAGCGCTCAATTGCTACCTTTGTTTAACAATTGACCTTTATGAGAGAAGTAGTAATAGTAGCTGCCACGCGTACCCCTATTGGCAGTTTTGGCGGCAGCCTGGCATCGTTAAGTGCCACACAATTAGGCAGCATCGTTATCAGATCAGCTGTAGAACAATCTGGTTTAACCCCTGAAAATATTCAGGAAGTTTTTATGGGCAATGTCATGTCGGCCAATATTGGGCAGGCACCGGCAACGCAGGCGGCAATTTTTGCAGGCCTGCCCTATCTGCCTGCAACTACTATCAATAAAGTGTGCGCATCCGGCATGAAGGCTATTATGCTGGGGGCGCAAAGCATTGCGCTCGGGCAAAATGATATTGTTGTGGCCGGCGGTATGGAAAGCATGAGCAATGTGCCCTATTACCTCGATAAAGCACGGAACGGATATCGCCTGGGTAACGGCCAGATCATTGACGGGCTGGTAAAGGACGGCCTTTGGGATGTTTACAAAGACTACCACATGGGTTCTGCAGCTGAACTTTGTGCGGCCGAATGTAACATCAGTCGTGAGGATCAGGACGAATATGCCATCGAATCATACAAACGATCGCAAAAGGCGCAAAGCGAGGGTAAATTTAAAGGTGAGATCACCCCTGTTGAATTAAAAGATAAAAAAGGCGACGTTATCCTTTTCACGGACGACGAGGAACCCAAAACCGTAAAGTTTGATAAAATACCTTTGCTAAAGCCGGTATTTCAAAAAGATGGCACTGTAACAGCAGCCAACGCATCCACCCTAAATGATGGTGCAGCAGCTGTTGTATTAATGAGTAGTGAAAGAGCCGAAGCGATGGGTATAAAGCCACTCGCGCGCATTATATCCTATGCCGATGCACAATTGGCTCCCGAATGGTTCACCACTGCGCCATCAAAAGCTATTCCCCTGGCGCTGCAAAGGGCTGGCCTATCGGCAGATGATATGGATTATTTCGAGATAAATGAAGCGTTCTCGGTAGTAGCCATTGCCAACAACCAGGTTTTAAAGCTCAACCCTGCAAAAGTAAATGTAAATGGCGGCGCGGTTTCGTTAGGGCACCCGCTTGGTGCGTCTGGCGCCCGAATTGTTGTAACCCTGTTGAGCGTTTTGAAGCAAAATGGCGGCAAATACGGCGCTGCCGGTATTTGCAACGGAGGAGGTGGCGCAAGTGCAATTATTATTGAGAATTTGCGTTAATAGTATCGATGAAAAAACTACTGATTGCCTGCGTCATTTTATTTGCGCTTCCGGTTACCTGTGCTTTTGCACAGCATTCTGACGAAAGCGGCAATATAAAAAGATTACAGGCTTACCAGGACAGCCTTGCTGAACTGGGAAAAACATTCATCAATAACGAGAACGACCTTGAGCGTAAAAATGCTAATTATGAGTTTATTAAAACCTTGGTAAGTGCGCTTAAAGTGCCTAATTCGTTCCTTTTTCCGTTTGATTCATTAAAAACCATCAGCATACAAAATTCGCCGGACAATCGCTTTCGTATTTTTAGCTGGCATGTAATGAATGACGATGGCAGCTACCGCTTTTATGGGGCTATACAGATGAATACCGGCGGCGGATTAAAGCTTTTTCCACTGGAAGATTATACGCCGCTCTTAAAAAGTCCCGAGGATTCGGTATTAAGTAACCGCAAATGGTATGGTGCACAATACTACAAGATCATAAAGGTTAATGGCGAACATCAATATTACACCTTGCTTGGCTGGAAAGGCAATAATGCTGAATCAACCAAGAAAGTGATCGAGATATTATCCTTCAAAAACGATATGCCTGTTTTTGGCGGTGCCGAATTTGGCCTAAGCAAGAATAAAAAGCGTATTATTTTTGAATACACCCGCCAGGCTTCAATGCTGCTGCGTTTTGTACCAGAGCAGGATTTGATCGTGTTCGATCATCTTGCACCGCCGGACGATGGCCACAAAAATGACCCTAAAAGTTATGGCCCCGACCTTACCTACGATGGTTATAAGCTAAAAAACGGCCATTGGATGCTGGTTGAAAATCTTGATATGCGTAATATCCCCGATGCGCACGATGATGAATATATTGCCCCTAAAAGGGCCTCAAAGGTTGAACAAAGCAGCAATTAAACAGAGCATTAATTAACTGCTTTACAACAATTAATCAAAACAACACCTATTATTCTGCTTTTCAATCGATATAAAATTTGGGTTTAGCAGAATAATAGTATTTTAGAACAATTTTTAACTGATTGATTTATGGCGCAAGATAACATTGCATTAGACCCTCCTGTACAAAAAAAGTCGCGTTTCCCGAAGGCTGTGCCCTTTATTATCGGCAACGAAGCAGCCGAGCGTTTCAGCTTTTACGGTATGCGGTCGATATTGGCGACCTTTCTGATCGCACAATTCTTTAACCCACATAAAATTGCCGGCCTGCAAAACCATGCAGAAGCCTTGGCCAATGAGCAAACACATACGTTTGTTGCACTTGCTTATTTTATGCCAATGGTTGGCGGCATAGTTGCCGACTGGTTTTTTGGCAAGTACAAGGTAATTCTTTATATATCCCTTGTATATTGTTTAGGCAATCTGTGTCTTGCCTCTTACACTGATAACCTTTCTATGTTTTCTTTTGGCCTGATACTTATTGCAGTAGGTGCAGGTGGTATTAAATCATGTGTCTCGGCTAACGTAGGCGACCAGTTCGACTCGTCTAATCAGGACCTTTTATCAAAGGTTTACGGTTGGTTTTATTTTAGCATTAACGCAGGTTCAGTATTTTCCACTATCCTTATTCCATGGGTTTATCAGAACTATGGTCCTAAACTTGCCTTTGGTATCCCGGGAATATTGATGTTGATTGCTACCATTATATTCTTTAGCGGGCGCAAAATGTATGTGCGTGTACCGCCAAAAGGAGTAAATAAAAACAATTTTGTTTTCATATCGCTTTACGCGCTGTTCCATCGTAGCAAAAAAGAAAAAGGCCAGCATTGGCTTGATGTTGCAAAAGGTCGGTATGATTCTGAACGTGTTGAAGGTATAAAAGCCGTTTACCGCGTAATGGCTGTATTCTTTTTTGCACTTGGCTTTTGGGCCGTTTGGGATCAAAACCTTTCAGAATGGGTATTACAGGCTGCTAAGCTCGATCGTACCATTAATCTTGGTTTTACAAAATTCACCATCATTGCGGGGCAGGTACAAACATTTAACCCTGTGTTCCTGCTGATATTTATCCCAGTATTCAATTACTGGATATATCCATGGTTTGATAAAATGGGACTTAAAACTACCCCATTGCGCCGGTTAGGGTTCGGGCTTGTTTTAACCGCACTATCATTTGCTATAGCTGCATATACGCAATCTATGATAGACAGTGGCGGCCATCCTTCTGTATGGTGGCAGATATTTGCTTACGTGATCTTATCTGCAGCCGAAGTACTGGTATCTATAACCGGTCTGGAATACGCCTACACGCATGCGCCAAAATCAATGAAAAGCACCATGACCGCCATCTGGCTGCTGGTTGTGGCGGTGGGTAACGAATTAACAGCAATGGTGAACGGCAATATTGCAAACCATGGTATATTTGAAAAATACCTTCATGGTTCGGATAATGCCAACTATTATTGGTTCTGGGTGATTTTTATTATGGCATTTGTTGTGGTATTCATTTTTGTTGCACCGCACATGAAACAACGAAATTATATTGACGAACCAGAGGCTGAAACCGGCCCGGAATCATTAGGCGAAAAAGAAAGAATTTAATACTATAAAAGACTATATCATCTTTTACAGCGTTACACGAAACAGGATAGCTACAACTATCCTGTTTTTTATTTTTTATAGATAATAAAAATCCTGTATTTTTGACGGTTCAAACCCCACTATCTTAGATTAAGTGCCAGACAGCATAGTAATTATACCCACCTACAACGAAAAGGAAAACATCGAGCGGATGATCCGCAAGATATTTGATCTTCCTTATGATTTTCACGTACTTATTATAGACGACGGCTCGCCAGATGGCACGCAAATGATCGTAAAAGGCTTACAGGACGAATACCCTGATAACCTTTTTATGGAAACGCGCGCGGGTAAACAGGGCCTTGGTACGGCTTACATTCATGGTTTTAAATGGGCGGTTGCAAGGCAATACGACTATATTTTTGAAATGGACGCCGACTTTTCGCACAATCCGGATGATCTGCTGCGGTTAAGGCAGGCCTGCAATGATGCCGATGCTGCCATAGGTTCGCGTTATATTAAAGGTGTTAACGTGGTTAACTGGCCAATGAGCCGTGTATTGATGAGCTACTTTGCATCTGTTTATGTTCGTTTCATTACACGCATTAACATTCAGGATTCTACCGCCGGTTTTATGTGCTATCGCAGAAAAGTACTTGAAACTGTTAATCTTGACAAAATAAAGTTTGTTGGGTACGCCTTCCAGATAGAAATGAAGTACACTGCGCTTAAACATGGCTTTAAACTGGTTGAGATCCCTATCATATTCACCGACCGCACAGCCGGCACGTCCAAAATGTCTACCCGTATCTTCCGCGAAGCATTTTTCGGTGTGATACAAATGCGTATAAACAGTATTTTCAGGAAGTATCCTGAGGGATGAAATTAGTCCGAATGCCGAAAAAGACTGAGAAGTCCGAAAGCTCAACGAACTCCATTAATTTCTTTCCGACTTTTCTGACTTACGGACTTCCGGACTAAAAAATAAAATACTAATTTCGTTGGCAATGATGAACGAAAACTTGGATCCCAACCGCGAGCGCCTTTCTGCTACCGAACGTGACATTGAAAAGGTTTTGCGCCCACAGGCTTTTGAGGATTTTACCGTTCAGCATAAAATATTAACCAACTTAAAAATATTTGTACAGGCCGCACGCCAGCGTGGCGAAGCGCTTGACCATGTTTTACTCCATGGGCCGCCGGGACTGGGAAAAACCACTCTTTCGCACATTATTGCCAATGAGATGGGCGTGGGTATAAAAATCACCTCAGGCCCTGTGCTGGATAAACCCGGCGATCTTGCCGGCTTACTCACCAATCTTGAAACCGGCGATATTCTGTTCATTGACGAGATACATCGCCTTAGTCCGCTGGTTGAAGAATACCTGTATTCGGCAATGGAAGATTTCAAGATCGATATTATGTTAGAAAGCGGCCCTAATGCCCGCTCCGTACAAATATCGCTCAACCCATTCACGCTGGTTGGTGCCACCACCCGCTCCGGTTTGCTCACCGCTCCTTTGCGTGCTCGTTTCGGCATCAATTCACGATTGGAATATTACGATGCCAAATTGCTTACTACCATCATTATGCGTTCGGCGGCTATCCTGCGCACACCAATAACAGACGAGGGCGCTTATGAGATAGCCCGCCGCAGCCGTGGCACACCGCGTATCGCCAATGCCCTGCTCCGCCGCACACGAGATTTCGCGCAAATAAAAGGCGATGGTAATATTGATACCTCCATTGCAAAATATGCCCTCAACGCCCTCAATGTGGATGAGCACGGTTTAGATGAAATGGATAACAAGATATTGCTCACCATCATTGATAAATTTAAAGGCGGCCCGGTTGGATTAAAAACCATAGCTACAGCCGTAGGTGAAGATGAAGGCACTATTGAAGAGGTTTACGAGCCATTCCTGATACAGGAAGGGTTCCTGATGCGTACTGCCCGTGGCCGCGAGGCTACCGAAAGCGCTTACAAGCACTTGGGTAAACTCAGGCATGGCGGCAATCCATCGCTTTTCTAAAAAACATCAATACCAAACTATCATGAAACGTATTAAAAATCTGAAAGCCGTTATCCTTACAACGGTTTTAGCAATTGCTTTTGCTGTAACTGCAGCTGCCCAAAGCAATTTAAGAGTAGTTGTAGCCGGCCTGAACCATAACCATGTTTATGGCATACTGAACCGCTACCGCGATGGCAAAGTTACCATTGTTGGCATTGCAGAGCCAAGTAAAGCCCTTTGGGCGAAATTTGGAAAGATATTCCATATACCGGATTCATTATTTTACACCGACCTGAGAACTGCCGTAATTAAAACAAAGCCTGATGCCGTGTTAGGCTACAACGCCGCAGCCAACCATGTAGATATTGTTGAGGTATGTGCACCTCTTGGTATCCCGGTAATGGTAGAGAAGCCCTTAGCAGCTACATTACAGCAGGCAAAACGCATGGAGCAATTAGCCAATCAATATCATACACTGGTATTAACCAATTACGAAACCACCTGGTACCAGTCAAACTGGGATATCTACAACACCGTTGCTTCTGGCAAGATTGGTTCTGTAAAACGTATGGTTGCGCACGACGGGCACCAGGGGCCGAAAGAAATTGGTTGCAGCGAGGAGTTTTTAGCTTGGCTAACCGACCCCGTACTAAACGGTGCCGGGGCGCTGAATGACTTTGGTTGCTATGGCGCAGATCTGATGACCTGGATGATGCACGGTCAAAAACCAATTGCAGTAACAGCTATCACCCGTCACTATAAACCAAATATTTATCCCAAAGTAGACGACGATGCAACCATTCTGGTTGAGTATCCCGGCGCGGTTGGCGAAATTGAAGGCTCATGGAACTGGCCTTTCTCCATAAAGGATTTTGAGGTATTTGGCGAAACCGGTTATTTACACGCGTTGGACACCAGCCATATAGTTAGCCGAATGCGCGAAAAGATAGTAGGCTCAAAGGATGTTCCGCCATTGGCCGCGCCTATAAATGACCCTGTTATTTACCTGGCAGCAGTATTGCATCACCAGTTGCCTGGCACCAACGATTTGTCGTCGCTTAATTACAACATGGTAGTAATGCAGATACTTGATGCCGCAAAGCGCTCGGCAAAGGAAGGCAAAAAGATAATTTTATAGGAAGGCAAGGTTTAAAATTGTTCATAAATTAAAATTTTCAAACAGGTAAAATATATTACTTTAGTCACTGTTAAATAATTATTAAAACATCGGAAATACTATGATAAAACGTATTTTTTCTATTCTGTCATTAGGTGTAATGGGAGCATTTGCCGCCAATGCGCAAGGAAACACAGCAGCTATAATGGCCCGCAAACAGGTGCCCATATTATGCTACCACCAGATACGCGACTGGCGCCCGAAAGACTCAAGAAACGACAAGGATTACATCATTCCGCCGGCAGCATTCAAGGCTCATCTTAAAATGCTTGCTGATAGCGGTTATCACACCATTCTTCCGGATCAATTGTATAATTATCTGACGAAAGGCACCCCGCTGCCAAGCAAACCTATTATGCTGACGTTTGATGATACCGACCTTGATCAATGGAATGTGGCACGTCCGGAAATGAAAAAATATGGCTTTAAAGGCGTATTCTTTATCATGACCGTATCATTAGGCAGGCCGCATTATATGAATTCTGCACAGGTAAAACAGTTATCAGACGAAGGAAACGTAATAGCCAGCCATACATGGGATCACCACATGGTAAGCAAATACAAACACGACCCGAACCCTAAAAAGGATGATTGGGTGATACAGATTGATAAGCCAACTAAAAAACTGGAAGAAATCACCGGTAAAAAAATGGATTACTTTGCCTACCCTTTTGGTATATGGAACAAGGCAAGCTTGCCTGAACTGCGTAGACATGGCTTTAAGATGGCATTTCAGTTAGCTGACAAACGCGACCCGTCTGACCCGCTAATGACTGTTCGTCGTATATTGGATAGTGGTTACTGGACTACAAAGTCTTTAAGCAAAAACATCAAACAAAGTTTCTAAACATAAGCATGTATACAAAAAAGCCCTTTGTAATTGCAAAGGGCTTTTTTTTGTATACATTTCAGGAAATTACAGTATTATTTTCAGGAAAATCATTAAAAAAATGACCACTAAAAACAACTCTATGTCAAATTAAAATCACTTACCTTACCTTTTGGACACCCATATAATGGCATCGCCCAACATTTTCAGCGGAAAACCTTTTGATTCACAGGGAATAACGAACTTAAAAACATCAGAGAACCACTCTATCCCCCGCCTGTCGGTGACCACTGCTACTTTATTCCATCTACGATAGTATTTAACCAACAGTTTAAGGTCTCGCCATAACGCAGCAGGCGTAAAATGCGATCCTTTTGTTTCCAGTACCACTAAATAATTAATATCACCTACGTTACTTACTTTCTCATCAAGTATAGGCTCAAGCACTTTCTCGTAATCATTCACCGTAACTTCACCAACAGCGTGTATCCCCGCGACGTGCCTTGGCAAATCCTTTATCCGTTGCAGCATGTTCTACATTTTAACCAAACGTTACAAATATTATTCCAATGCAACAATATTTAACCGGTTGATTATAACAAATATGTCAAGCAGTTGCATAAAGCCGATTTATAGCAATATATTATCTTTGCATTTGTGCAGCAGCCTAGTAAACAGGGATATTCAGATCTGATTAAATCCGAGGCAAAACGGCTCGGCTTTATGTTCTGTGGCATTGCTAAAGCCGGCTTTCTTGAAGAAGAAGCACCACGACTCGAAAACTGGTTGAAAAACAACATGCATGGCGAAATGCAGTACATGGAAAACCACTTCGATAAACGTCTCGATCCCCGCCTGCTGGTAGACGGTGCCAGGTCTGTAATTTCACTTGGACTAAACTATTACACCAAAAACAAACAATCCGATCCAGGTGCCCCGAAAATATCCCAATATGCCTATGGTACCGACTATCACTTTGTTATAAAAGACAAGCTAAAGGAGTTGATGCATTTTATTAATGAAAATATTGGAGAAGTTAGCGGTAGGGCGTTTGTAGATTCGGCTCCGGTATTGGACAAGGCCTGGGCAAAAAAAGCCGGTTTGGGCTGGGTAGGCAAAAACGCCAATCTTATTAATAAAAAATCAGGATCATTTTTTTTCCTTGCAGAATTGATCGTTGATCTGGAGCTGGAATATGATATTGAGCCAGCGGCAGATCATTGCGGCACTTGTACCCGTTGTATAGACGCCTGCCCTACCGATGCAATAGTTGCGCCTTATATTGTAAACGGTAGCCGGTGTATCTCCTACCTCACTATCGAACTTAAAGATGCTATCCCAAATGAATTTAAAGGAAAAATGGACAACTGGATGTTCGGCTGTGATGTTTGCCAGAACGTTTGCCCCTGGAACCGTTTTTCAGTTTTGCATACCGAACAGGCATTTGAACCAGCAAATGAATTATTGAGCATGAGCAAACATGATTGGGAAGAAATAACAGAAGATGTATTCAGGAAAATATTTAAAGACTCCCCTGTAAAACGCACCAGGTTTAGTGGGTTAAAAAGAAATATTGAGTTTCTGCGTGAAAAATAATTTCAACGCGTCATTGCGAAAAATGAAGCAATCTCTGCGTTTACAGATAGGCGGCTATCATGCACAGAGATTGCCTTGTCATTCACTCGCGCGGGCCTCTTCACTCCGCGTAATGACATTTTAGAGGACTATCCTTTTTTAAATTTATCCGCCAGCATTTTCAGCATATCGTCATTAACGGGCTTTGCCGGTTCGTCTTTCTTTTTAAAGGGCTTGTTGTATTGTTGCTGGTTATTATTTCTTTGCCCGTCAGGCTTTCTGAAATCTTTTTGCTGATTATACTGGTTTTGAGCAGGTTTCGCCATCTGAACAACCGGTTTGGGCAGGGCGCTTTTGTTAGCCAGCTTTTCGGCATTTTTTTTGGCACTGAACCTGTTGTATATCATTTCCAGCTTGCGCTTGGTATACAGCGGAAAATCGCCCTGCATCATCCATGCATAATAGCTTGGCTCAATGCTGAACACATCTTCAACCTTTTTGCCTTTATGCTTCCCGAAATTGAATATTTCGTCGCCGTGCTCGTTATAAACCATACGACCGGCAAAATCCACCGGGCGGCTTAGGTTGGTAAATTTATGTAAAGCTTCTACATCATTCACAACCGGTACAACCTTATTACCTTTCTTGTCCTCCCACTCGGCATTCTCATATCTGGCTATCTGCGCTATCAGTACTTCCATGGTAGCACGCGTATCAGCTTCGGCTGAATGCGCGTTCTTAATCTCCTTCTGGCAATAAAACTGGTACGCGGCCTTTAGTGTACGTTGCTCCATCTGGTGGAAAATATTCTGCACATCAACAAAGAAACGGTTATCCAGATCAAAATCCACTCCGGCACGCAGAAACTCTTCCATCAGCATTGGAATATCAAACTTGTTGGAATTAAAACCCGCCAGATCGCTTTCGCCTATAAATTCGGCTACATCCTGCGCTATTGCCTTAAAAACAGCCTCATCTTTAATATCCTCATCATAAATGCCATGTATCAGTGATGATTCTACAGGGATGGGCATTTCAGGGTTAATGCGCCAGGTTTTTACCTCTTCGCTACCATCAACATTTACCTTGATTACGGAAATATCCACTATCCTGTAAACGCCTATGGTAGTGCCGGTAGCTTCAAGATCGAAAAAAGCCAGCGGCCGCTTTAAATTAAGTTTCATCTTATTATTTAAGAAATTAAAAAGTGAAAAAAATATATTGAAACCATCTGAAAAATAATTTTAAAAAATTTTTTTTTATCGATATAATATTTATAATTTA